>CAZDJE010000076.1:0-18997 GCA_964505715.1 uncultured Desulfocapsa sp. | reverse complement strand
CACCGGAAGCGGTTAAAAAAAGGACATGCAACTTTCTAACCGGACACTACTGAAGAAGAATGGGTGTAATGTTCAAAAATACTGGTTATTGTGGTGTGATCAATATAGGGTAAATACAATACTGGATAGGATTTGTAAGAACCTCTTTATATAAAAAAAACCTATGTCAATTCCGTTAAAACAGTTTCTGGAAGCCAAAGAACGGCTGAAAACAATTCTCAAGCCAACTCCGCTTATTTATAGTGAGTTTTTGAGTGAAGAGTATGACGCCAATATTTATATCAAGCCGGAAAATTTGCAACGCACCGGTTCTTTTAAGATTCGTGGGGCTTTTAATCGAATTGCCGGCCTTTCACCGGAACAACGAAAGCATGGTATTATAACGGCCTCTGCTGGGAATCATGCCCAAGGGGTAGCTCTTGCGGCGCAGCTCTTTTGTGGTATGGATTCACAGTGTTCTGCCCGGGCTACGATTGTAATGCCGGAGACGACGCCATTAATCAAGGTCGAGGCCACACAGAAGCTTGGGGCCGCGGTTATTCTTCACGGTGACAATTATGATGAGGCTTACGCTGAGGCCCGTCGCCTTGAAAAAGAGCATGGCTCTGTCTTTGTTCATCCTTTTAATGATCTTGAGGTGATTATCGGGCAGGGAACCATTGGCCTGGAGATTCTTGATGAGTGCAGTGACGCTGATCTGGTTTTTGTTCCCGTTGGTGGTGGCGGCTTACTTGCCGGGGTTGCGGCGGCAATTAAAGCGGTTAACCCTTCGGTACAAGTGATTGGTGTAGAACCTGATGGTGCTGCCGGAATTACGGAGTCGCAACGTGTGGGATCGCTGGTTGAACTCGATTCTGTGGACACTATTGCCGATGGCGTCGCAGTGAAAGCGTCAGGGGATCTCTGTCTTGAAATTATTCAGGACACAATCGACGGAATGGTGACAGCACCGGATACCGGGATTATGCAGGCGCTTCTGATTTTAATGGAGCGTCAGAAGCTCGTTGCAGAAAATGCCGGAGCACTTAGTGTGGCAGGACTTGCCCATTTTGACGTAAAAGGGAAGACGGTTGTTTGTCTTGTGAGCGGTGGAAATATTGATGTACTCACACTGTCAGAGATGATCAACCGTGGCCTTGTGTCCCGTGGCAGGTTGTTTAGCTTTGCCGTGGAACTTCTGCATAAACCGGGAGAGTTGTTGAAGATCGCAGCTATTCTTGCCTCACATAAAGCAAATGTTGTCAAACTTGACCATGATCAGTTTCATAATCCTTCACGTTTTAAAAGTGTGCATCTTGATGTAACTGTTGAGACTAATGGCCGTGCACATGTCAAAGAAATAGTTGCTGCTCTTTCTGAGGCCGGTTATGAGATTACTTGAAAACTGCCTTGCAATTCACAACAACATATTAGAGAGATAACTTGGTCCGACCCTGTAATTGTTTCGGCTGTAGGTGTACTCTGCAGTTGTAGCAAAAAGCTATCTGATTACGTATAAAACTCAGCCAACGTCACATGCTTGAGGCGTAATACGCTGATAAAACGTAAGAATTACAAGTGACTAGATGTGTCATCCCCGCGGAGGCGGGGATCCAGTTTCGTGCCACCCTCTAGATTCCCGCTTCCGCGGGAATGAACAGGAAAAAATGGCTGAGTTTTGTATGTAACCAGAAAAACTATACATTCTTGAGTCGTGTGAATTTAATTGATATCCTGTCACCGGAAAATCCCATAGCATTTGTATTTACTCTCGTTTCCCCATATGATCAAGAAGCACAGTTATTTGTATAGTAACTCTTCAGGTCTTTTGAAGGTAATGTCCGTCCGGGGATCGTCCATGAAAAAGGTGACATGCTCGGCAATTTTCTATTTGGCGGGTCTGATTTTATAATGCTTTTTCAGGAGAAAGCCGGATTTACACTGACTGCCCAGAAAGAAGAGAAAACAACAGATGGACCTTATAAACATCTTCTAATGGGTGAAACGTATGGTGTGATGACAGGACAATAGCACCGAGCAGGTTGTTAAAAACTAAGGAACAGATCAGTACGATTTGTCATTAAGGAGAAGAAAATGCACATAGGTAAATCAATACTCCCAACAATACTCTTGGGCAGCATCGCCATGTTTGGGATATCCGATGCATACGCCTGCACCACCATGCTATTCACCAAGGGCTCCACAAAAGACGGTTCTGTTTTTGTGGCCCACTCTGATGATAGTGAAATGTTCGATAACCGTTTTGTTTATGTCCCAGCCGCCGATCACCAGCCAGGCGCCATGCGCCCGGTTATCTACGATGCCTCTTCCCTTGGGAACCGACCCGAATTCAATGCAAATGTTCTCAGGCGCTATGTCGGTTCTGACAGGGGGGCAGTTTATGAAGATGCAGATATGCCGCAGAGTATCCCTCTGGGCTTTATCCCTCAGGTTGCCCACACATACGCCTATTACGATGGGAACTACGGCATCATGAATGAACACCAGCTGATGTTTGGCGAGGCAACAAATGGGGCCAAAGTGACGGCAGAACCCAAACCTGGCAAATTGATTTTTTACAGTGCTGAACTCTCCCGTGTTGCTTTGGAGAGGTGCAAAACTGCACGGGAAGCAATAAAACTCATCGGCCACCTTATTGACACCTATGGATACTACGGGACAGGAGAGACTCTCCCCGTTGCAGACACCGAGGAAGGATGGGTCATTGAGATGGCGCCCAGTCCTGAAGGAGAAGGTGGGCTCTGGGTCGCAAAAAGAGTTCCTGATGGTGAGGTCTTTGTTGCGGCCAATGAATTCAGGATCAGGGATATTGACCCTGATGACCCCGATACCCTTTACAGTAAAAACCTCTTTGAAGTGGCAGAAAAGTATAAGTGGTGGAATCCAAAAGAGGGAAAACTGGACTGGCTGCGAACCGTCAGTAAAGGAGAATACAGCCATCCTTATTACTCCCTGAGGCGAATCTGGAGGGTTCAGTCCAAACTGGCACCATCCATGAACCTCTCGCCATGGGTTGAAAATGGCTTTAGCAGACAATATCCTTTTTCTATCAAACCCGATAACAAAGTGGATGTTCCCGATGTGATCGCACTTTATCGGGACTACTATCAGGGAACAGAATTTGATCAATCCAAAGGTGTGACAGCGGGACCGTTTGGTAACCCTTACAGATATCCCGGTCCAATGGATGCTGGAAATGACACCGGCGACCCCGATGCGAAACTTAAAGGCGCATGGGAAAGACCCCTCTCCATCTATCGCAGCGGGTACAGCTTTGTCCTCCAGGCCAGAAGCTGGCTACCTGATCCCATTGGCGGTATCGTATGGTTTGGTCCAGATGAACCAATGAGTACGGTGATCACACCCTTTTATGTTGGTGTTGATTCTATTGCCACCCCCTATCATACAGGGTTTAGTGATAAATTTGATCAACAGAGTGCATGGTGGGCCTTTAACTTTGTCGCCAACTGGGCAGCTCTTAAGTACAGTTATATCATCAGTGATATAGAGGAAAAACAGAAGCAACTGGAACTGGAAGCAATGGAGAGCACCAGGGAAATGGAAAAAGAGGCACTGGCGCTTTACACAAAGGACCCCGAAAAGACCAGAGATATGCTGACGACATTCTCCCAGACCCGGGCAGAAAGTGTGGTCTCTGAGTGGTGGGCCTTTGCCTGGAGATTGGTTGCAAAATATAGTGACGGCTATGTAAACGAACCTGGTAAGATGGCACAGGAGGTAGGGTATCCGGAATCATGGTATGACAGGGCTGAGTGGAAAAATGGTCCTACGACTTACGGGCAACCACAAATCCTCCAGCCGGGAGATTGAGAAATACTACGACTTGCAAAAGCTGTAAGCTGTAGTATGTAGCTGTAATTTGTTGTAATAAAAGAACATGTTGTTTTAACGGACTTTTTTTAGATCCAGAGGGATATTGTGAAAAAACTGCATAAACTCATCACCGTTATCGTAGCTGCGACCGTATTCGCAGGGGCCAATGTATGGGCAGAGCAGAGTGGGCCAGGTCAAGGCATAACAAAATCCGCCACTTTTATGGTTGGTCAATGGCTCCCTTCTGATCAGCAGTTTATCGATCAGTGGCTGGGAGTCCTTATCACTGAGACAGGGGCTGAAAACAGGGAACTGGTTCCGGTTATCCAGGAATTCAAGGAAATCATCGAAGGAGATCCGGAACTCTATATGCTGTTTCACCAGATGTTTGAGCAGATACCTGATAGCCCGAAATTCAAACGTGATCCCACAGGAAAACCTCAGGTTCGGGATTACAGGCACATGCTCCAACTGATGAATCAAGTCATGACTAAGGCTCCAGAATTTAATAAAACGGGGCTTGTCGGCTTTCCCATTAACGCTATTCTTGCTTGGCCAATGGGCACACCGGCAGGTACCACCGCCTTTTTAAATACAAAGGTAAACCGTCAACTGAAAAAAATACTGACTGTTTGGGCCAAATTCCTGGGATCCAATGATTCAAGATATGTACTCACTGATGATCCGAAGAGAGGATGGTTTGGCAGAGATGCCGGGCAGGCTATGCCCACCTTTGTTGCTGATTTTAACAGTAACCCGGATCAGGCCTATTACGGATTTTCTTCATGGGATGATTTTTTCACCCGAACCTTCCGAGAGGGCAGGCGCCCGATTGCCGCCCCTGATGATGACACAGTAATCGCAAATTCCTGTGAATCTGCCCCGTATCGTCTGGCAACAAATGTTCAACTGCGGGATAGTTTCTGGATAAAGGCACAGCCTTATTCTTTGCAGCATATGCTGGCCATGGACCCCCTGGCAGCCCAATTTGAGGGAGGGGTAGTGTATCAAGCCTTTCTCAGTGCCCTCAGTTACCACCGCTGGCACAGTCCGGTCAGCGGTAGAATTGTCAAAACTCGTATTATAGGAGGATCATACTACGCAGAAGCCCTTACCGAGGGGTTCGACGAGGCGGGGCCTAACAATTCTCAGGCATATATCACCCACGTAGCGTCTAGGGCACTGATATTTATAGAGGCCGATAATCCTGATATCGGACTGCTCAGTGTATTATTTGTGGGCATGGGTGAGGTGTCATCCAATGAAATAACGGTGTACGAAGGCCAACACATTAACAAGGGGGACCAGTTAGGGATGTTTCACTTTGGCGGCTCAACTCACTGCCTTATATTCAGGCCAGGGGTTACGCTGAAATTTGACCTGCACGGTGAACAACCTGGGGTGAACGCCAAAAACATTCCTGTACGAGCAAAAATTGCAACCGTGGTAAAATGATATGATGGAAAACTATACAGTAAAAAAACTTCTGGTGCCTATTGCCGAATACGCAGCTGTACCACTTGGAACAACACTTTTTGACGCAATGGTCGCCCTTGAGGATGCTCAGGAAAAGTTTTATCACGGACAATACCAACACAGAGCTGTGCTCGTTCTAGATGAAGAAAAAAAAATTGTTGGTAGAATCAGTCAGCATCGGATACTCAAAGCTATCGAACCAGATGATGTTCTTTCTGAAGATATTAACAAACTTAAATTATTTAATTTTAGTAATGCCTATATTGAAAATATAAGAGAAAATGTTCGTCTTGGTACAAAGGTGTTAACCCACGAAGCACTGGGAAACGCTGCCCAGAAAAAAGTTGAAGAATTCATGCAAAAACCAACACCTGAAGAGTATGTTGCTGAATCCAGTCCGTTGGATATTGCTATTCACAAGCTGGTAAGTGGAAACCATCTTTCACTTTTAGTAACACGGGACGAGGAAATAATTGGGGTACTGCGAATGGCGGATGTATTTGTCGGAACATTCCATGAGATGAAAAAATTGAAAAGAGGGTAATAGGAGCATACGTAACAGCCCTGACAATTATCAAGAAATAAAAACTATTGGGTCTGCGTGCCCATATTTCTAATCAAGGATGCACCATGGACGAGATGGAAAGGATTTTCAATAGAATAGTTCAACGGGTAAATATCAACTTACGAGATCTTGTCTTTGACGTTAGTCCATTTGTAAGAGGCCATATTAACTTGGATAAGATGTGTGAATTTTATGCATTCTATGGGATTACTGCAGACATCCCACTTAAACTTAAGTTTATTCATAGCGGATTGGCTGGGAGTTATTTTCTAGGTAATTGCCAAATATCGAATTCACTTCTTTATAAATCAGACATACGCGGAGACGAACTCAAGCGAGAAGGTGACACGTTTCAGTACAAAAACTTCAGCATTGATCTGACCAATGACGAACTTATCGATATCGAAACCAGTGCCCTTATCAAAACACTGGTCCATAATTATTCCCATGACCCAGAAACCCCGGAACGGTTCTTCATTAAAGATACTCTGGCGCTTGATTATTCAAACATCCATGGTTCACCATCAGACGGCTGTTTTCTTGGTCCCTTTGCAACGGTCGATCTTACCACCATGCGGGATTGCGTAATAGGTGAGTATTCATATATCCAGGCAGGTGAAATTAATCATCTCAAAGTTGAACCGGGAACTGTCTGGGTCGATAGTCCAGGCCAATTCAACTTTCTCTATCAATTTCCACTTCACCGTCTGAAGCAATATATCACATGTTCCCCTGAAGATGGGCCAAAAGGGCTTTTGCTTGATTTTATTGATGAGCGAAAGGATTCATTTGACAAGATTTTTGACGCATCTAAACTGGAAAGCTCGATCAAGGTTCCCCCAAATGCATCACTTGATCGTTACGCCGTCGTTTTGCCAAGCACAACAATTTCTGAGAACGTACTTGTCGCCCAGAGAGCATATCTGGAAAATTCGTATCTTGGTGAAGGGGCAAATGCCCAGGAGCACTGTTTTATTATCAACTCTCGGCTGGAGGGATACAATGTAACGGCCCATGGTGCAAAAATTATCGAAGCAGACTTGGCTGAGGAGGTTTTTGTTGGTTTTAATAGCTTTCTTTACGGTAAACCTGAAAGTAGACTGACCATTGGTAAAAGGTGTGTAATTATGCCTCACACCATCATTGATTCAAAAGAGCCCCTCTGGATTCCTGAGGATACAATAGCCTGGGGACTCATCACCAATCAACAGGAGCTTGCAGAAAACAGCATCTCATTAGAAAACCTCAAAAGGATTGAAACATATACCAATCAGGGCAATATGCATTTTGAAGGGAGCGGCTCAGCCTTTGTCCAGGCTTTTAAACAACGAATAAATCATATCCTTGAAGTCAACGGGGCTTTTTTCCATGATCACAATAATAATGTTAAAGGACACGCACAAAATAACCGTAAGCTTTCATTAAACAATATTCAGCCTTTCCTGTTTGGTGATATGCAGGGGGTCTATCCAGATATTACTATTCTCCCATGACGGGAGCAGTGTATGATAAATGGTTGTTTCCCCACCTATGCTTCTTTTATTTTGGCCGCTGTTCAAGGCTCAAAAACACTGACAGACGGACCGTGTGTTCCAGCAACGGTCCGTCTGTCAGATGATCCTGCATAAGATTTTAACGCAATACCAGATTGTACTTTCACAGGTCTTCGCTTCCAACATATTTGGAAGGTACGAATCACACCTTGAACTTATCCACCATCTCGCCTAGCTTTCCTGCAAGCCCACTCAACTCTTCAGCATTACCTTTTACCTTGATACTATTGCTTCTAATCTCATTTGATCCTTCTCCAACTTCCGTAATTTCTTCGGCTACTTGTCCAGTCACAGAGGATGCCTGGGCAACGTTCTCATTTACTTCCTGAATTCCGATGGAAGCTTGGGACACATTGTCAGCAATCTCTTGGGTAGCATTGGCTTGCTCTTCAACAGTGACAGAAATAGTAGTGACCATATCACTGACTTCATCTATGATTCCTGTGATCTGGGTGATGTCTTTCACCGAAACTGCTGTCGCATCTTGAATTTTCGAAATTTTATCTTTAATTTCACTTGTGGCTTCAGATGTCTGTTTTGCCAGATCTTTGATTTCATTGGCCACAACGGCAAAGCCCTTGCCGGCTTCCCCTGCCCGTGCTGCCTCAATCGTTGCATTGAGTGCAAGCAGATTTGTCTGTTCCGAAATCTCTGTGATTGCTTCCGTTACTTTTCCTACCTCCTGGGCAGCTACACCAAGTTCGTTAATTTGATGGGAAGCTTTCTGGGACTGCTCAACAGCTGTGTCAGTGATAGATTTTGCTTTATCTGTATTTGAGGAAATTTCAGAAATGGTGGCAGACATTTCCTCAGCTGCTGAGGCAACCATATTGACATTAACAGAAGTTTCTTCTGAAGCGGCGGCGATGGAGTCCATATTCGTACTCAGCTCCTCGGCGGCGGCGGATACAGTATGGGCTTTGCCGCTGGTCTGCTCTGAGCTAGCCGACATTTCGTTGGAAACATCTAAAAGCTCAGACGAAGAGGACGACATCGTTTGTACGCCATTCTTAACATTATTCAGAACGCCCTGTAGAGTCGTTGCCATTCGGTTTAATGCCTTTACAAGCACACCGATGTCATCATTCTGATCCAAATCAATTTGCTTGGTGAAATCGCCATCAGCCATATTGTTCGTCATCTCAACAGCCTGTAAAAGCGGTTTCGAAATGGCAGCAATGATGATTAAACTAAATATGATGCCTATGACCAAAGTCACAAGACTCACGATGATCAGAATCATTTTTGACGTTTGCCCAGTGTCTGTCATAGATTTTTCTAACAGATGTTCATTCTCTACAAGATTTGCATTGATCTTGTCTAATGTGGAGAGGGTGAAATCCAGGGCCGGTAGGCTTATATCCTGAAAAATAATTTCCGCTTCATGCTGTGTTTTCACAAGGACTTCTTCCATGTTAATAAGCTCTTCAAACAACAGTTCCATACTATGAATTGCAGGAAGGAGCTTTTCATCGAAGATTAATTGTTTTTCATCCATAGTATAGGCGCTATTGATTGCAATCACAGATGAATGGAGTGCGTTATGAGGTGATTCAATTTTACTGATCATCTCAGCAAACTCAGGCCATTCCTTTTTCATTGTACGAACTTCTTCACGACCTAACCATTCACCAAAAGTACATTGTGTGGGGTCAGTTTCTACCTTAGCCTCTTCATGGGTAAGGATGGCAGTAGCAACCTTCACTACGAATTGTAAGTGAGTTCCCAAAAGCACGCTCAACTGATAGTCCAGCCCGGGATGTTTTTGTTTCCACATCGTATTAATTGTTGCGGCGGACTCATGGAGTTGCCTGTGGGGACCTTCTATTTTTTTCAGGAAGGTCGCAATTTCCGGAGAAACAGACGCTAATATTGCTGCATCATTGCTATCCAGAAATTTTCCGAAGTCACATTTTGTCGGATCTAACTGAACATCAAGTTTTTCTTTATTTTCAACAAATAAATTCTGAAGATTTTCAGCCCATTTGAGATGCCCCACTTCTATTTCAAGCATTTCCACTCCGAAACCTGCCTCAACAGCAAACTCGTGGCTGCTGTGCAGTATGCTAGAAATAAGAGACATTGAAAGCACACTTGAAAGAACAAGGGCCAAGATTAAAAAGCTTGTTAAACTCCATAGTTTCGCCTTAACAGACATGTTTCTTATCAAAGTGATCATAGTAACACCCCATTCTTTTTGGATTGATTACGGAAGTTGTTCGAGAATGCCTGTTCTCGGACAATTTTTTAACTGACACACAGACTCTCAATGCATTATTTGTAACAATCGGAGGATAAAATATACTCCTTGCTACTAGCATTAGCACTCCCCATGCCATTTTTGAAAAATGAATAAAGAAACTATAAAATCAATACAATCTTAGGGGGTTAATTGAAAAAAAATTAGGATAGAAAATAAAAGGACCGAACGAAGTGTCTATAATAGTGGACAGTGTCTAGTTGATTGGACGCGAATGCATTTATTTGTCTGGATAGCATTTGAGAGTGGGGTGATAGAAACACCGAATCTCCCCACAGACTACCCAAGAATATGGGGGCAGGTCTTGAAGTGCACTATTGGACGGGGCATCTTAAAAAATGACAGACGGATATCTTGCATTTCAAGACTAGACTCTCCTAGTCACATTTCCTACCAGATGAAGACGATCCTCTTCATCTGTTGTTATTGTCCTCGCTTAACCGGACATTGCTGTTGGCTGCATAGAAACATATTTGCACAGAAAATCATCATTCCAAAATTCTTGAAGCATTTAGATGGATTAATAGTCCTGAAATCAGTGTGTTGGATTGGGGCAGGGACGCCTTTGGCTTCTGGCACGCCCTGTGCAATAAGTAAAACAACTAAACGAACAAAAGAGTTCACAACAACCCATCCACCACAGGAGATCATCATGGCTGCTATCACAATCAACGACTTGGAAATGAATCAGGAACTCGACAGTAACGCACTTGAAAACATTCTTGGTGGATACTGGGTAACCAGACGTTACACCAGAACCTATGTTCGATACTATCGACGAACAATTCGCTACCGTCGCGTATATCGTCGCACCTACTACCGCCGAGTTTGGGTAAGGTAAACAGTAGGGGCTGGGTATAGGTGGTACGAAAAGAGAAGAACACAAACTAGAAAGAAGCAAACAATTTATCACTGGAGAACATCATGTCTGCAATTACAATTAACGACTTGGAAATGAATCAGGAACTCGACAGTAACGCACTTGAAAACATCCTTGGTGGATACTGGGTAACCAGGCGTTACACCAGAACCTATGTTCGCTACTATCGTAGAGTTATTCGCTACCGTCGTGTATATCGCAGAACCTACTACCGCCGGGTTTGGGTAAGGTAAACAGCAGACACTGGTAGAAGTAACACGGTAATACCAAAGTTCTCCATAAGTGATACAAAACAGGTGTATTCAATGATCAGTTGCTGATCGTTGAATGCACCTTTTTTTGTCAGCAATAAAAGACGAAACAAACAGAAGGGAAAAACAATCTAATCTGTAAACGGAAAACGATATCGTAAGGAAAATGAAAACTCCGGAAAAGCCTGCGTTTTTTCACACCAGAGATTCTTACGCTCCGTACTCTCAGCAGCGCTTGCAGGAACAAATTTCTTATCTTTCGCTGACTGTGTGAATATTTCAAGAATCCCCTTGTAGGCAAGAGTGTCTCTCAAGGCTTTTTCTGCAATTACCTGTAAGTAACGACTCGTTTCAGTTGTGCTCAGCCTTCCTGTGCCTAGCCCATCCTGGATAAGCCAGAGAAAATTGTTTCCTTCTTGCAGATGCGTAAGCATGGAACTGTAAGAATCGGGAGTCATAAATCCTGCAAAGAAACTGGAGATCATTACAGTTCGACCTGGGGCCAGGGGGGCCAGCTGATGTGTGGATTCCTGTAGGTGGGTGGTCAGGAGTTTTTGCTTCTCAGGAGAACGCCATTCTTTGTCATCTATTTCTTCAGGGAGATACCAGCCAGTCAGTGCCGGGTGGTCTTTAAACTCATCACTGATTTTACGGGCCTGGGCCAGATGTTTGCTGCGTATTTTCCGTAAATAAAAATCAAGTGCCAGTGGATCTTCTTTGATGTGTGCAAACCAGCCAGGATCATTATAGAGGCCGATTATAATATTGATATTATATTGCGAAGCCATTGTTAATAAACGTGCAAGAAAGGAAGGCTCTTCGCTTCTCGTATCGGTATCTATTGTAGATGTTGCATAATTAATTTCTCCGTAAACAGACCACTGCACAAGGAGAGTAGAGAACCCGGCATTTTTTATTTCAGCAAATTTATTGTTCCAGAAGATATCTGATTTTTCAATGTCGCTCTGCCAGGGTTGATAGAACAGTGTTGAGGGTTGGCTCTGTGAACAGTCACACAACGGCTCTCCTGGATAAAAAGTGATAAAGAGTAGGGGCAGAAGTGTATAGAGTAGGATAGATCTTATCAAAAGAACAACTCCCATTTCAGGTGTACTGTATTGTTATCTTCCATATTACCGGAGATCTTTGTACGTCCTTCAAGGCTTAGTTTGTTGTGTAAACCAAAACCCCGATAGTTGCTTTCCAGATGCCATGAGTATAATCCGATACCAATACCAAGATCCAGGCGATCCACCGTTTGTTTATCTGCGTTTCCGGTGTTGTTTGTATACTGACTACTCAGATAAGGGGAAATGGTGGCTCCCGGTGATGCGCCGATGGGAACCTTGAACTGGTAGCCGACATCTGCCTCAATAAGAGAGTAGTAGATTCCCTGATCCGTTAGATAGGAGATATCGGCATAACTCTGCAAATAGAGCCAGTTGGAAAGAGATGGCTTGAAACCGTTTCCAAGGGCATAACCGCCCTGGAAGCGTAGCATCCAATCATCGGATACTGCGTCGCCAACCCCAAAGAGTCGTTCTGCCGACAGGTAGAGGTTTTTCGTCTGCATAAGTTTATATTTCAAGCCTATGTTCAGAGATAAGGTGTCTGGTATCGTTTCCAGGGATTGATCCTGCATCCCGATTAAGCCACGTCCATACAAAGTGATTCTGCCGTTTTGTTTTCCACCAGGGATTGTGTCTAGCCGATACGTCAGCTCTCCACTATAGAACCCTTGATAGCTCGCGTATGCCACAGGGGGCACGGCATCTGTCTGTTGTTGGTACTTATCAAGCCGGACTATTGATGCTAATTGGAATCCCCACTGCTCCTCAATGGATTGCAGGCCTCTTTTTAACCCGAAAAGGCGATTGTCTTCCAGTTCGGGATTCTCTCCAACGGGGAAAAACGGGGCTTCATCTACCGCCCTGTAGAACCATTCTAAAGCTTCTTTTCGTTTTCCAAGTCGGAGTAGGGCGTAGGCAATTTCAGGAGTAAGAGTCATACGGTCTGGAATGAGTTCAAGGGAAGCTTTGAAATCAGTTACTGCTTCCTCATCCTTTTTCATTGCGTTGTAGACATATCCGCGTTCGGCAAGAAAAACAGAGTTGTTTGGTTGAGCAATAATAAGCTCATTGAGATGGATCAGTGTTTCATTCGGATTATCAAGTTTTTGTGTAAGAGTGCTTAGTCTGTGACGAACCTCATCGTTGGAATCAAGAAGTAGGGACATCTCAAACAGGACTTCGGCTCTGGGTAAGCGTTTCTTATCTTCCGCCACCAGTCCTCTAGCAAAAACGTACTGGGCCATCTGATCAGGATTTAAATTTTGTTTTCCAAGTTGAGTCAGGAGTGGAACTGCCTGTTCCGGGTGATTGGAGGTAAGGGCAAGCAGAGCTGTGCGAAGCGCAATCTCCGAATCAAACTTTTCAGTTAAGTATCCATGCCAGTAGTTCAACGCATCTTCAACTCGATATTGTTCAGCGGCAAGATAGCCCATGGCTTTTAACAGGGTCCTGTGTTCTTCCCTGCTTGTTTCTCGTTTTCTGGCCTCTTCCATATAATCCAGTGCCAGGCCGGGTTTATTGAGCCCCTGCATACAATATGCTGCGGCGAGATAGGTGTATCCGGTGGCTGTCCCCTGTTGAATCTGGTGTTCAGCGAGTTTTCTGATAAGATCGGGGCGGTCGATTAGCTGTAGATGAACGAGTATGCTGTCTGCAAGCTCCTGGCTGAACTGATCTTTACTGGCAAGATAGATAACGGTGTTTTTGGCTTTGTCCGTATCGTTATTTGCCAGATACAGTTTTATTAATTCAAGTATGAGATAGTTTCGGTGGCTTGGTGGCACATTTTTGAAGGGAAAGCTCTTTTCCAGCAACTGCAGTCGCTTGACATCTTCATCGAGCAAACGATATTTGTCTTCTGCCTGCAAAAGATAGCGATAATTACCGCTTTTCTCATAGTCCTGACTTAACAACTCAGCCAGTTCATCCTGCCTGTTGCTTTTATCGAGAAAATACGCGAGTTCTCTACGGAATTCAAAGAGCTGCCTTTGGTTCAGGCTGGCGTCCTGGAGAATGATTTTAACTTGCTTGATCGCCTCATCGTAATCCTGTGTTGCAGCAAGCAGATCAAGTAGCTGCTGACGTAGTTCAGGGTCATTCTGTTTACGTAGCATCGATTGAGCCAGTTCAGCAGATTCATTTAAACGTTCAAGGCCGATAAGACGATTTAGGAGGGCGTGATAGAGTACCCGGTTATCTTTTACCTGGCGAATTCCAGAATGCAGCGCGTGTAATTCTCCGCTAATGTTATCACTTTCCTGATATAGCTCTGCAAGATAGAGCCAGTACTTAGCATGTTTCCTGAGGGCTGGGTCCAGTTGGGCTTCCAGCAGGGAGGCCGCTTCTGCTGTTTTTCCCCACTTTCCTAAGAGAACAATGCGAGCCCTGATGACTCGTTGTTTTTGCGGCAGTTGCAGCAGAAGTTGATTGCCTTCCTTGTAAAAGCCCTCCTTCACCAGCTGGTCGGACCAATCAAGTACTCTACTTGTGCGGATAAGATGATCTGTCGTATAAAATTCGCTTAGCCAGGAAACGGCTTCTGTTGCACGGCCTGTCTCAACAAGTTCAGTGATCAGGATATCAAGAAGTATAGAAAGATTTTCGGTATCAAGGGTGATGGTAGTTGTGACTATTTCCAGAGCATTATCGATTGCTTTGGCATGTTGATTCTGGTGATGATAGGCAAAGCTTAGATAATATGCAGCAAGTTGTTCTTTAGGGGCATGTTGTTTCCAGCTTTCCGAAGAAGCGATAACGCACGTATAATTTTTTAGGCTCAGGCATGTTTCTATAAGAGAGATATACGCCTGTTTATACAGCGGGTCAATTTCCAGCACTTTTTGTAATAATGGAATGGCCTCTTTATATTTTCGTGCCTCAATGAGTTTGTAGGCCTTGTCCATTCTTGGGTATTTGCGAAACTCCCTGTACTCACGGGACAACCAGTTATCTGTAAGGAATGATGCCTGGGAAGAGGTGGGGATAAGGAACAAAAACAGCAGTATGAGGAAAGGTTTACTCATGGGGATGAAGGTCGGGGAAATCGTGACTGGTCTTATCCCAGGCCACGGGTCGGCCGCTTTTTTTAGCTGCTCTTACCTGGGATAGTGCTCTGAAAAAGGCTGAAAAATTTACGATGTTTGCAATAATGGTTCTGGGAATTGCCAGAAGCCCATGAAGAACGCCATAGTATGTGGTGGTAAAATAAAACCGTTGCAGCCACCGGTTTAAAAGGAAAATTCCGTTAATGTAGAGAAGGTCCCAGAGCCAGCTGGTATAAGGGATAAGAGTGGGAAACCACCAACTGTCACTGTTAAGGCCCGTGATGATTTCCATGGTCACAATATTGAGCACGATAAAATAGGCAACAAGGCTTGCCGGATTGGAGATAACAGCCTTTCTGTCGCGCATCATTATATAAAACATAGCTGGAGTTTTGGGCCAGCCAATGGATTTCCATCCCTGAAAAACAATGCCTACCAGCCAGCGTGATTTTTGGCGTACAGCAAACCAGTAAGAGGCTGGAAAGTATTCCCGAACAGAGATCATTTCCCCTGAGTTTTTGTCCTTTGGCTGGTAACGGCCGGGCGGTGTTTCGTTGAAAAACACCGGAAATTTAATAAATACTTCCTTGGCTCCTAATTCTTTTAAGCGATAGCCGATCTCATAATCTTCCGTGAGAGATCCGGTATCAAAAACCACGCCATTATTGAGCTTGGAGAGCATGGAAATTGCCCGCCGGGAGAATGCTGTGGCAACCCCGGCACTGGGTACGTTTCCGGTTAAGCTTTCACGCACGACCATATCTTTGCCGTGAGCTTCTGCAAATTCATCCATATAATGGCCGCCAACCAGTTGATAGTACTTTCTCGGCAGAGGTAATACCGGAAGCTGGATCAGGTCCTTTCGTGGAATCAAAAAATTAAAAAGACGAAGTTCTAGGGGATGGACAACATCTTCAGAATCGTGGTAGGCGATGCAGTTAAATTCAATATTGTTTTCTTTTTCAAACTCAAAAATACGCTCAATAACATGGTTTAGGCAATCCGCCTTAGTGGTAGGCCCCGGCTCACTGGTAACCACTTTGTGGATATGAGGATACTCTTTTACAACATCGTCGACTTCGCTTTGTGTTTCCGGGTCGTTGGGGTAGGTGCCGATAAAAATATGGTAGTTGTCGTAGTCAAAAGTTTTGGCACTGTTTTCTGCCATAAAGCGAATAACGTCTGCCTCTTGCCACGCAGGAACCATAATAGCAATGGGTCTTTCAGGGATGCTATACAGCTTTTCAGCAGCCATGGGAGGGTGCTTTGGACGGACAAAAAGTGCACGATATAACCTGCGCACCCAGTAATAAATATCAATAAATGCATCATCAAGACTTGAGACGAAGATTACAATCGCACTCAAATAGAGAAGGATTTTGATTCCAAGCCAGTAGAGTGCAATAAGATCGATAAGTTCCATTAGATTTCATTCATCCGTTTTAAAACAGCGACGATTCGGCTACTGGCCAGGCCATCACCATATGGATTCTGGGCCTTGCTCATCCGTTGATAGGCCTTTGGGTCATTCAGCAGTTTATCTGCTTCCTTGGTAATCTTTTCATAATCGGTTCCAACCAGTTTGACTGTTCCTGCCTCCACGGCCTCGGGTCTTTCCGTTGTGTCCCGCATCACAAGAACAGGTTTGCCAAGTGAAGGCGCTTCCTCCTGGACTCCGCCGGAATCTGTGATAATGAAATAAGACTTATCCAAGAGGTACACAAAGGGAAGGTACTCAAGGGGTTTAATCAGGTGAACCGATGGGATATCTCCTAAGATGCGGTTTACCGGTTCCTGCACATTGGGGTTCGGGTGAACCGGATAAATGATTTCCACATCCTGGTGGCTTGTTGCGATATATTTCAGAGCTTTACAGATGGATTCAAAACCGTCACCAAAATTTTCCCGGCGGTGTCCGGTGACGAGAATCAACCGTTTACTGCCAAGTATTCCGGGGTGCTGCTGGAGAAGATTCTTTTCAAGTTCTGCACGGAAATCCGCCTCTTTTGTCTTCTCCACCGCATGCAGTAACGCGTCGATAACGGTGTTACCCGTTACGTGGATTGTTTGTTCCGGAACTGCCTCTGAGAGGAGGTTTTGCTGTGCTGTTTGAGTGGGTGCGAAATGGAAATCAGTCATTCGACCTGTAAGCTGTCGGTTTATTTCTTCCGGAAAAGGTGCTTTTTTATCATAGGTGCGCAGCCCGGCCTCAACGTGACCAATGGGGATCTGGCTGTAAAAAGCCGCAAGGGCAGTTGCCATGGTGGTCGTAGTGTCTCCATGGACTAGCACCATATCGGGTTGCTCTTGTACAAAAATTTTTTTGAGTCCAAGTAAGACATTGCAGGTAATATCGAAAAGATCCTGACCGGGTTTCATGATATTTAGGTCATAATCCGCTTTGATTTGAAAGAGATGCATTACCTGATCAAGTATTTCGCGGTGTTGGGCCGTGACACAGATAATGCTTTTGAACGCGTCTGGATGTTTTTCAAGTTCTTTTAGAACTGGAGCCATTTTGATAGCTTCTGGTCGTGTTCCAAAAACAGAGAGAATTTTTTTCATGTTTTACCGGCTGTTAAGATTTTCCAGAATACTGTTTATAATAGGGATACCCTAGCATAGTGTTTCTGAAAATGCATAGGATTACAGAAGAATGCTCTCAGGTCCGCGATGAGGCTATCGCTACTGTCTCTGGGGCGAGGTGAGGACAGGTTTGGTGCCTGATTTGAGCTCACGGCCACCTCAATTCGTGAGTAACAGGAGCTAAATAATGTATCTATTTTTTCGCTTAATGAGAATGAGTACTGATTTTTTTATTGCACTAGTTTATGTGCTAGGTTATTTTATCTAAGACCTTTATATGTCTTAACAGTACTGCTTAGAAGTGGTTTTTTCCTCTAGCTCTTCTTTACGGCGGTAGGCTCTTTCTGGTGCCTTGATTGAGTGAGAGGAGCTTATTTTTTGACGGATGCTAAATAACTTATTCTACCGGCTGAACAGATGAAAAAAAGAATACCTCTAATACTTGAACAGCTTGAAGATCGCATCTTTCTTGATGCTAACCCCTTGGTCGTCGCAGATGCCGGGGAGATGTCTCTAGCGGAAACGGCAGAGGACGTAACGCCACCTGTTGCTGATGTTCCCTCTGCGACTGCTGTCGACTCGGACAGCAGTGAAGATACAGTTAATAGTGATACAGTTAATAGTGATACTGGTGACGGAAACGAGGATGTTGTTGAAGTAACGGCAGGAGATGAGCAGAAAAGTGATGTCGCCAATGAAAATTTGGAAATAACTTCTGATAGTGATGAGCCAAGAGACAATTCAGGGGAGTTAGTTGCGGAGAATGACGCTGATGATGTTTTAGTGGAAACTTCAGACACAGGAAACACGGATACTGAACAAGCAGTAGAAGTAGTAGATGCTGCTCTAGTGGAAGAAGAAAGCGTTGAAGTACTTGACCCCCTTATTGGTGAGCCGTTTACCTTTACTGTTACTCTTGATAATACGACGAGTGGCACTCTGTACGGGCCATACATTGATTTGTATTTTGAGAGCGGATCAAGTAATACTGCCGGGGATGAAACAGTTGCGACTGATCCTGATAATGATGGAATTATTTTTGATAGTGCAAGTTATCTGGGAATTAATTTAACACCTCCACAGGCGGACTGGTTAGTCTATGACGGAAGCACTCCTCTTTTGCACCCGTATGCCGTTGATATCAATGGCGATCCTGTTGAGATATCCACCAATCCTGATGGGACTGCTCTTAAAGAAAATGATACTATAGTTGTTCTGCAAATGCCCTTTGGCTCCTATACGCCGGGGCAGGCTCCGGCACAAGTTGTTGTGACAGCCCATATCTCAGAATATTCCATGATTGATCTGGCTCAGGGGGCGACGGAAGATCTTAGTGTGCAGGTGAGCAATGGTTTTCAGTTTGGTACTGACGAATTACAGAATCCTGCAACAGATCCTTCTGTTACCAATCTCAATACCAGTACAGCGGTTCCCGACCCGGCCTGCATCCCAACAATAACGGCAAGTTTTTATTTTGG
>CAZDJE010000075.1:0-19004 GCA_964505715.1 uncultured Desulfocapsa sp. | reverse complement strand
ACCAGATCATAAAGTCAGTAAGCGTTACAACGGTTTTGGATTTCTTTTTCACCTGCTTGACTGCATGTTTCAGCGCGCTCTTAACGTCACTGGACAAGGTTACTTGCTTGGCTTTAGCGGCTGCAAGAACTCCCTGTAACTGCGTCATGCGGTCACGACCGGTTTTGTCAAATTTGTTCTTTTCGGCGCGGTCTGCATAGTTACCTGCAATCTGGTGCTGCTCGATAAGATTTGTTACTGCTTCAAGCTGTGTTGGAGTCAGGCCAGAAAATACATTTTCTGCCATGGCACCGTTTAAGGTCTCTAGCTCTTCAGGAGTAACCTGACTACGGTCATTATAGGATACGTCTATATATTTTCCTTTGTAATGATCTGGAGGTGAAAACAGACCCATTGAGGACATAAAAAAGAGAATCAGGAAGCCGATAATGAAAACTGGGAATTTATCAATTACAACGCTTTTGAAGCTTAACTTCTGTCCAGTCTCTTTGCCAAACCATGTGGCAAGCACAAGAACAATAACAGGTAGAAAAAGAACACGGGTAATGTTGAAAATCTCAGCTACTTTTAGCGTTTCAATATCCACTGCATTAAAAGCAAGAGCGGCAGCAGCAACCTGAGCAGAGTTCAGAATTCCGGTTCCTGCCCATGCACCAAACTGAACGGGACTCATACCGGCAAGTTTACCGATGGTTGGGAAGACGAACATACAGATGATACCAAAGGAAAGAATGGTTCCGATAGTGTAGGCCATTTCAGCTGATTTTGCTTTTACAACGGGTGCGACAGCAACGGTTGCCGAAACACCACAAACACCCATTCCAGCAGAAAGAACTCCGGTCATGGATTTTGGCTGTTTAAAAAGGTTTCCGAGCCACAGCACCAGAAAAACAGTACCAAGCACGAAAAATCCAACGAGAAAAACCGAATAAACACCAAGTTTTGCAAGCTCGGCAAATGAATACCGGGCGCCAAGCATAATGACTCCCATTTTCAGGACAAAGCGGGCACATTTAACTCCTTCGGATGCAAATTTCGGGATACCCCAGGTGTTCGTTAATACAACACCAGCTAAAATCCCCAGAACAACATAGTTAAGATTTAAGACCTTATAAATTTTAAAACCAAGAATTGGCTGTAAGTTTTTACTTATAATCTTCATGAATGGCTCTGCGTACCAGCGAATAGCCATGGCCATTACCAAAATTAAAACAATCCCGCCAAGTGGCCGCAGAATAAATGTGTCGATGTTGGAAGTTCCGGATTTTCTTGTGGTGTTAATGAGTGCTCCGACAATTGCGATGCAGCCCACTACTAAGGTCATCGTGATCTGTAAATCCAATGTTTTATGGGTGGCCAAAGATTTTGCCAGGGGCAACAGGGCACCTGTTTTTGCAATGAGTCCATATATAAGTAAGGACCCACCCATTATTAGGGTCGGCATCTGTTCTTTTATTTGTGACATACAACTCCTCCTTCATTGTTTGTGGTCATACTCTTTCTGTTCTTCCCCATTATTACTGTGTCAAACCTCCTTTATTTGCGCTACTGCTCTGGGCCTCATCAATACGAGGCACAAAGTAACTGCAGATTAGATTTAAAAGGTACACATAGGCAGCAAAGCCACCTATGGTAAAAAGGAGACATAATACGGCCTGTACAGGTGTAATGTCTCCTGTATGGATAAAGTGAATAAGCGGATCGAAAAGGCTTGTAGTTGCCATCAAACTGCAGATTCCAACTATGCCAAGTAAGACAAGAACAGGTGTTACAAACGTGCGTTGCATTATTTTCCTCTCAGTTTTTGTTTTATTTTTGGGCATGATTTGATCATCTTGCAACCCTCGTTCCTGATTGGAACAAAAAAATATAATTATTGTAGGGGTACGATATGACGACATTACTTCGTGTGGTGTGGTCGTGGAATTTAGCTGGCATGGCGCGGGGTGCATCTGCTGGTTTACATATGGGGGGAGGGTGTGTATACTTGCGGAAGCATCTACGTTCTTTAAGATTAGCGATCAGGGAGTAGTACAGTGAAAGATATTATTCGGGATCTCGCCGACAAGGATCAACACAACTTGAAACTGCGATTTCAAGTGGGTTTGGGAGTCATACTCTTCTGCTTTTGCCTCTTTACCACGACCATCATCTATCATTTTCAGAAGAACCTGCTTGTGGAGGAGACTTTCCGGCAGACTGAGTTGGTTATGACTACCCTTGAAGCTACTCGCGGTTATATTCGAGAAGTATTGCGGCCGCGTATGTATAAAGAACTGGGGGAGGATCAGTTTATTATTGAAGCGATGTCTACCTCTTACATAACCCGGGTTATCATGGATCGTTTTAAAGATGTGTTGCCAGCCTTTAAGTATCGGCGGACTGCCATAGATGCCAGAAATCCGGGTTTTGAGGCAAATACGCAGGAACTGGAGATGATAGAGTATTTTCGTGCCCATCCTGAAGAGCAGGAGTGGCACACTGTAAAAAGATTGGACTCTGAGCGCTATTTCACCCTGTATAGGCCGGTTTTTTTCGGCAGTTCCTGCCTGCATTGCCATGGGACTCCGGATGAAGCGCCACAGGCTATCACCACCATCTATGGAGAAGTGAGAGGGTTCCATCGCAGGGCTGATGAAGTCGGAGGTGTTCTTTCTATTTCTATTCCGCTTGAAGAGGGGCTTGCTCAAATCTGGAAGAGATCATTTCGGATGTTCGGAACCGTTCTGGTTCTGGCTCTGCTGCTTTACTCCATCATCTGGCTTCTCTTTCATCAGCTTATTATTACAAATCTGCGGGATCTACTGGCACTTTTTCGTACAAGCCTTGATGACAACGACAAGGCACCCTTACCTCAAACTATGAAGGGGCACAGAGAAGAGCTCGAAGAGCTATTTCGCAGTGCGAGAACCCTGGTGCAAGATTTGCAAGAAAGTCGTTCACGACTTGTTGAACATACTGACAATCTGGAAAATATTGTTGCTGATCGCACTGAAGCTTTGAAACTATCGGAAAGCCGGGCGCGAAAACAGGTTAAGAAGAGAAATGAAGAGCTGATGCTGCACAACACAATTACCGGCCTGATCACTAGTACGGACGACCTGCAGACCACTCTTCGCCAGGTACTTTCTGAAGCTCTGAAGGTTATCCCGGCAAAAGGCGCGGGAATTTATCTCCATGACAAGATATCAGATACCTATCTTCTGCAAACAGCAGTAAATGCGCCCCTGCTGGAACCGCAGCAGCATAAGATTGAACATGAGCAGATTAAAGTTGTCCCATCGGATAAATATGACATGCTCACCGTCAGTATACCTCTCAGTTGCCGTAAGCGTCTTCTGGGAATTATGCTGATCACTGAACTCCGTTGTGAAACTCTGAACTGTGCGCTGCAAGAACTCCTTCTTTCCATAGGACAGCAGATCGGATTAATGATAGAAAGTATGCAGAATATACAGTCCCTTCGGCAGAATACAGAACTTCTGCAGTCGGTTTTTGATGGTATTAGTGACCCTCTTATTCTGATCGCTCCCGACGGCACTTTGCAAATGGCCAACCAGAGTTTTCTCCTTCGGCATGACCTGGATATGAATAAGGTAACAGGGCAGAATATTGATGCAATTTCTTCGGTGCAACAGTGTCTTTTTAGCGAACAGCTGCAGACACTTGATCTGCAGACAGAAAAGCAGCACAGAAAAGAAATCCGCTTAGATGATGGTTCAATTTTCGATATTTTCTTCTATCCGATACTTAGTAGTGACGATTCCATTCAGTCTATTGTCTGTCTGGCAAAAGATGTGACCGTGATCAAGGAAACTGAGCATCGAATCCAGCAGACAGAAAAACTCGTGGCTGTAGGGCAGCTTGCAGCCGGGGTTGCACATGAGATCAACAACCCCCTCGGTGTTATTCTCTGCCACACGGATATTATAAAAGAAGAAAACAGAGACAATGAAGAAATATTTAACGATATTAATACCATTGAACGTCATACGAAAAGTTGTAAACGGATTGTTGCCGACCTTCTTGATTTTTCACGTAGTGGTGAATCTCGAATAGAACGACAGCTCGGGTCAGTGAATGAAGCTATTGAAAGTGTTCTTTCCATGGTTGGGCAGCAATTCAAGAAAAACCGGATAGATCTTCTATGCACACTCGATCCTGATCTCCCCACTTGTTGGATGGATAGCAGACGTATCCAGCAGGTATTTGTGAACCTGATTATGAACGGGATACACGCAGCTGGAAACAAAGGAAAAATATCCATCGATACCCGGTTTGAGGATGACCGGATACTCATTGCGATTGAAGATGACGGACCGGGAATCAACAAAAAAATTCTGGATAAAATTTTTGATCCTTTTTTTAGTACCAAAGGTCCCGGCCAGGGAACCGGGCTTGGTTTGTCCGTCAGTTACGGGATTATTCAGGAACATGACGGGGAAATACAGGTAGAGTCAACATCTGGGCATGGAGCACGGTTCACCGTTATTTTGCCGGTCTCCCCGGGAGAGTTTGACCAGCACCGGTGATGACCGGTAAGCCAGTATAGGTATCTTCACCAAATAGTGTGGATTTTTTTCTTATCACCTTACAGAAAGGACGAATTATGGGATTGCTTAATATCAGTAATGAAATAATCGCAGAGATGGAAAGTGAATCGAGCCGTGAGAAAATTTTTCAGAAGCATATTCAATCAAATCCTTCGGAAACCGCTAAATACGCATATTGTATTGCCAGTATCCCTACGTCGGAACTTCGAAAACAGTACTTAATCATCAATGGATTGCTGACGATCCTTCTTGTTCTCTACGCTGGTTTGACTGTTCTTACAGAGTTACCGATTAATTTGAATGAACCGACTCTTTTTCTTCTGATTAAAACCGTGCTGCCCCTTATTTTTTCTTATTTCGTCTTCCGTTTTCATGGTGGAATTTATCGATTGGCAGGCCTGTGGTGCTCCTATGATCTGTTGGAAAGCATTCTGTTGAATGGAGCTGCGACGATTACCGATGGTATCAGGCTGCTCATCCTTTTTTCTGTTATTGTACTGGCCTTTTTTATTGCCAGGAAAGTTTTTCCACATCTTAAGCTAATAGGCCCAAAGCGGGACTCTAATGGAAACTATTTGCTGTAGATATCCTGTAGACAACACTTTAGATAAAATTGTAATCCTCCTCCATTTAGAAAGGGCGTAATCAATGAAGAGACAATCCCCTCCTCTCACCAGAATCCTGCTTGTCGACGATGAACCGGACTTGCTTAGCGGCCTGAAACGAAGTTTTGCCAAACGTCTACCGGATATAGAGGTGTTGACGGCAAAGGACGGAAATGAGGCGCTTGAAAGATTGAAGCGGGAGGATATCGCTCTGGTACTGATGGATATCATGATGGGCGAGACAAACGGGCTTGAGGTACTGGATCAGATTCAGGCTGTACGCCCCGAACTCACAGTGATCATGATGACTGGCTATGGAACCATCGAGCTTGCGGTGGATGCAATAAGACGAGGAGCCTGGGACTTTATCACCAAACCTCTGGAACTTGATACGCTGGCCAGACTCCTGCGCAAAGGACTTGAACGCAGTGCGCTGCTTAACGAAAATAAAGAACTGCGCAGCCAGATAATTCCGAAGGCGAGTGTTCCAGGATTCATTGGCAAGAGCCTGCCCATGCAGCAATTTTACAAAATCATTAAAACGTCGGCAGAAAGTGGTTACACCGTCCTGATTCGTGGGGAGTCCGGTACGGGCAAAGAGTTATGTGCCCGTGCTGTTCATCTCTTAAGTGAACGGCGTGAAAAACCCTTTGTGATGGTGAATTGTCCGGCAATACCGGAGCATTTGCTGGAATCTGAGCTTTTTGGCTATAAGAAAGGGGCGTTTACCGGGGCAGAGAGGGATCATGACGGGTTATTTCTGCAGGCGAATGGTGGCACAATCTGTCTTGATGAAATCGGAGATATTCCGGTAAGTATCCAGATCAAGTTGCTACGTGTTTTGCAGGAGCAGGAAATCAAACAGCTGGGTGCTGCAAATCCCCGCAAGATTGATGTGCGTATCATCGCTTCTACGAATGCGGATCTGGAAACAAAAACAGGAGATGGACGTTTCAGGGAAGACCTTTTTTACCGTCTTGAAGTGCTTAGCCTGCGCATGCCGTCACTCTGTGAAATTGTGGATGATATTCCACTTTTAAGTGCACATTTTTTAAATGAAGTACGAAAAGAACTGGGAAAAGAGAAGAAAAATCTGTCTCCGGCGGCATTGGAAATATTATGTACACATCGTTGGCCCGGAAATATTCGGGAATTACAAAATGCTATTCGCCGTGCCTTTCTTTTCTGTAGTGAACCTGAGATAGATAGTCATCATTTGATGCTGGAGAGTGGTATGAACTCGTTACAGCTGGGTGGGATGCAATCAGCTTTTGGTGAAGAAGTGATACCCTATAAATCGGCC
Source organism: uncultured Desulfocapsa sp. (assembly GCA_964505715.1). Classification (GTDB taxonomy): domain Bacteria; phylum Desulfobacterota; class Desulfobulbia; order Desulfobulbales; family Desulfocapsaceae; genus Desulfocapsa. Next base: position 12,543 of record CAZDJE010000075.1, on the reverse strand, counting down.
AAAGAGAGCTGCCTTGACACTTTTACCCGGCAGTACGTGCACACTCTTCTCACTAAAAGCGATGGTAATATTTCGCAGGCTGCACGTATGTCAGAACTTACCCGTGCAGCGTTACAAAAGATTTTGCGTCGTTATGAGATTGATGTGGAGGGGTTCAGGGTGTGAGTGTCTTTACCTGGATTTTTGTAATTTTTTGAATGTAATGGGGTTTAGCAAGGGATGCAGTAAAGGCCCTATGTGTTCAGAGTGGCCTGCTGTTAGAGCATGGAGTAAAGATGTTAACTGACTGTATGGGGTGCTGCTCTAGATGCTTTTATCTGTACAAGAAACGGCACGATACACACGGTCAAGAGGTATTTGGTGTTTCTCCGCAACGTGTCTGCAGGCGTCATATTCTGGGTAAATAACTGTTCCTTTAGGGGTTTGAACTTTTTTCGCTACAATCTCTCCCCATGGAGTTGAAACCATAACGGCTTCTCGTGCCAGAGTCATACGTTCCTCTTTTCGAAAATGCAACCCAATCGTGGTCGTTTCCGAGAAGATAATCTGTTTTAGCTCAAGGCCGTGAGCAGGGTCAGTAATGACCTGCAGTAATTGTCCGGGGCGTCCTTTTTTCATGAGCAGAGGGCTAAGTGATACATCAAGGGCTCCGGCAGCAAAGAGCAGGTCACAAAGATAGGGAAATCCTTCACTGTTCCAGTCATCAAGTTTTGTCTCGATGATTTCCACCACATCACTTTCCAGCGTAGACAACATCGCTTTACCGAGTATCACTCTGAGCAAATTGGGTTGATCTCCATTCAGCGTATGGCTTCCGGACCCGTAACCTATAGTTTGTACTGTCATGCTAGGCATTTTAGCAAAGGAACTTGCTAAACCAGTGGCTAAGACGGCTCCGGTGGGAGTAATCAGTTCTTTCTCCTGTTCAACGCCATAGACAGGTGTGTCACGTAAGAGTTCACAGACGGCAGGTGCCGGTAGGGGGAGATTACCATGAGCGCAGCGGACAAATCCATGGCTCATGGGGAGTGGGGAACAGATAATTTCTTTGATTCCAAGTGTCCTGAATCCTATCAGGACACCAACAATATCAACGATGGTGTCCACAGCGCCCACTTCATGAAAATGGACTTGGTCGATGCTCATATTATGGACTTTTGCTTCAGCTTCAGCAAGGCGGGTGAACAGCATGGACGCTTTTGCTACAACAGTTGCCGGGAGGGTTGACTCCTCAAGCAGAGCAATAATGTTTCCAAGGTGCCTGAACTGCTGTTTGGAAGGGGAGTGAATTGTAACCTGTTTACAGCCGATCCCGGAACGGAGTTGATCTTCCACTAAGAGTGTAAAGTCAACTCCTTTGATCCGAGCAAGCTCTTCCTGCAGGATATCTTCCTGAAGCCCTGCATGAAGAAGGGCAGCAAGAAGCATATCACCGCTGATTCCTGAGAAGCAATCCAGGTAGGCAATGGTGGCAGGAGAAGTCATGGGCACTTTTGGACGGGCGTGAAAATTTCCCCGTTTTCAAGCGGTTGGCCACAGATATACGCTTCCACACTCATACGTCTTTTCCCTTCCGGCTGGATTTCACGAACGAGAAGTGTCCCATCACCCGTGGCAAGAAGAAGTCCGTTACGGTCTGCCTGAATAATCGTTCCAGGCGTTTGCGTAGAGGAGGTGTCAGTCAGTTCCGGGGCAAAAAATCGAAAACGTTTTCCATTAAGAAAACCGTAGGCAGTGGGCCACGGGTCCATGCCGCGGATCAGGCAGTGAATTTCCCAGGCTGATTTGTTCCAGTCGATGGCACCATATTCTTTCTTGAGTGGAGGTGCTTCGGTGGCAAGGGTGTGGTCCTGCTCAATAGGGGGGAGTTTATCCTGCCGCAGAAGATCAAGAGCTTTTAAAAGCGTGGTGCCCCCAAGCTCCGAGAGTTTTGTAAAGAGGCCTCCTGCGGTTTCAGTTAAGGAAACCGGAACAGATGCTGGTAGCAGCATGGCACCTGTATCCATTCCCACATCCATTTCCATAATGGTAATTCCGGCCTCTTTGTCTCCTGCAAGGATTGCCCACTGAATAGGAGCAGCACCCCGGTGTCGTGGTAACAGTGATCCGTGGATATTGATACAGCCAAGAGGTGGCAGGTCGAGAATAGATGGGGGGAGAATACGGCCATAGGCTGCAACAATAATCAGATCCGGATTAAAGGCACGCAGCTCCGATGCAAATTCAACGGTTTTGATTTTGGTGGGTTGCAGTACAGGGATAGCGGCTGACTCGGCAAGAACTTTCACCGGGGGGGGCGTAAGCTTTTTACCACGTCCCTTGGGCCGGTCCGGTTGAGTAATAACTGCCACCACCTGATCAGGTCCGTCAATCAACCCCTGCAAAGCAGGAACGGAAAAATCAGGGGTACCCATAAAGATAATGCGAAAGCTTTTCTGTGTCTCTGTCATGAAACCACCTATTAATTTTTAGCAGCCAGCATTTTTTTGATTTTTTTCTTATACAATGCGCGTTTCAGGGTGCTGAGATGGTCGATAAAAAGAATACCACGAAGATGGTCAATTTCATGCTGCAGGACAACGGCAAAACGGCCTTCGGTTGTTATCTCTAGCTCTGCACCTGTGATGTCCTGATAGCGGACTGTGACCTTCTGGCTTCTTTTAACCGAGGCTGTAAGATCGAGCACTGAAAGACAGCCCTCTTCATCGGCCTGTTTGCCCTCTTTTTCTATGATCTCAGGATTGATGATCACCATGGAATCCTTACCATCTTCCTCCTGGGAGGCATTTACAACCACCAGCTGGATGGATTCCCCAATTTGTGGCGCGGCCAGGCCAACGCCGGGGGCATCGTACATGGTCTCTATCATATTGGTGATGAGATCTTCAAGGGAGTCATCAAAAACCGTAATCTTTTTTGCTTTTTGACGAAGGACTGGATTGGGGAATGTAAGAATTGGTAGCAGGCTCATGGCGATATTTATGTTATAAAATTAGAATGTTAGGTTTATTTTTCGGTGTAATCTTCGACTACGCTCTGTCTGTTATTTTTTTTGACTAAAACTTCCTATAACTAGTCATTCCAGATAACTACACTTGGGAATAACGGGCTTCTCGAAATCATTTGAATACAAAGACAACACGCTGAAGTTAAAAAGTTGACGGAAAATATAGCACAGCAAGAGTCTTTCCGCATCAAAGTTGTTTTTCAATACGATATGCGCTAATGTCGTATCAGTCAATATCAACGCCTAAATCAATACCATCTGAAAGTAGACAGATCATGACCATTATATTGCTAGCCGCATTTTTATTAAGTTATCTGACAGGAGCTATTCCCTTTGGCCTTCTCTTTAGCCGCATGGTTGGCAAAGATGTGCGCGAGGAGGGAAGTGGCAATATCGGGGCCACCAATGTGAACAGGGTACTTGGAAAAAAACTTGGTCTTCTGACTCTGCTCTGTGATGTGGCAAAGGGATTTCTTCCCGTGTTTGTCGCCTCACTTGTCCTGCCCATGGGAGAAAACTGGGGACTTTTTGTTGGTTTGTGCGGGCTTGCTGCGGTGCTTGGCCATATGTATTCTCCCTATCTTGGTTTTACGGGCGGAAAAGGTGTGGCTACGGCCCTTGGTGTGTTTCTCTTCTTTTCACCATGGGCTATTGCTGTTGCTTTGCTGGTCTTTGTAGCTGTGGTCGGAATTTCCGGTTTTGTTTCAGCTGGCTCACTTGTGGCAGCGGGTTTGATCCCTTTTCTTCTCTTGATGTTTGGCGGTGGCTTGGCAACTTTTGCTTGTGCTGCTGTGATCGCTGTTCTGATCTGGGTTAAACACAGTGCGAATATTGGTAGATTGCGTAGAGGCGAAGAAAGCAGCTGGAAAAAAAAGGATTCAGTATCATGACGAAGTCGGATTGGGAGGCCATTTTCGAGGCCAAGGAACTTTTGGGGCTTGGGGATCGGGCGACTTTAGGAGAGATAAAGCGCAGCTATCGAAGTAAGTGTAAGGAAAATCATCCTGATATTGTTGGAGATGACAGGGCGAAGGGTGATCTGATGCGGAAGTTGACCAGGGCCTATGATGTCCTAATGAATCATTACAACCAATTTAAGATTCCCCTAATTCCTGTGGATGGCGAGACTCTGGAGCCGGAGGACTGGTGGATGGACAGGTTTGGTCAGGATCCTCTTTGGGGGAAAAATAGTGTTTGATTCCCATTTTATTTCTTTGAGCTCTTCTGTTTTCTAGAGACACGAGTGAAGAGTGTGCAGTACTCCCGAATAAGTTGTTTTCTATCTATCGGGCTAAGCTTAAAATAGATCGGGCTGAGCATTAAAACTCGTATTGCTTCCTGGCTGGTCATTTTCAATCCCTCCTTCCTTGGTGGGTTATTTCCATTCCATTACTATTCTTATCGACCATTCCTTCCCTTTTATTTACTAAACAATTATTCTTGACAGGACTTGTGTCGTGTTGCTAGTACTTAGTGTCACTAAGTAAATTTAGAAGATATAAACTATGGTTCAAAAGTAGAGTTGTTTTTGAAAAGACCATATATTCAAAGGTAAAGTGAAGGTCTTATGTCCAATGACAAAACGGTTGAACAGTCATGTTTTAGTGAGGTGCAGCGGGATCTGGTACGGACTCAATCTCGTCTGGCACTGGTATTAATTGGTCTTTATACCAATCGACACTCTTTGAAAACCGCAACTGGGAACTCTCTGCTTCCGTATCTGCAAGAAGAGAGTGCAGTAACCGGAATCAAATAATTGCCAGCCATTACTTGTATGAACAGAAAGATATTTGCCGTGGGCGACAGCCATTCCAGACGCTGTTTTGAAGATCATCATACTATTGCTGATTCCAGAGTTCTGGTCGGCTATAATAAACTCGATGGAAAGACTGCTTATAACCTGGAACGGCATGAAAAAAAGCTGTTAAAGATTCTCGAAGCTCTGCGTGAAAAAGAGCTTATTTTCTGTTTCGGGGAGGTGGATGTACGACTGCATATTAAATACAAACATCTTCAACTCGGGATTCCGGTTGATCAGCTTATAGACACAACTGCAGAGCGTTACGTCTCCTATGTTTACAGGTTACGAAATGACGGCCATCGGATACATATATTTAATGTGGTTCCAACGGGTGATTTTAAAGGGCCTGATGCTGAAAAATGGAGACAGGGTCTGAATTATCCATTTAATGCAAGCTACGAAGAACGCAGCGGATATACCGAGAAACTCAATCTGGCCTATGGTAAATATTGTAATAAGTTGAATGTTCCCTTTATAGACATTTATCAGCATCTTGTTGATGATAGCGGGAAAAGACGGCAGGCGCTGGTTTTTGATTTTGCCCATATTAACAACTCCTGTGCCGATCTTGTTTTGCAGTATCATAGCTTCGTGTAAGCAGAAACATCTAATAAAGAAAGTAGAGCTCTCCTATGTTTGATAAAAGTACAAACGCTTTCCCGGCAAAAGAAAACAGTGTTTTCCTAGCGCATTGTGCAATCTCTCCCATGCAACGACAGGCCAAAGAAGCTGCAGTGGCTTATCTTGAGGCCATGGCTGCTGGTGGTATAAGTGGTCTGCCGCCCTATTTCGGTTTATTGTCTGAGTTCCATAGCAAATGGGGACGCTTATTGAAAACGGATTCAGGGAATATTTCCAGTGTCCATAACACCGCGGAGGGGATGTGTCTTATTGCCAATGGCTATCCCTTTCAGCCGGGTGATGAAATAATTAGTTATGTTCATGAATTTCCCAGCAATCACTATCCATGGCGTCTGCAGGAAAAGAGAGGTGTAAAACTTGTCCTGCTCGGTGATAGTGACCCTTTGAGTTCTCTTGCTGATGTAACATCCCCTCGCGGGTGGTCCATGGAGGAACTTGAAGCAAAGGTAAGCTCAAAAACTCGAATTATTACTCTTAGTCATGTGCAGTTTACCAGTGGCTATACCGCAGATTTAGTGGAGTTGGGAAGTTTTTGTAAGGAGCGTAATATAGACCTTGTTATTGATGGCGCTCAGAGTGTGGGCTGTCTGCCTCTCTACCCTGAAGAGTATCATGTGGCGGCTGTGGCTGTATCGTGCTGGAAGTGGCTTATGGGGCCGTTTGGAAGTGGCCTATTATATACCAGTGCAGAGTTTCGGGACAAAATTGCAGTGACCATGGTGGGGGCATCTTCCATGCAGCAGGGACTTGAATATCTTGATCATACCTGGAATCCTCATGTGGATGGTCGGAAATTTGAGTATTCCACTCTCTCGTGGGAACATCTGGCGGCATTGAACGGTTTGCTGGACGCAGTTTTTCTTCGCTACTCCATGGAAGAAATTCGAGCAGAAATTCTGCGTCTGCAGGATGTTTTTCTTCGCTATCTTGATCCTGATCTTTTTGTGCCCCTGCTTTTTCCGGAGAAGCACCGTTCCGGGATTCTTGCAATCCTGCCAAAGACAAATGCTCAGGAGTTGATTGGAAATGTCGGAAAACAGGGGATAGTAACCACACTTCGTTCAGAATATATACGAATCGCACCCCATTTTTATCTCGACGATAAAGAGATGAAAAGGGCTGCAGAATGCTTTAACAGCGAGGCGACAGAAAAATGACAAAAACAGCGTTTATTACAGGTGCAACTTCAGGTTTTGGCCGAGCATGTGCGGAATTGTTTGCTGAAAAAGGTTGGGATTTAGTTCTTTCTGGCCGGCGTGAAGAGCGTTTGCAGGAGTTGCAGGAACAATTTTCAAATGTCGCAGTCCATACTGCTGTGTGTGATGTTCGTAAAAGAGAACAGGTGGAGGCCATGATAAAGAATCTGCCGGAGTCTCATTCCGATATTGATCTGCTGGTCAATAATGCAGGGCTGGCACTTGGTCTGAACCCAGCTCAGGCAGCTGATATTGAAGATTGGGAAGTTATGGTGGATACAAATATCAAAGGATTGATGTATGTAACCCGTAGCCTACTGCCTGGGATGGTGAGTCGAAAGAAAGGACATATCATTAATATGGGGTCAATTGCCGGATCCTGGCCCTATCCTGGTGGGAATACGTATGGAGCCACCAAGGCATTTGTGGAGCAGTTTTCCAATAATCTTCGTGCCGATCTGCATGGCACAGGGATTCGGGTCTCCAATGTTGAACCGGGACTTTCCGAATCTGAGTTTTCCATGGTTCGTTTCCATGGAGATAAGAAAAAGGCAGATGCCGTATACGAGGGCACTGAACCATTGACCCCTGTGGATATTGCAGAAATAGTGTATTGGCTGGCCGATCGTCCAACCCATGTTAATATTAACCGTCTTGAGGTTATGCCGGTTTGTCAGAGCTGGAGTCCTTTTGCCATTCATCGGAAAAATGAATAGCAGGAAATGATTGAACAAATTTATACAGATTGCTAAACTGATTCAAATTATAAATTACTTCTGTACATATACATCCGGGGAAGAAAAATGAAGAAAGGATTTCTGTTTGGAGTTGTGTTGTTAGTCTTGTTTCCGTTGTGTGCTGTTGCGGCAGATAAAAGTCCCTGGGAGACAAAGCTGCCTTTTAAGAGTGCAACCATCCAGTATACAATTAGTGGAGTGGAAAATGGCAATGAAGTTGTCTATGTTCGTGAGTATGGCCGGGAAATTGCGACCTATCATACGACTAAAACCACAATGATGGGAATGACCATGGTGAATGAAACCGTGGATATCGATACTCCAGAGTGGAGCTATCAGTTCGATCTGACAGAAAAAAATGGTACTAAGAGTGTCAATCCTGAAAAGTATATGATCGAAGAGTATAATAAGCTTTCAAAAGCTGATCGAAAGCGGGTGAAAGAGAATAGTGAGAAGATGGGGCTATCCATTGCCGAAGGCTTTGGTGGAAAAATTCAGCAAAATGCAAAGAAAATTCTTGGCTATAGCTGCGATCGGGCCGAAATGATGGGCAATGTGGTGTATAGTATTCATGGTGCAGGGCTCCCCCTTCTGGTTGAGACCAATATGATGGGGATGAATATGAAAATCGAGGCAACTTCCGTGGATAAAGGAAAAGTTGCCGATTCATATTTTCAGTTTCCCAGGGGGATTGAGCCACAGTTTGATCCTCAATCCGATGCCGTTGCTCGTGAAATGGCCAGACAGACAATTGCAATGTTGAAGGACCCGGATAGCGCAAAGAAAATTGTTGCTCCTTCCATTCCGGGACAGCAGCAACAGCAGATGTCTCCGGAAGAGCAGCAGGAGATGCAACAGGCCATGGAAATGCTGAAAGGTATGTTTGGCAATCAACCGCAATAATGACTGTAATTTGTCAGTCAGCCGTTCTTTCTTGTTCAGGAGTTGATATTATGAAACGATTCATAACCGTTGGTGCTGTTATTCTGCTGGTGTCTGTCTTTGCTGCTTGTTCTACCATTAGTGTAAATGCGGACTATAATAAGGAGTATGATTTCACAAAACTGAAAACATACGTCTGGTTGGATAACGGTGGTGTCCCGAGTCAAGATGCCAGAATTAATAATGATCTTATTGTTGACAGAGTGCGTTCCGCAGTTGAAAAAAATCTCGCTGCAAAAGGATATGTGAAGGGTGATGAGAGTTCTGCTGATTTTGTGGTGAGCTGGCTTGGGGCAATCAAAAAGAAGCTACTTGTTGATAGCATTGACCATTTTTACAGCCCCTATGGCTATGGCGCTCTGGGCCGTGATCCTTTTATGGGCTCTACTATGGGGGGCATGCGGACAACCACAACCAGGGAGTATGAAATGGGAACTCTGATTGTCGATATTCTTGATCCTCGGCAGCATAAATTGATCTGGCGCGGTACCGGTACCGACAGACTTGGCAGCAATAATGATCCGGAAGTGATTACCAAAAATATCAATGCCGCGATCGATGCTATTCTTGGAGGTTTCCCTCCAGGCAAATAGCTGTGATTTACAAAGCTTGTGATTGGGGAAATGTTTGGATAACAGCAGGTATCACCTGAGCGAGGGCTTGTGCATTATTCACAAAAGTCAGGAGAAGATGTTCTTAAGGATTTAGACTCCTGTCTTTTGGGTCTAGGTTCCAGTGAAGCTCGCAAGCGACTTCTGCTCCATGGCTCGAATGCTCTGGAAACCGCCAGTGGTATTAATCCCGTAGTTCTCTTTTTTGATCAATTCAAAAGTTTTATTATCTATATTCTGCTTTTTGCCGTTGTTTTTTCCTTTTTTATCGGTGAGTACGTAGATTCCATTCTTATTCTTATTATTCTTCTAGTAAATGCCCTTATCGGTTTTTTTCAAGAGCTGAATGCGCAGCGTTCTCTTGAGGCTCTCAAGAAAATAGCCGCTCTCCATGCCACCGTTTTGCGTGACGGGCAGAAGGCGATTGTCGATGCTATTGAACTTGTTCCCGGTGATATCCTTGTTCTGAGTGCAGGCGATAAAGTTCCGGCAGATGCACGACTTCTTGAATCGGTTCAGTTGAAGGTGGAAGAGTCTGCTCTGACAGGAGAAAGTGTCCCCGCAGAAAAAGAGAGCACTGTTATTGCAGAAAACGTTCAGCTCGGAGAGCAGCGGAATATGCTCTTTTCTACGACCTCCGTGGTCACCGGTAATTGCCTTGCCGTGGTGGTTGGGACGGGGATGGATACAGAGATTGGAAAGATTTCTGCTCTTATTGCCGGCGCTGTTGATGAGATGACTCCCCTGCAGCAAAGACTGCATACATTTGGAAAGAGGCTTGGTGGAGTAATCCTGCTTATCTGTCTTGTCGTCTTCTGTCTGCTCACTCTTCAGGCCTTTTTCAAAGGCGGACTTACCGAACAGACATTTGTCGGTTTTCTTTTTATTGCTATTAGTCTGGCCGTTGCTGCTGTGCCTACGGCATTACCGGCTGTGGTGACCATCGCTCTCAGTGTCGGGGTAAAGCGATTATTGAAAAAGAAGGCACTGGTACGAAAACTCTCTTCCGTTGAAACCCTCGGCAGCTGTGATGTGATTTGCTCGGATAAAACTGGAACGTTAACTGAGAATCAAATGACCGTTCGTTATGGCTGGACCATGGGCGGTGAGGTGGAATTACAGGGCGTTGGTTACGAGCCGGTGGGTGAGGTGAAAGGGGAAGTGGTCGACCTTCTTTTCAGGGCAGGGCTTTTGTGTAATAACGCAAATCTGTATGAACGTGGTGAGCATTGGGAACTGATTGGCGATCCAACGGAAGGGGCTTTGCTGACGAGTGGTGGCAAAACAGGTGTGAGCGGATCAGGAAAACGTGTTGACGAGATTCCCTTTGATTCCGAGCGAAAAATGATGAGTGTCCTGGTTCGAGATTCTGACAGGCGGGACAGAATCTTCAGTAAAGGAGCTCCCGGTCACCTTCTGGAACACTGCAACAGCTATTACAAAGATGGAAAAGTTCTTCCTCTGGATAGTGATGCGCTGACTCAAATAGAGGCTCAGAATGATCTGTACGCTGAACAGGCTATGCGAGTTCTCGCTTTTGCCTCGAAAACCGTAGATACTTCAGAGACTTTAAACGAGGAAGGGCTTATATTTATCGGCTTCCAGGCCATGATTGACCCTCCCCGACATGACGTTCTGTCGGCTATCAAGACAACTTCGGCGGCCGGAGTTCGCGTGATTATGGTGACTGGTGATTATCAGACCACCGCAAGAGCTATTGGCAAAGAAATTGGAATTGAGAGTGAGGTGTGCACGGGGCAGGAACTTGATGCTATGGACGAGAAGGGGCTGATTACAACACTCGAGAAAGGCATAAATATCTTCGCCAGGGTGATTCCGGAGCATAAACAACGTATCGTGGCAGCCTTGCAGAAAATGGGCCATATCGTTGCAATGACCGGGGATGGAGTAAATGATGCGCCGGCCTTAAAAAAAGCAAATATTGGTATTGCGGTGGGGAGTGGTACCGAGGTGGCAAAGGAGGCATCGGATATCGTCCTGCTCGATGATAGCTTCAGTAATATTGTGAGTGCCATACGTGAGGGACGTGGGATTTACGATAATATACAGAAGTCCATTATGCTCCTACTCTCCGGGAATTTTGGTGAAGTACTTATTATTTTTCTGGCGGTTATAACTGGAATGAATCTCCCCCTTACCGCCATTCTGCTTCTCTGGATTAATATGGTAACGGATGGTGCACCTGCTCTTGCCTTCAGTGTGGATCAGTATGGAACGGATATTATGCTTCGACAGCCCAAGAAAGGGAAAGAGAATATCCTGCCATTCGATAAACTTGTTCTGATTGCTGTCCTAGGAACTATTGGTACGGGCCTTGCGCTGTTCCTTTTTTCACTCTACGGTGGGATAAATGGAGATGGTGAAAGGCTGATACTTGGGCAGACCATGGTTTTTAACTTTGTTGTACTCTATGAAGTTGTTTTGGTTTTTGTAATTCGCAGGGATTATAAGGTACCTCTCTTTTCGAATTGGTGGATGTGGGCAGCGGTTGTTTTTTCAATTGTGATTCAGCTTGTTCTTATGTACACACCATTACGCGATATCTTCAAAATTGTAGCGCTTGGAGGTAAAGAGCTTCTGTTGCTGCTTGTTATGGCATTAAGCTTTTATATCCTGTGTCGTGGCTATACTGTCTTGCAGCTAATTTTTATAAAAAGAGGGTAACTTCATCGAGGGCAACAATTTACCCTTAACGCTGAACGCGCCCCGATGGAAGTAATCTTGGGGTGTAACTGTTTAGCAGGTAAGTGTAGACTTCGTGCTTCAAATTCTTTTATTTTGGGTTCTGAAGCGTACTGGTGCTATTAGAAGAGGCTAAAATGAATGTAGTTGGAGTGCTGTTGAGGTTACAAAAGAGGAAAATTGAACGGGGCCTTACAGAGTGAAAAGCAGTAAAATGTCTTTTGACTGGATAGAGGGAAAAAGATATTGACAGCTTAGTTCCGGTCGTTTATATTCGTGCGCCTATAGGTCGTTGCTATCACTAGGCCTGTTGTTACTATAATCCTCGATAGCTCAGTTGGTAGAGCAGGTGGCTGTTAACCACCTTGTCGCAAGTTCGAGTCTTGCTCGAGGAGCCAAAAATACCAAGCCCGATCGTTATTGGTCGGGCTTTTTCACTTTTTTTATGAGTCGGGGCGTAGCGCAGCCTGGTTAGCGCGCCTGCCTTGGGAGCAGGAGGCCGTAGGTTCGAATCCTACCGCCCCGACCACATAATCGTTAAAAAGCCAATCACTTACCTAGTGATTGGCTTTTTGCGTTTCTAGATTCCCTACCTTTGTTAGACGATTATTGGACGCAAACAATTTATCTGTCGGATATACTGTGATCGGATGAAAGCAACCCAAATCCTAGGGTCGGTTGGCATTCTCAGGCCACTGAGATATGCAACCCCTGTAAGAGCGAAGGTCGCCAACGATACTCTCAAAGCCACGATGGAAAGAGGGGGCAGGGCCTCTACAGCAGCTCCAATAAAGAAAAAAGAACCACCCCATACAATTGATAAAATTGTTAAAAGGAGCCACTCATATGCAGTAGTGTCCGGTTAGGATTTTGCATGTTTTAAAATAATGAAATCTTCTCAAAA
>CAZDJE010000074.1:0-19133 GCA_964505715.1 uncultured Desulfocapsa sp. | reverse complement strand
ATCAAAAAGATAAGGACGACAGAGTCGTTTTTCAACATTTAACGCGAACATAGCCTTCTTATTTGATAAGGTTTCATCGTAAACATTTATACCATATTTGGGCTGCTGGGACTCTTGTCAAGATGGTGGATATTTCCAAAGGCTGTTTTTCGATTCATCTATGAAATCCATATTTGGTTTTGAAAAAGATTACAGACATATTCAGGTCTCTTACCAAGGCTGGCATGAGCCGGAACTACTATATAGTTAGCTGATTAGGTATAAAGCTCAGCTATTTTTATCGTCACGAATTTGGTGACAAAGCAGACTCTTTTAAACAATCTTTTCATAAGATAACAGTACATCTTATTACTACCTTGACATGTTCGGTGTCATGTCTAATATTGTGCATATGCAACAAGCTGGTTCGTGTTCAACCCTAGTTCTTTAGCTGTAACTCAAGGAGAATAGAATGTATTTTAAACAAATTACCGTGAAAAATATGGACTGTCGGCGTCCTTCAGGGGGAGGGCTTTGATCATGTTCATAGTCTAGCTGGTGGCGTGACTGTCAGGGGTAACGGCAGTCTTTCAATCAGCAAGTAGGAGTCTTTGAACAGTTCAAGACTGTTCGGGGTAAAATAGTATCCTGGCAACGGAATAGTACATAAGTGTGATAATGAATATGTTTTCCGATTGCCTCTTCAATGGAACATCAGATGAAAGCGACAAAAATTACCAACGGAATCTATAGACTCGGCATAAACCTGGACAGCGATATGCTGTTTGAAGGGATGTGGCCCATGCCTAACGGAATTTCGATTAATTCCTATGTAGTACGGGGAGCCAAAACTGCACTTATTGATCTAATTGAGGATGTCAGAAATAAACCCGTGGAGTTCGAACAGGAACTTCACTCCATTCCTCTTCAGGCCACGGATATCGATTACCTTATCATCAATCATATGGAACCGGACCATACCAGTTGGCTGCCCGAGTTTTATAGACAAAATCCGAATCTAAAATTTTATCTTACCAAAAAAGGGGCAGCGTTACTCAAAGCATTCTGCGGCATTGACACAAATGTCCATATCATGAAAAGTGGCGACATCTTGGATCTTGGCGAGGGCAAAGTCTTAACCTTTTATGAGACACCTAATCTCCATTGGCCTGAAACCATGGTAACCTTTGAACAGAGTTCTGGGATTCTTTTTACCTGCGACGCCTTTGGTTCCTATGGTGCCATCACCGATGTCATCTTTGACGACCAGCTTTCCACTGAGCAGCATGATTTCTTTATGCAAGAGGCCCTGCGGTACTATGCTAATATCATAGGCGGCTTCTCCATGTTTGTTGAGAAGGCGGTTGATCGTCTCAAGGACCTGGATATCAAAATGATTGCACCTTCCCATGGTATTGTCTGGCGAGAAAATCCCCAGGAAATAATCGATGCCTATCTGCGTTTTGCCAGCTATATGACCGGTCCTGCAGAACCGGAAATTACTGTTGTCTGGTCAAGTATGTACGGTAATACCGAAAAAGTAGTCCATGCAATGGTGCGGGGGGTACGTAGTGAGGGGGTGCCGGTCCATATACACCGGGTGCCCGATGAACATGTCGGTTTTATTCTGGCCTCTGCCTGGAAGTCAGCCGGACTTATTATTGGTATGCCTACCTACGAATATCGTATGTTTCCACCTATGGCATGGGCCCTTGACATGTTTGGCCGGAAAAAAGTCTGGAACAAAAAGGTTCTTCGCTTTGGATCCTTTGGCTGGTCTGGTGGCGCTCAACGGGAAATGGAGACACTCACCGAAAAACTAAAATGGGACTATGCTGAACCAGTAGAATGGAAGGGAAGAGCGGATGAAGAGGTGTTAGCCAGAGCAGAGGCCCAGGCGGCAGCACTGGCCAGACAGATTCTGGTCGATAGTAAAACAGCATAACAAAATCGAGGATATGCGCCTGGAGTTTCTCTGGATGAAAGTGTTAGAACCATTTATAGTAATATCACGCGCAATTGCTCAATATTTTAATTCGGCCTGGTTTGCATGAGTTATGGGAACAGCCATTGTTCCGCTGGCCCTGTCCTTTATCAATGCACCATGTCGTTGTCTGAATCGGGATCTGATGACAAAAAAAAGGCAGAGCCAAACTAATGGCTCTGCCTTTTTTAAACACGCCTACAATTACCACTGTTATTTCAATGGAATGAGGCGTTGGGCTACCAATCGTACCCCGTCGGTCATTTCAATAAGTCTTTTTGGACTCTTTCTTGGCCTTCTTTGCAGCCTTCTTCTCTTTTGGGGTCATAGCGGGTTGCTTCTTCACTGCCTTAACGTTATTTTTTCCTTTGCTCATGGGTTCGTTCCTATTAATTGAAGGTTTAATCTTTAGGGCACCATTGCAACTCAGTCTGATGGGGCTTGGTTGATGATGTCCTTGCCTTTAGCTGTCTGATTACGATTGTGTTGGGTGAATTCACCTATTCTTATTCTTGACCCCTTCTATTCTAGTGCAATCAGGAAAAAGCGCTGTTGTCTACTTTTCCAAGGAAAATTCTAGTACAGAGAAAGATGTTCCTGGAGGTATCTCCTGCCTGAATGCGGAGTAAGCCTTCCCGGATAATGATCTTTTTGAGGAGTTCCCTTCCGTTTGACTCGTTGTAATAAATATCAGAGTCAAGGATGTCACTGACAACATCCGGCTCTGTTTGGTCAATAATAAGCTGCATACCAATTTTCAAAAAATTATCGTTAATTCCCGCAAGTGCATCTTCCAATGAGAGGAATCCTCGTTTTTTTGCCTGTGCGCCAAATTCTTTAAGGGAAAGGATCAGTGGAACCAGAGATTCTTGGTCTTCTTTACTGCATGCTGCTTTTGCTGCCAATGCCAAATCGCGTAACATTTTTATCCTTCCGGTAGAGTTTTGGGGAAAAACCACACATATATAGTGGGCAGAGTGAAAGAACACATGCCCCCTTACTGATATGTCTAACAACCATATGCCATAATTGATACGACATAATACTCTATTTCAAGAATCACATAAAGCAGAGTCAGCAATATACAAAAGCATCCGTTGAGAGGTGCGAAAGATTGTTCTATTCTTTACGAAATGCTTTAGTTTCTTGCTTCTACTTTCCCTTTTTGCTAAGGCCAAATATATTAGAGGAACGTTTAGGGTTTGGCTGTTTCTTTTCAGTGTTGGTTGACTTGCTTTTGCTAGCTCCAGAACGACGAGGCACAGCTTTCTTCTTTGGCCTGCGGTTTGGATTCTGGGGACGTCCTGTCTGCTTTTTTGGCTCCTGCTGTTCCCCTGCTTCTTCCATGGCAAAACCATCCACATTAATGTGTGGAATAGTTTTTCCCTGCAAGTGTTCAATGGCTTTCACCATGGCCTGGTCATCGTAGCACATAAAGCTGATTGCCCGTCCGCTTCGTTCGGCACGCCCCGTACGACCAATCCTATGGGTATAGGCTTCAGCCGTTGAGGGGAGATCAAAATTTACAACCTGAGCAACCCGTGAGATATCGATGCCACGAGCAGCAATATCGGTTGCCACAAGTATTTTAAAGGTTCCATCGCGGAATCCAGCCATTGCTTTCTGACGCTGATTCTGGGACATGTTCCCCTGGAGAGCAGATGCCGCAAGTCCTGCTTTTTCCAGTTTTTTAGCCAGATTTTTTGCCCCGTATTTTGTACGAGTGAAGATCAGCGTTGATCCCTCTATCGGTTCATTTTGTAATATTTCGAGGAGCAGAGCGGATTTTTGTCGTTTTGATACCGGGTAGAGCGCCTGGGTGATCAGTTCAAGTGGCTGTTCTAGTTTTATCCGGATCTCTTTTGGATTTGTCAGCGCCTCATCTGCCAGTTTTCGGATATCTGCCGGCATGGTGGCTGAGAAGAGCAGGGTTTGACGTGTTGGGGACAGGTGTTTAAGAATGCGACGGATATCCGGGAAAAATCCCATATCAAACATCTGGTCTGCTTCGTCAAGTACCAGTGTTTCAACTTCGTTCAGTTGCAGGTTATGATTGTTTAGGTGATCAAGAAGTCGTCCGGGACAGGCTACGAGAATTTCTACACCTCGCGAAAAGGCGTCTAGTTGAGGCTTTTTCCCTACACCGCCATACACAGCTAGGCTTCGCAATCCGGTCCCCGTTGTTAGTTCCTGAAAACTTGTTCTAATTTGTTCAGCAAGTTCTCTGGTCGGAGCTACGATAAGTGCGCGAACTTTTCCTCGTTTTCCTTTGCTGAGTCGTTGGATAATCGGCAGGGCAAAGGCTGCAGTTTTACCAGTTCCTGTCTGGGCAAGGCCCAGAATATCCTTTCCTGTCATCACTTCAGGAATGGCTTGCTCCTGGATGGGGGTCGGGTGTTCATACCCACAGGATTTGATATTCTGATTAATCTGTTCTTCAAATTGGAACTGTTTAAAACTCATCGAAACTCCTTAGACTTGCCATTATATTTGTGTGAAAAATGGAAAGATCCTATCAGGAAAATCGATGTGCGACCACTCTTTTCTGGGACTTTAAGTTATAATAGTTCTGTTTTATTTTAAACTGTAGGACGTCCCGTGGTCTGGAACGTCCTGCTATTGTGTTGATTTAGCAACCTTCAATTGCAGCGCTTGTACTTTTTGCCGCTTTTACCTTTACTTCGGTTCCCACAGCCAGAGTTGCTGCTTTTTCACCACAGTTCATAGTTATTACATCGCCCTCTACTTGTTCCACAGTGCATTTAAGAGTGGCCGCGTAGGCACTTGTGCTGATTATTATGGTAAGGGCCAGGGCTGTCATCAAAGTTGTCATTGTTTTCATTTGTTTCTCCGTTGTGAGGGAATCTGTTAAGGGCTAGATGCCCTTTCCTTTGTTTCTACTGTAGGATCTAAAAGCTCAAGAAAAAACCCGATATCGGGTGATATTGGGTGGAATCGTGTGGACATCCTTGTAAACTCAATAACATAGAGGTGTCCTGCTCGGCGTTGAATATGGAAAAGAAAGTTGTAAAATATGGAAAAACGCGTAAGATACTGCAAAGTTTTGAAAGTTATGTAATTTTACAACCAGGACAGAAAAGATGAAATCAGGGGTAGCCATGGTTCAGGTCAGCGGGCCTAAAGTACGTTCTCTTCGTGAAGAACAGAAATTGACTCAGCTCTATCTGGCCACTGCTGTTGGCGTTACCACCGAGACGATCTCGCGTTGGGAGCGTCAGGAGGCGCCAACTCTTAAGGAAGAAAATGGTCTAAAACTAGCCGAAGCTCTAGCTGTTCCCATGGCTGAGATTCTTGCTGGTTCTGAGCAGAATGAAACAGAGGTGCCATCCCCTCCTGTTCGTTCGATAAAAAAGTTTGTTTTCTTTATCGTTGCAAATGTTTTGCTACTTGCGGTCCTTGTTTTTTTTATCGGTTTGTCCCGAAAAAGCAACGCTTTACATCTGTCAGCCAGAAGGATCCTGCCTGCTCACACCCTGGCAGGACATCCCTTTCCGGTTGTTATCCGAGTGGATTTTGCATCTGGAAAAACCTCTTCACTTCTGCTGAAAGAACAGTTGCAGGGAGATTGTATGATTTTGCATACTGTGCCGGAGGCCACGGTGGCCGAAGGCGGTTTTATCAAATGGATAGATAAAGATGGGCCTGGCTTGAGAAACTTTTCATATATTGCCCAATGTACAACCGTTGAAAACAAGATGGAATCGCCGATGTTTATCGGCACTCTCCTTGTTCGACAGTCCAGTCGTCAAGAAGTGACGGTGGATGGCCGTAGTCGTATTCAGTTTATGGAATATCACTGGGCTGACAGCGATAAAAATCATATTATAGATGACAAGGAGTTGCTTGCCGTGTATGACGATTTTGATCGTATTAAGGGCTTGAATGTTGATGTTGAAGAGATTGAAAATATCTGGATGGGATCCGGATACCGTTGGGATAAGGAAAAATATGTTCTTGAGATACTTCCCTAAGTTATGCCGGGCAAGGCGCACTTGCCGCAAACAGGAGTAAACAATAAAAAATGAATACTATTTATAAATTCTATCTGTTGCCACTGTTGTTTGTCCCGATATTCTGCATGTCAGCAGAGCTTCGGGCAGAGAGCGTTCAGGCAAGGTATCTTGAAAATTCAGGGAAACGGACCGTTCTTGAACTCAGTGTTGCAGATCCTGCTCCGACTTCGATTATTGTTAAACAGCGCATTCCTGAAGGTGTTGCTGTGCAGAGTGCGCATCCCGCCTATAGCAAATTCTCACCGGGAAAACGGGAGGTGAAGTGGCTGCTGAAAAGGCCTCTTTCGGGAGTTCAGCGCATTGTACTGAATTATAGCAGATCTTTTTCAGGGAAGGGGGCTAGTGCTGTTATTCGCTGTAAAAACCCAAGCGACGGATCACTTATGACGATCACCGTTCAATAAGCGGCCTCTGATTCTTAAGGTTACCTTAAATTCTGGATGAATAATTGCTGGGGCAGATATAGAATAGTGTTTGGCTGAATAGCTGAAAACACGTTTTAATATGCGGGGAACTTGCTGCTATTTTAGCATAAGATTCAGGCATTCTTCAAAATCTCGCCCTTCCAGGCCATTAAATTCAAAAAATTCCAGTCCCATTCCTTTTGGTTTACGGAAGCGTTGGGTCCAGCGAACCACTGCCTGAGCCTGAATCATAGCCGGCTCTCCTTTTTCATCGATAAACTGAAAGTTGAGTGAAACGACGCTTCCCTTGGGCATTAGATGCTCGGTGGCCAGAAACATACCGCTCAGGCCACAATCCTCGGCAACCCCCTGGAAATATTCTTCCGTCTCCTTGTCAACCTGCTGCTTATTAAATCCTACGTGAACATTGCTGGCAATACGTTTGAATTTCCGCTTTTCCTCAAACATTTTATATCTCCATTTCGTCAGAAAGTCTCAAGTAAGGATCGATGCAGGAAGTGATGGGGCTTCTAGGGTTGTTGTTTGTAAAAATCATACGGTTCAAAAGCGTGCTACTCGATTTTTGTTATCCAGTTACTTTCTCGCATTTCATTAGGGGTTTGTCAACTGCATAGTGGGAATGGAGGTGTCTATTGTACTAAAAATAATACGCGCTTCTATCGGCGTCTGATCTGTTTCGATCAGAGGGGCTGAGTTTTTGAAGATACCTGCTTTTGTGGTAAGTCGCAGCTGTTCTGGACAGAATTCCAGCCTGTTAAATGAAGCTGATTATACGATGAGTTGTCGCTGCGGCTTTTGTTTACTGGTGGGCGAATTTTTCTCCACTCATGATGGAAAAATTTTCACATTCACGTTTGTTCATAAAAGGGCATGCCTCTTTCATAAACCAGTTTTTTTTCGGACACCAGAATCGATCTTTAAAGGGTTCGTTGCAGCCCTTTTTGGTTAATAATCTTCGTTTCCGTTTTCCGTAACTAACATCCCTTTCTTTTATTGAAAATTGCCAAATGGTCATACCGTGCCTCCTCTATCCCTGAGAAATGTGTATGAACAACTATTGTATTATATCGGCTGGAGAGACCGAAAAGTTTAGGGATGTCTTCGGGGATAAGAGGTGAAAACTTGTTAGGAAAGTGGTTGAAAGTAGGCTACCTGACGGAAAGATCTGTTACTCCGGCAGGTGGCCTGTGTAGGGGGTGGGATGAATAGGGGCTATCTGTAGTAGAGATTATGACTGCCCATGGTCATAAGGGATTTGTGGAGATTGCGCCGGAAATCACGTCTGTCCCAGATTCCTTGGATATGGCCGCGTTTTAGAGCATTGCGGGCAGAATGATAATCGGGCGGGATAGCTGTTCCTGTGGTTTCCCGGATAACCCGGATTCCTGCAAATCCAACCCGGCTGGAGCGAATCGCAAACTGATAGGGAGAGCATCCTAAGAAACTGGCAACGGGGCCTGCATAGGAGTTATTGTCGTAGACCACTATATAGAGGCCACCTGCATCAATATATTCGCGGACTGCCATGGTACACTTTGGCATTTGGGTTACTCCGAGAGTCCCTTCCTGGATGCGAATTCCTCCAGTGGTATGAACATAAGAGAGCAGTGGGCGTTTCTTTCTGGTGGCAAGCTCACACGCCTGAACAAATTTTTCTCCTTCTGCTGATCCCACGGTGCCGCTGCGGAAATCCTGATACAGCATGGAGACAACGATCTTGATATCCATGACCTTTGCAGAGAATGTCATATTACCGGCGTTGCGACCGGTTTTCTTCTTGGAGTCGTTGAGGCGTGCATCGAAGCCGGTGTAGCTCAGCGGGTTCCCAGATGTGATATCCGTATTGAAGAAATAGATGGAATTCGGGTCAAAGATGTTGTGGAGATACCATTGATATTCAAGAGGGAAATGGTGGCCGCAGTTTTCGCAGACGCCGCCATATTCGCCATAAAGATCAGGAATCCAGAGATCCTTGCAACCGTGGGTACCGCTGTTGGGGCAGGTGACAGTTCGATCTTCATTCGCCCGTGGACTTGTGTAGGTATCGGTGAGCTCGAGGAGGTCCTGGACGGGTTGCGGCGTGGGGATAGCAACCGTTGCATTGTGAGTGATACGCAGAGGTGGGGCTTGATTGGCCTCACCTTTTGCAAAAAAGTCCTTCACGGTATTTACTGGAGTGGAGAGGCGTTTGAGGATAACCGATCCCTCACCGGACATGTCCCGGACCACTTTTTTGATCTGTTTTTGGGAATGCTTTAACACATCGTAGCGCAGATTGTAGTAGACTCGTTCACTCTTTTCCTGAAACTGTTTGAAAAAAGTTTCAGTGGGAGCTGGATGACCACCAAATCCTATCATTGCCATATCGCGATACTTTTTAGACCGAAGTCGCAATAATCTTCCCTGTTCATCCTCGTTGAGATCCCAGGGAAT
This sequence comes from uncultured Desulfocapsa sp., assembly GCA_964505715.1. Lineage (GTDB taxonomy): Bacteria > Desulfobacterota > Desulfobulbia > Desulfobulbales > Desulfocapsaceae > Desulfocapsa. Next base: position 10,278 of record CAZDJE010000074.1, on the reverse strand, counting down.
ATCAACGGCCATATCCTTTCGTTCTGTTTTTTTCTTTCTTCTTTTGTTTTCCCAGTCGCGGAAGGCCTTAAAGCTTTTTGCACTGAGAACCACCTTATCCGTGGCCCGAGTGATCTCGGAACGAATCTGGGCGAAAAAGGCAAAATCGTCGTGTCGGGCACCAAGAGGCGGTTCTTTGACGATGGCATCAATGGTTCCAAGAGTGCGATTGTCTTTTGCAGTGAGTTTTAACCGTTCAGCACATACTTCTACGAGCTCTTTGGGGGCTTTTTCATTTTCTCCAACCCTTCCTTCTATACCGGCAGCTCCCTCGGGAGAGATTACAGAATAGTAGCCATGGGAACACATCAGACGGAAATCTGATAGGCCGATGGCTTCGGCACCACCCGATCCACCCTCTGAAATAAGAGAGACCATTGGGACCCGCAGTTTTGTCATGGCGTAGATATTTCGTGCGATCTGCTGGGCTGCTCCCGGGTATTCTTCGATGGGGAAGGAGCCGGGGGTAAAGATATAAAAATGGATGGGTATGCCTTCTGTTTCAGCAACCTTCATATAGCGGAGAGCTTTTTCGTTGCCCTCGGGCCTGCAGGAGCCGCCGTTACGGAATTCTTCGCCGTGACCTGTTTCCTGACCGATAACCATAACCGTTGCGGTATAGGGCTTTCCCTTGATCTTTCGGACAATGGTTGCTTTGGCACAGACCATTGCGGGATCGATATTTGCTTCGTCCTGGCCGCCAAGTTCCGTATAGTCCTCATACACATTTTCAAGGATATCTTTGAGGCTGAAGCGTTCAACGGTTCGTACGATACGAACACGCTCCATGGGGGTCAGCTGCTCTTCGGCACGTTCCTCGAGGAAGGTGATCGATTCGTCCAGCTTGCGAATCTCTATGGTGAACTGGTCTTCGTGGAAATCGTAGGGGTTCTGTTTTAAATGAAGACAGGTTTCCTGGAATCCGAAAAGATTTCCCCAGTTGGTGAAGTCTTTAATCTGGATAAGATAATTTATACGCTCTTCAATTTTCTGAAGTGTTTTTAATAATTCAATCATATGTAGATGCCCCGGTTCGTTTTGTTAAAAGGTCAACAGCCGGTTCAGGTTAGTTTTTAAATAGTCAAGATTTGTGGTAATGGAGTCGCCTTGAGAGTCCTCTCCTTTGATTCGGGTCTCATCAATAAACTGGGCAGCCCGCTTTTTGGCTTCGTCCATATTTTCGCCCCATACAAGGGCCAAGGCTAAGTTAGGATCATAATCACTAGGGATGGTGTATGGCCGGTCAAAGGGGACATGGGTATAGACAACTGACCAGTCGTGTTGTGGAAAGGAAAACTCGGTGATGGTGCCGATCCAGGGGGAAAATCCGCGTCGGGTATCCTCTGCAACGATACGCAACTCTATGGATGCTCCTTTGAATTCCACGTTGTTCTGTTTGTAGCCAATCTTTTCCCCAAGGGCGAGTCTGATCTGTTCCCGAATCAGATTGGGATGTTTACCGTCGAGATAGCTGATTCTGGCTGAAACATCATTCTCAACCTGAATTCTGGTGTTTACTTCGAGCAGATAGGGCTGACCCGAGCGCGAGACTATCCACTCCCAGGTGCCTACATTGTCATACCTGACATGGGCGGCAAGCTTGAGTGAATATTCAACGACCATATCAAGAACTTTCTTCTCATCAAAATCATAGTCAAAACAGGATGCATGAAAACCGGGTGCAGCTTCAACACGTTTTTGGCGGCCCGTGGATTGGATGGTACAGTTACGGGAGCCGAAATGGATACGCTCACCATGGCGAGAGCAGAGTAGCTGTACTTCCAGATGATTGTAATCGGTGAGGCACTGTTCGATAAGTACTCCGCCATCTCCAAACTGGCGCTTGGCATAACTCTGTACCTGGCGATAGATACGGCGAAACTCTGCGATTTCAGTTACTTCCTCGATCCCCATACCGCCGCCGCCAGCTGCCGCTTTAATAAGGATGGAGGGACGTTCAATCTCCTGCATCCTCTGGCTTTCAAGGAGATGGAAGGCGATTTCTTCAGCTTCCATTTCGTTGTAAATAGGGCTGTCGGTACCCGGAATGGTTGGGATGTTTAACTCGTTGGCAACTTTTTTAGTGTTAATTTTATCGCCAAGGTTTTTGATAACTTCCCAGTTGGGACCAATAAAGATGAGCGAGTGGTCCCGGGTGGCAGCACGTCTTGCAAAACGGAAATCTTCTGAGAAAAATCCGTATCCCGGGTGGATGGCTGTGCAGCCTGTATGGGTGGCAACAGCAAAGAGATCGTTAGGTTCCGTGTAACTGTTGATACGCCAGGCATTTTGCTCGGGACCGCTGGTGTTGTTACGGCAGACATGCTCTGAATCTTTGTCCGCTTCGGTATACACAACCACATAGTCAAGATCTAAATCTTTACAGGCCTCCATGATCCGGATGGCGATTTCGCCCCTGTTTGCAATAAGAACTTTTCCTTCCAATGTAATCCTCTTGTCGTGAGACAGATGCAAAAGGAAACTGCGTTTCCCGCTACATCGTAATGCTTTTGTTAGTATATTTATATGATCGTTTAATTGAATAAAACAATCTTTTCTTGGCAACACTTCTGAATCATGTCTACTATAATCATACGCTGGCAATTAGAAAAGAAAAAAGGTAATAGTTTAGAGCTACTTTATTTGTTGCTATTCAGCAAAGGCAACTAATTCCCCTTACCTCTGAACTTTAACTCATTAGTAGGTAAGTGCAGACTCCGTGCTTCAAATTCGTATATTTTGGGGCTCCGAAGCATACGAATGCTCTTCGAGGAGGCTAAAATGGACCTAGTTGGAGTGCTGCTGAATAGTTACCTTTATTTCAACTTACTTCGATCATTTTACAGTACCCATGACAAAAGAAAAAATAGAAGAACTACCCCTTCCGGCGGCAAAGAAGAATCTGCTGCTTCGTTTGATGGCCATATTGCCCTTTGGACGATCTCCCGAGACCACTGAAGACCTTGAACAGGAAATACAGGAGTTACTCGAAGAAGGCGAGGAACAGGGGCTGATATCCTCGCTTGAGGAACGGATGATCAATTCCATCTTTGACTTCCATGATACGCTGGTGGGTGAAGTGATGACCCCTTCCACTGAAATTGTGAGTGCTGAGGTGAGCACAGCGATGGATGAACTGATAGATATGGTTATTGAAAAGGGTTTTACCAGGATTCCTATTTACGAGGATAATGCTGATAATATCGTAGGTATCGTGCATGCCAAAGATTTGCTGCAGATGTGTGGAAGAGAAGAAAATGGGAAGGGGCTTGAAGAGTTCTTGAACCCTCCCTGGGTGATCGCAGAAGATAAGCCCATTGTCGATCTGTTACGGGAATTTCAGAAACAGAAAGTTCATGTTGCGGTGGTGGCAGATGAGTTTGGAACGGTCCGCGGACTTGTTACGCTTGAAGATATTCTGGAAGAAATTGTAGGTGAGATTGACGATGAGTACGATGTGGACAGGAGTCTGCTGCATGAGATCGACGAAAACAGTGTTGAAGTGAAAGCCCAGGCGGATATCGAAGTAATCGAAGAATATTTTGATGTGGAAATGAACGAGGGCAGTTATGAGTCCATTGGAGGTTTTGTGATTTTTCTGCTTGGTCGTTTGGCGGTTGTAGGTGATACCGTGGATGCCGAGGGCTTGAGGTTTACGGTACTCGGTGCAACGACACGCCAGATAGATCTGTTACGGGTTTCACGTTTTCCTCTTCCTGCTGCAGGGGATAAAGAATGATAGAACGTCCCACTGGTAGGACATTGCAGGTGAGTGGTGTCACAGTGCTTTTGCTCTGGCTGGCATTCGATGCTGCTATCTGGTCATTGCTTGCTGTAGTCTGTGTGGCTTTTATTGTACATATATGCAGGGTGGGTCAGAAACAAGCTCTGGTCTGTGCGTTGTTGACAGGGATTGGTCATTTTCTGCTGCAACTCTACTGGATTGTTTTTGTCTTAGGACAGTATGGTGGGCTGCCACTATTTGTATCAATCCCAGCACTTTTGCTACTCTGTCTCTATATGACAGGGTATCTTCTTGTTTTTGTTCTTGTTGCCCGCTTTGTGTTCCAACACTTTTCAATTGCAGTCGCTGTGTGGCTTTTTCCCGCAGCTTGGGTGGGACTTGATTTTCTGCGTTCTTTTCTGTTTTCCGGCCTGCCCTGGATGGATCTTGGCTATGGAATGGCGACTGTTCCTGTTCTCTTGCAGTCAGCTGATCTCTGGGGAATTCATGGTCTGAGCTTTCTTCTGATCCTGATTAACAGTTTTTTTGCTCTTTTGATCCTGAACCCAAAAAAATCGGAAGTAATCCCTATTGCTGTTCCCGTTTGTCTGCTGCTTGTTGCGGTGACTCTCTATTCCGGTTGGCGCTGGCAACAGGTGGAGTTTCGGATTCAATCTGCTAAAACATTCAATGTCGGAGTGGTCCAGGGGAATGTTGCACAGGGACAGAAGTGGCTTCCTGCAAGACAGGGAACAACCGTTCGAGGCTATGTACGACAGAGCCTGCAACTGATGGAAAAATCAGATGATGCAGATCTTCGGCCAGATTTGATTGTCTGGCCTGAAACCTCTCTGCCATTCTTCCCAATCAAGAATCCTCTGCTGCTGCCAATTGAAGGGTTTCTGAAATCGGAACAGGTGATGTTGCTAACCGGATCTCCCTGGTATGAAAGAGAAGATGGAAAACCAGATGATATTAAATATTTTAACTCCAGCCTGCTTTTCAATACAGAAGGGGATATTGTTGCCCGTACTTCTAAAAGTCATTTGGTACCTTTTGGGGAGTATGTTCCTTTTAAAAAATTCCTGCCTTTTATCGCGCCATTAGTTGAATCCGTGGGGAATTTTACAGCTGGAGAAATTAGCAACCCTCCTTCTTGTAAGACGGCGCGGATTGGAGTATTAATCTGCTTTGAATCCATATTTGAAGGGATTTCTAGAAAATGGGTGGATGCGGGAGCGAATATACTGGTAAATATAACCAATGATGCCTGGTATGGAGAGTCCAATGCCCCTCACCAAACTTTGGCGATGACCAGATTGCGGGCCGTTGAAACACGGCGCTCAATTGTGCGATCTGCGAATACCGGTTTTTCCGGGTTTGTTGATCCCATGGGGCGTTTGACGCAGGTTTCGCCGCTGTTTGTTCCCTGGGAGGCAACGGAACAACTGCCAATTATGGAAGAACGAACTTTTTTTGTACGTGGCGGCTATCTTTTTGGTCCTGTGTGCTTACTTTTGACGGGTCTTGGACTGCTGACAGCATTCAGACGTAGAAAAAATACAATAGAGAATATCTAAAACATTCGGAGTACTAATCATGTCAACAGAAACGGGAGCTGCAGTCTCGAAACAAAAGCTGCAGGATCTGAAAGGCCGGATGCTGGCCTTGAAGGAGCATCTTTGACTTAGCTCGATTAAAGAACGATCTTGAAAACCTTGAACAGCAGACACTTATGCCGGGGTTTTGGGATGATGCTGATACTGCTAAAACAGTCCAGAAACAACTTGGAAAGCTTCAGGATGTGATAAAGGGCTGGGAAAATGGTTGGGATGCGCTTGATGAGGCTGATCTGCTGCTCGAGATGGCAAGCGAGGAGAAGGATGGCGATACGGAGAATGAAGTGGCTGCGTCGTTGCCGGAGCTTGAAACCGCTCTTGAAGTAGCCGAGCTTGAATGTATGTTCTCCGGTGAGCATGATGCTTCCAGTGCGATCGTTTCTATTCATGCAGGAGCTGGTGGAACTGAAGCGCAGGACTGGGTCGGGATTTTGCTTCGCATGTATCTTCGCTGGGCGGAAGCGAAGGGCTTTAAGGCGACTATCCTTGATGTACTTGCAGGGGATGAAGCGGGTACCAAGAGCGTAACTTTTATTGTGAAGGGACGTTTTGGGTATGGGTATCTTCGTTCGGAACTTGGCATTCATCGCCTTGTCCGGATCTCTCCATTTGATGCAAGTGGTAGACGTCACACCTCTTTTGCATCCGTTATGGTTATGCCTGAGCTTGATGATAATATTGAAGTGGAAATCGATGATAAGGATTTACGTATAGATACCTATCGGGCAAGTGGCTCCGGAGGTCAGCATGTCAATAAGACCGATTCCGCCATTCGGATTACCCACCTTCCAACGGGTACCGTGGCTCAGTGTCAGAATGAACGTTCCCAACATAGAAATAAAGATATGGCAATGAAGATGCTTGCCTCTCGTCTCTATGAACTGGAGAAAAAACGTCAGGCGGAACAGCAGGAAGGGCTGCATGGAGATAAAAAAGGGATTTCCTGGGGTAGTCAGATTCGCTCCTATGTTCTACAACCCTATCGTTTGATAAAAGATCATCGAACAGAGGTTGAGATGGGGAATGTGGATTCTGTGCTGGACGGGAATCTGGATATGTTTATTAAGGCCTATTTGCTCTGGGCGAAGTAGGGCGCGTTTCTGGAAACGGTTTTTTGATTCTTGTTTCCAGGGAACTGCTCAAGGGAAAGGAATAAAGTTTGTCGGAGTGCGCAAAATGCGGAGCCTGTTCCACCGTTTGTCCCGTTTTTCGAACAAGCGGGAGGGAGGGGCATACCGCACGAGGAAAGCTGCATCTGCTTGATACCCTAGGGCTTGAGAAGAGCAGCAGTGTCTTTGTCGATATCTTTTCCGCCTGTTTGCTGTGTGGTGCTTGCACTGCCGTCTGTCCCCGGCATATTGATATCAGTAAAGAATTAATAGCTGCAAGAAATAGTTTTGCCACGCTCGCTGGTCCCCACGCATATGAGAAATACCTGGCCCGTAAACTTCTGGAGTATCCGGGGAGTTTGGCGGGTCTTCGTGTTTTGGGGAAGGCCTGCGGAAAAGTATTGGGAGAACGACTTCCAAATGATTCCGGGCTCAGGTTACGCCTTGCTCTGTTTCAAGAGGATGCTTTTACAGCATTGAAAAGCAATGAGCCCCGGCCCATTGATCCGAATTTAAAAAAGCTTACCTGGTTTCCCGGTTGTTCGGCACGCTACCTCTTTCCTGATATCCTCACTTCCTGCAAATCTCTTCTAGCACAGCATTCCTATTCTCTCGAGTACCCGGATGGGCTTGCTTGCTGCGGTCTTGCAGCGTATGCCGCAGGAGATATGAAGGGGGCGAAAAAAAGTGGCCGTAAAAACATTGCAGTATTGGAGGCGACCGAGGGGCCAATTGTTGTGTCCTGTGCCTCCTGTTACGCTCAGCTGAAAAGTTACTCAAAGCTTTTTGCAGAGGATCTTTCCTGGCAGTCACGAGCCGAGAGTGTGGCTCTGCGAGTGGTGGAGCTAAGTGCTTTTCTTGAAAAACAGAGTACGCATTGTGATACATCCAGCGTAGGAAAGAAGCGAAAGCTGCGACTGTTTTATCATGATCCCTGTCATCTGCGCCATGATACGGAGAAGGTGGATCGGGCAAGGGAACAATTAGGGAGGAAGCAGAATATAGAGCTCCTTGAACTTCCCGGTGGCCCAAGATGCTGTGGACAGGGAGGGCTTTTTCATGTGGCCCAACCGGTTGTTTCGGCATCTATTCGGGATACACTGGTACGAGACGTCCTAGCCCTGTCGCCGGATGTAGTGACAAGTAGTTGCTCCGGGTGCCTTATGCAGTGGCAACAGGGCCTTGCAGCGGCAAATAGTGAGGTGAAGGTGTTGCATCTAGCTCAGCTTCTGGAATAAAAAAAAGTGCAAGAGAGGCTCTGTTTTAAACAAACAAAAGGGCTGCGTGATGAATCACGCAGCCCTTTTTTCTTTCGTAACGCGCTGTAAAGAGGGTTCTAGAAAGCGTAGGTAAACTTAGCCCAGACGTTATATCCTTCGGTTTTGTTCTTTGCAGCCATTTCCCACTGGTTTCTCAGTGAGAAAAACATATTCTTATGATTGTACCAGATACCGGGGCCAGCGGCGAAAACCTGGCTGTGATTCCCTTCATCTGCCCGTAACAAATCCTGAACAGGAGCGGGAAGTGAGCTGTCTATATCATATGAATCATCGGTGGTTTGGGTGTAGAAGTAACCATTCAGACCAAGGCGAAGGCCGGGGCTGAGTTCGTAGGATGCCGAGTAGTCAAAGTGAAATTCCTGACCGGGGTCACGATCCACTTTAAAGCCGTAAGCAGTGGCATAGTCATCCTGACTAGTGCTGAAGTCATACATGAATTTTCCTGAGAATTCCCAGCCGTTTGTCATGTAAGTGATTGCGAAAACCGGTTCGATGGTCCAGAAGTTTCTCCCAACAGCTGCCATATTTCCATCATCTTGCCCGGTGGGAACGTATACGTCGGCAAGAGATGTTACGAGATGAAGCTTTCCTTCTTGAAGGTGCCAGGAGAGAATAAGAGGGCTGACGATAACATAAGGGACACTGGTTTCATCGTAGGATTTGCTTGATTCGGGACCAACAGCCGCCTTAAAATTTAAATCGGTATTCAGGATGGGCAGGAAAGCATGCATACCATAATTTCCGCCGAGAATTGTTTTGTCTGACATCCAGAGAAAACGGAAGACGTTGGCAACAACAGATACGTCATCAAATGCAGCAATATCATCGCCATTGTCATCTTTCATGGTGTCTGCATTGTAGTAATACATATAGTCAAGAAAGTAGAATCCGGGAGGTGGTACTGCTCCTGCCATAAAGGCTTCTGCACCATTGGGGTAGCTCTGACTGCCGCCGGCCATGGCTTGACTGCTGAAGGTCATAAGCAGGGCTGCAAAAAATAGGGGTAATACTTTTCGAATCATTTTTTTCCTCCGTTGTGTTGATTGATGGGTGTTTGTTTATATCAATTTGATTCTGACAATGTAGTATTTTTTTAGAAAATGCACACTATAATAAACTACTTAAGTAAAGGTTACTGGGTTTCACAAAGGTGATAAAAAGCCCAGTGCTCCGAAGGGCGTAGTGAGGTGTGCTGTTCGTGTCTCCATACTGGTTATTGAAAACTCTTGGTCAGGTTGCTGTTTTTTGGTTCATGGCCAGACTATATTCTTCCTTGCGCAGAATATTCAGGGCGAGTAAAATATGAATTATTTGTAATAATGACCACTGTTTTTGAAAATTACTGGGTTACGTTATGGCATATACACCGGTTGTAGGAAAATCTATCCGACGACAATTGGAAGACAGAGAGGAGGAAATTCTTTCCCCCTACGCCTGTCTCAATAAGAATACAGCAGGGCGCATGCGCCGCGAGAAGGATGATGAGTGTGATATTCGTATGCCCTTCGAACGGGATAGAGATCGCATTACCCATTCAAAAACATTCCGTCGTTTAAAACATAAGACGCAGGTGTTTCTGGCTCCGACTGGCGATCATTATCGAACGCGTCTCACCCATGTTCTCGAAGTCTCACAGATCGCACGAACCATGGCATCTGCACTCTGCTTGAATGGGCCGTTGACCGAGGCAATTGCCCTAGGCCATGATCTGGGGCATACTCCTTTTGGACACGCCGGAGAAGCGACGTTGAATGAGTTGCATCCCGGGGGCTTCAGGCATTATATCCATAGTCTGCGGGTTGTGGATTTTCTTGAAAACAAGAGGCAGGGGCTGAATCTTACTTTTGAGGTACGAAACGGGATAGTTAAGCATTCCAAGGGGCGGAATGACATCTTTCCTGAAAATAAAGTGGAGCTTCCCTGCACCCTTGAAGGACAGGTTGTACGAGTAGCAGATATTGTTGCCTATGTGAATCATGATATGGATGATGCTCTGCGGGCAGGTATTCTTGCAGAAGGGGATCTTCCGGCGGATATCCGAGCGGTGGTAGGAGAGAGACACTCGAAGAGAACTGGAGCTATGGTACGAGATTTAATTATTGAGAGTCTTGCCGCTGATGATGGAAATCTGCATATAAGCAGTGAAATGTTGAAGGCAATAACTGACCTTAGAATGTTTCTCTATGAAAATGTGTACCGCTATTACAAGGTGCATAATGAGTTTGAGAAGGCCCAGCGAATTATTCGTGATCTCTACGGCTATTTTATGGAGAACGGTATTGGGTATTTTGATGGGAACACCTGGGAAGCGTCCGGGGTGGAATCGTGGCAGGATGAAACTGTGGCCTGTCGTCGTGTCTGTGATTTTATTGCCGGAATGACCGATCGTTATGCCATGCGTATTTACGAACAAATCTTTTTGCCAAAACCATGGAACGCCAGACTGTAGTATGGATCTGGAACCATTTACACTATAGATAAAATTATAAACAAATAATTACTTAAAA
>CAZDJE010000073.1:0-19209 GCA_964505715.1 uncultured Desulfocapsa sp. | reverse complement strand
TTTTGAGAAGATTTCATTATTTTAAAACATGCAAAATCCTAACCGGACACTACTGGTCTCCAAATGGTTATCGGCTCATTTGAAATCTGGAGTGAAAGCCTCGAGCATTCTCGCCTCTATTGAAAAAAAATTGGGGTTTTTAGTCTATGCACCAAAAGAGGACGCAGAAACCGGCATCATGTTTGAGGTGATAAATAACCGAGGAAAACAACTCAGCGAACTCGAAAAGGTTAAAAATTACCTCATTTATTGCAGTGTAAAATTGTCAGCATCGACACTACGAAATTCAATTGACTCTGACTGGTCTGACATCTTACACAATCTCAACACTGCAAAGAAAACATCCTCTTCAGACGAGGGGGCATTTTTACGTTACTGCGTTGCTGTTCATTTCATGTTGAATAAAACGGATAGCCAGCATGGATACGATGAACTAAAAAAACTCATAAACATTGATTTGGCTGTGAAGAACAATAACTCCAAAAAAGAAACCATCATACAAATCAAAGAGTTCGTAGCCTTTTTAAAAGCAGCAGCACTTTGGTATGCTCGTTTATTTGGTCAACAACACAATAATATCGACCCAAGGTTGAGTACTATTTTAAACCAACTTCGGGCACAAGGACAACAAGCTTCAATTATGCCAATTTTTCTGGCTTTGGTACTTAGACTGAAAGGTGAAGGTGAACAATTAGTAACACTCTTAAGATTACTTGAAATCCTTAATTTTCGAGTCTACATGGCTCGCAACATGACATCACGGAACGATACAGGTCAAGGCGATTTGTATTTCTACGCATCTCATTATTACCATAATGATCTTCTGAAATATTTTATGGCTGAACAGAATAAATTAGGAAAGCGTCAGGCCAAGACGCAAGAAGATGCAATTGAGTATTATTTAGTAACGTTTATTTTGTGGTACGCAACAGAACAACGATTTGAAGATTCATTTATTTTAGAAAATGGAAGCCCAGATGATTTTTACAACTGGAGAGGATTACGCTACTTTCTGATGAATTATGAGGCAAAATTACAACCGAACAAAACAATTCCAATTGATAAGATTCTAAAATCACGCAAGGAAGGAAAATCCTCCGATTACCTATCGATAGAACATGTTTGGGCTAAAGAAAACAGGAACAAAGAAGGTGAAAATAACCGCAGTGTTGATAAATTCGAAAAACGTCGTCTGGGTAACTTTGTTCTCATAGAACTGAGGCTAAATATCCAAGGTGGCAACGACAGCTTGGAATTAAAGTTGTCAAGATACTTGAAGGGATACGATGGCCAACAACCAACAGACCTTGCACAAGTCCGTAGAATGGGGCGAGATGCAAAAAAGACATTGTCAGGCTTCGAAGGGAAAATTCAAAAAAAGAATTATTTTAACAATCTATACAAAGAACTAAACTCACTCCAAGAGAAACGCTATGTTAAATTTGCAAATGAGCGCTGGTCAATCAAGGAGTTTTTGGGATATCGACAACTCATCAATGAAGCCAAGCGAGCCGATGCAAATGAGACCTAATTCAAAGTATACAACCATGGTATTTCCATCTCAGTAGGAATGTTCTTACATAAAGACAGAATGACAAAAGTGCGTCTTTACCATTCAAAATCATTGGCTTCACTAAAAGACAAACTAAAATTCACTTCAAGGAAAGAAGGTACGTTCTGAGATTCACACTCCTGTCCTGCAACCCAAGTTTTCGACGCAAATTTTTCCGATGAAAGCTGATGGTGCTAATTGAGACCCCCAGTACATCAGCTATCTCCTGGCTATTCTTTCCCGATCTTACCAGAGTGGAGACTTCTAACTCTTGAGGAGTGAGGCGGAGATTGAGAGAAGAGAGGCGATTCAGAAACGGGGTAATAATATCCTTGAGATTTGTCTCCACAATATCGACAAGGGTCCGAGACCGCCCCTTAAGAAGGTCCCGTAGTTTTTCAACATAGGGCAACACCAGCTCATGGATATTAGCAGCTATCCGCTGTTCCAGCTCTTCAAGGCCTCGCTCCCGGTGTTCCAGCAGAACGTTAAGAGCCACGTTCATCTCTTCCAGCTTTTCACTCTTTCTGCTCAGCTCCTCGGTTTTTTGCTCTATCTCTTCCTGAGCAAGAAAAAGGGGCGTAACATCTTCATGTACCACAAGAACCCAGTGTTCAGATTCGGACAAATAGGGGAGCAGGCGAAGGTTAAACCATTGTCGCCTGGTTGGAGAATGACAGGGATACTGAAGCACATACTCCAGAATTTCACCTGACAATATTTTTTCTATGCCAATGGCAACAAGTTCACCTTCCCTTTCACCATCTGCTGCTGCCATCTCACAGATACCAAGATAATTCACCCCTACGGAATCCACCTGATTTTCAAGTCCATTCTGCAGGGCATACTCCTGCCATGCCCGGTTGGTCTTGACAATAACTCCTCTTTCGTCCAGTACTGCCACATGTGCAGAAAGAGAATTGACAATAATTCCATACATACTGGTATCCATGCTGAGTCTCCTGAAATAGTAGTTTATGCTATCATTAGGCAATCATTTAAACCCCATTGTATTCTACCTTATCACGTCCTAAAGTAAAGACAAGGCAGAAGGAAAGCCTTATAGACACAAAAAAGTAACAATAAACAGGAGTCTATTATGACTAATAATACACAGGGCGGTTTTGGAAATCTGGTATGGATACGGGATAAAGACGGTAGGGAATTTGCCTGTTCAGCAGATGCACTCAAAGGAAATATCAGGGAGAGGGAAGGTCTTTCTGAAGAGGAGCGTGCCAACTGCACAGATGTAAGCACCATCGTTGGGACCGAACGCTGGTAAAAAGTTTCTTAAGACCTGCTCCCTATTCTTCCGGGAGCGGGTTTTAAAACAATATGGAGAACGTTATGAAAAGCTGCAGCCTGGAACAATTTACTGAAAGCCTCTCACCCTGGCTCAATGAGAGTTATATACGCAGTGTTACCTTACGTGATGATGATAAAGTTGTATTTTCATTTATTGACGGGGTAAGTGATGTTTATGAAATTACAGACTGTAACAGGTCTCAGATTAACAATGTGTGCAAGGATTTGCAGGACAAAGGAATCCAAGTCTTAGGAGTTGCTTAACATGTCCTGGAAGCAAAAGAAATACGAAGAGACATTGAATACCCTGGTCAGTTTTTGGGAAGAGAAAGTGATTGCAGACCCTGAAGGTACGCTTATTTTGGTAAACCAGGAACTTTCTAGCCAGGACGTTCGCTTTGGAAATGACTGGACAGGAAGAGGTGCGTTAATGGATACTGTTATTTCAGCCACCATTTCGTCCCTTGAGATTACCCGGGCTTCATGCCTGAACAGATTAAACGATCCACAGAGAAAAAAATAAAGGAATTATTATGAATATTAAAGATTATTTTACAGAAAAAAAGGGAACAGGCATTATCGCCACCAGTGATAAAAACGGCATTGTGAATACAGCCGTTTACTCAAGACCCCACGTGGAAAGCTCAGATGATGTTGCATTTATAATGCGCAGTCAGCTGACCCATAAAAACCTTCAAGAAAATGAGCACGCCAACTATATGTTTATCGAACAGGGACCAGGATATAGTGGAGTACGTCTGTTCCTGACCAAAGTGGAAGAGAGTAATGACAGGGAGCTTATTAACTCGCTGACCAGACGCCATATGGACGATGAGGATGACAGGCTGAAAGGTGAGAAGTTTCTTGTCCGTTTTCGCGTTGACAAAATACTCACCCTTATAGGCGGCAATGAGATAGCCATTGAATAAAAGCCGTCAGCACAATCTGTTATCAATGAGAGGGTAACGTATCTGGAGGGAATACATTATGGAGAAAGGGACACACAGAAGAAAAGCTTCGGCCCTGTACATTTCCCATGGTGGAGGGCCGCTCCCTCTCCTTGGAGAGCCTTCCCACCAGGAGCTGGTTACAGGTCTGAGAAATATTGCGAAAGATCTAGAGAAACCGAAGGCGATCATCGTAGTCAGCGCTCACTGGGAGGAAGATTGCGTAAAGATAAGCAGCGCTCAACAGCCCTCTCTGCTCTATGATTATTCGGGATTTCCTCCCCAAGCCTATAAGATCACCTATCCAGTACAGGGAAATCCTGAACTGGCCAAGAAAGTACACAGTTGTATGCTGGAGGCAGGAGTCCACGCTGAACTCGATGAGAAAAGAGGATTTGACCACGGACTTTTCGTTCCCCTCAAAATCATGTTTCCCCTGGCAGACATTCCGTGTGTACAGCTATCGTTACTCAGTTCCCTGGACCCTTCTGCACATATACAAATTGGCCAAGGCCTTGCCAAGCTTCAGGAAGATAATATTCTTGTGCTGGGTTCCGGTTTTTCCTTTCATAATATGAAGACTTTTTTTCAGCCTTCCACTGCAGAAATTGAGATAAAAAATGAATCCTTTGAGCAATGGCTTGTAGACACCTTCTCAAACCGAGAGATGAATGAAAAGGAACGCGAAGATCGGCTCATACATTGGGAAGATGCCCCTGCGGCCAGATTTTGTCATCCAAGAGAAGAACACCTTCTCCCCCTTCATGTCTGTTATGGTCTCGCCAGCAGTCCTGCCAGTAAGGTGTTTTCCTGGAAGATCATGAACAAACAGGTGAGCGGGTATCTCTGGTAATATTCCAAGCTACGGTGATGCATGAGCGACCATGATATTATTATAGTTGGTGGAGGAATTGGCGGCCTCACCGCAGCCGCCCTCCTCTCCGATGCAGGAAAAAAAGTCCTTTTACTTGAACAGCACAAGGAACTGGGAGGCTGCGCAGCCACCTTTTCCCGTAACGGGTACCGTTTCGATGCTGGGGCAACCGTTGGCTGTGGCTTTCAAAAAGATGGCCCCATGGACTGGCTGGCTGAGAGGCTGAATATCAACTGGCCATTATATCCCCTGTCAACAGCATGGAAATACATTGATGGTAGCGACACCATTTCCCTTGACCCAAAACGCCGGGAAATCCTCCGTCGCTTCCCCAAATCCCAAGCCTTCTGGAAAGAGCAGGCTGATGTGGCAGACCATCTCTGGGGTCTTTCAACATCCATACTTTCCCAGTATCATCTGAATAGGCTGCAACAAGTCACCAGCCTGGCCCGTTCCCTTTCCACAAAATTACTGCATCCAAAAATCATTCGACTCTCACTCATGTCGGTGAGAAGATGGCTTCGTCGGCACCACCTTGAAAATGACATGGAGTTTTGCCGATTTATTGATGCCCAGCTACTCATTTCCTCACAAACCACTTCCCCTTCCGCCAACGCACTCTTTGCTGCCATGGCCCTCGACCTTCCAAGAAAATTTCCCTGCAGTATACAGGGGGGGATGGGCAGTATCGCCAGTATCCTCGCGGAAGCCGTCAAAGAACGCGGCAGCATTATACACTGCGGGGAAAAAGCCTTTTCACTGGAAACAATAAAAGGAAAGGTCACGGGAATAGTCACAGACAAAAATCACTATTCGGCCAAAGAGTTCATAATTAATGGTTCTAGTGCATCCCTTGCCCTACTCCTGAAAAAAAGCATCCCCTCTGACTGGAAAAAAAAGAGTCGCTCCCGGTGGGGGGCTTTTATTCTCCACATGGGCCTGCCCTACGATCTGCTGGCTAGGCTAAACTCCCCTCACCTTCAGATCATCGACAGGCACAGTATAACAGTGGCGGAAGGTAACTCCCTCTTTCTTTCTGCCTCTCATCCACAAGATCTTTTAAGATCCCAGCCAGGCATGGTTGCTGTCAGTCTATCTACCCACACCAATGTGGATCTATGGTGGAAAGCGCACCAGAGGGGAACAGATACCTACGAAGAAATGAAAAGAAGATATACAGAGAAAATGCTGCGTCTTCTGGAGCGACACGTTCCTGGCGTCTCTGCCAATATGGATTCTTGTCTGGCCGGAACGCCCATCACCTATGCCCGCTACACCGGCCGATATCTTGGTCTTGTGGGCGGCTATACCCAGAATGGAATTTTTCCTCCCCGGCAGAATCTGTTTGGTCTAAAAAACTGCTCACTGGTAGGAGACGCAACCTTTCCGGGCCAATCACTTGCTGGGGTGACAGTGGGGGCAGCACTGAAAGCAGATCGGATTTTAGACCGGATATAAAAGTGTTCACATGTCTTCTCTTTTCTACTAGAACAGCGACAAATAATATTTCAGCTATCATTACCCCCTATTTAGTCCACCCTTGAATCAACCTTCTTCGGCACTATAGTATGGAACAGGAACAACGAAAAAAGAAAATGGAATAACTAACACATAGCTGAATAGCGACAAATATCAATATGATCACAGTTGATGGTGCGGACATCATCGTCATGGGATGCGAGAGCCGTACTCTTCTCGAAAGTGCGATGCTCGACTCCATGGGATCCACCGCCACAAAAGTCACGCACCAGGCAACTGTCCCCACCACTCTGGTCAGGATACCTGAAGGGTATCAGGAAGACGGATTTTAAGCGGATGTAAACAGATTTGTCTGAAAGCAATTAGCTTTCCGGCGCAGGCAGAGAAGTCAGGAAACCGTCATGATACCAGAAAAATATACACATTATATTCAAACAATATCCACAAGAATCCCAGAAGAGCGCATATTCACTGACACCCTGCGCTGTCTTGCCTACGGGACCGATGGCGGCTTCTACCGCCTTGAACCCAAAGTGGTAGTTCGTGTAGCCAATGAGGAAGAGATGCAGCTCTGTCTGCGAGAGGCTCACTCCCTGAAACTACCAGTTACCTTTAAGGCGGCGGGAACCTCTCTTTCCGGCCAAGCCATTTCCGATTCCATTCTGCTCATGGCCAATGAAGGCTGGGAAGAATATGAGGTTCTGGAAGAAGGACAAAAAATTAGGTTACAGCCTGGTATTATAGGTTCCAAGGTCAATCGTATTCTTTCTCCCTATGGCCGAAAGTTTGGTCCAGACCCCGCCTCGATCAACTCCGCCATGATAGGTGGAATCATCATCAACAACGCCTCGGGAATGAACTGCGGCACCCATGAAAATGCCTACAAGACCATTGAATCTGCAAGAATTCTTTTTGCTGATGGTACTCTGCTTGATACTGGTGATACAGCCAGCCGGGACAACTTTCGTCGATCACAGCCAGGATTTGTGGAAAGAATTGAAGCAATCCGTGACAGGGTACGGGCGGACAAAGAGTTTGCTGCCCGTATCAGGAAAAAGTATTCCATTAAGAATACCACCGGTTTTTCCATCAACCCTTTTATCGATTACGATGATCCGTTTCAGGTTATTCTCAACCTGATGGTTGGTTCCGAAGGGGCATTGGCCTTTCTCTCTGAAGTAGTCATGCATTCAGTGATCAATCATCCATGTAAGGCAAGCTCCATGGTCTATTTTCCGGACATTGTGACTGCCTGTGAAGCTGTGGTGGCACTCAAGGATGGACCAGTTGATGGAGCGGAATTACTGGACAGACTGGCCTTAAGATCGGTGCAAGACCAGGAAGGTATTCCGGATTTTATCAAAGAGTTTGATGCAACAACCACGGCAGTCCTGCTTGAAACCATGGCAATGGAAGACGACACACTGAGTAAAAACATTACCGCAATCAAAGAAATCCTCACAGGCTTTGCAACTGTTCGTCCTGTTGAGTTTAGCTCTGACCCTGCTGAAAATGCAAAGTTGTGGAATATCCGTAAAGGAGTTTTCCCTGCCGTCGGTGGCATGCGGGAAATAGGAACCACCTGCCTTATTGAAGATGTGGCCTATCATTTGGAGACCCTGCCCCAGGCAACCAGAGAATTACAAGAAATTGTAACCAGACACAGATATAACGATGCCGTTATTTACGGGCATGCTCTGGAGGGCAATTTTCATTTTATCATCAACCAAGACTTCAGTAACCCCAAAGAGGTGGAGCGATACGATGCAATGATGCATGATGTCATTTCCATGACCGTGGATAAGTACGATGGTTCTCTTAAGGCGGAACACGGCACCGGCCGGAATATGGCACCATTTGTTAAAAAAGAGTGGGGTAAGAAAGGATATGATCTGATGTGTGAGGTCAAGGAGCTCTTTGACCCGGCATCTATTCTTAATCCCGGAGTAATCATTAATAATGACCCACAATGCCACTTGAAGAATTTCAAACCACTGCCTCAGTGTGATCCAATAATAGACAAATGCATAGAGTGCGGATTCTGCGAAGTGAATTGCATGTCCAATAATTTCACTCTCACCGCCAGACAACGTATTGTGGTGCAGCGTGAGATTGCACGACTTAGAAAAGACGGCGATAATCCTGAACGCCTGTCCGAGCTTGAAAAGGATTTTGTCTATCTGGGTGAACAGACCTGTGCAGGCGATGGACTCTGTGCTACCTCCTGTCCCGTTTCCATTGATACAGGAAAATATATAAAACAACTGCGTGGCGAAAATTTAAGTCCACGGGCCATTAAAATTGGTGGCTGGGTGGGAGATCATCTGGGCGCAGTCTGCAGCAGTGCATCAATTACCCTCTCTCTGGTTGCTGGTGTTCAAACTCTTATTGGTTCAAAAAACCTTGGTGCAATCAGCAGCTCCGTTCGCTCATTAAGCAGAAACCAAATACCAAAATGGACACCTGCCATGCCTATTGGAGTGGCAGCTCCCGGAAAAGCTGTTATAAATCCACAGGGAAAAAATAAAGTTGTCTACTTTCCTTCCTGCATTGCAAGATCCATGGGGCCGGCAAAGGATGATCCTGTTGACGAATCGATTACCAAAGTAACCATCAAGGTCCTTGAGAAGGCAGGCTATACCATCATCTTTCCAAAGAAGATGAAAAACCTCTGTTGTGGAACCCCGTGGGAATCCAAGGGGCATCATGCAACAGCAGACAAAAAATCCGATGAACTGGAAAAGGAACTGCTGATCGCATCCGAAGACGGAAAATATCCCATACTTTGCGATACTTCCCCCTGTCTCTATCGGATGCACAAGGTGATGGACGCAAAACTCAAACTCTATGAACCTGTTGAGTTTGTACACACGTTCCTGTTGGATAAGCTTCAGTTTACGCAGAAAAAGGCAAGCATTGCCATTCACCCGACCTGTTCAACAAAAAAACTTGGACTCACCGCAAAGATGGAAGAGGTGGCCGCAATATGTGCGGAAAAGGTAGTTTTACCAGCAGATGTCAACTGTTGCGGTTTCGCAGGGGATAAGGGGTTTCACCTGCCGGACCTTAACAGCCATGGTCTGCGCAAAGCACTCCCCATACTTAAAAAAGAAGGTGTTGTCGCCGGATATTCAAACAGCCGCACCTGTGAAATCGGGTGTGCTGCCCAAACCGGCATTCCTTATATGTCGATCATGTATCTTGTGGATGAAACAAGCACCCCCGTGGGCTAAGCACCACCTATATTCTGGAGAAGACAATGACAATCAGAGTTTCATTTTTCGCCACCTGCCTTGGAGATACCGTTTTCCCCGATATAGGGATTCAGTCTGTTCTGCTCCTGGAAAAACTGGGGTGCACGGTCAGCTTTAACCCGAAACAGACCTGCTGTGCCCAGCCACTGGTAAACTCCGGTTTCCACGAGAAGGCCAAAAAGAGTATGCGCACCCTTATGGATGCCCTGCTTGAGGATGACAGTGAGTATGTGGTTGGTCCAAGTGGTTCCTGTGTGCTACAGGTGAAGGAATATCCGGAACTATTCAAGGGTGATCCTCTCTGGGAAGAGAAGGCTGTGACACTGGCTGGAAAGATCTGGGAGATTACTGATTTTTTAGTCAATATCCTTGGAATAACAGATGTTGGGGCACGACTGAAAGGTCGGGCTGCCTATCATCCTTCCTGCCATATGACACGTCTACTCGGTGTAAAAGAACCACCCCTTACACTTCTTGCAAATATTCAGGATTTGGAGCTGGTTCCTTTCAAGGGACAGGAGAAATGCTGCGGATTTGGTGGTGCCTTTGCCGTGAAACTTGGGCCCCTAAGTGGAGCCATGGTCGCTGAAAAAGTGGATAATATCGTGGCTGCAGACCTGGATTATCTTATTGGCGCTGATGCTGGTTGCTTGATGAATATAGCAGGCCGGATCCAGCGCGAGGGTCATGACATCAAAGTTCTGCATATCGTTCAGGCACTGATGGGGGGGGGAGTGAGCTAAATGAGCATTAAAACAAGCAACTTAACGTTAAACGAACGTTTAGAGAAAGAACTTGGCGATAGTTTTATGCGCTCATCCATTGCCAATGCTCAGGATCTGCTGAATCAGAGACGTAGTGATGCCTTTGAAGAATTAGGAAATTATGAGCAATGGCGGGACAATGCTGCTGCCATTCGCGCTCATGTCCTGGAAAATCTGGATTACTATCTGAATCAGTTTGTGGAGAAGGCCACCGAAAAAGGAGCAAAGGTCTATTTTGCTAAAACTGCCCAGGATGCCACTGATCATGCCCTGCAAATTCTGCAAAAGATACAAGCAAAAAAGGCCGTAAAATCAAAATCCATGGTCACCGAGGAGGTTGGCCTCAATGAAGTGCTTGAAGAGGCGGATATTGAGGTGATTGAAACGGATCTGGGTGAATATATCCTGCAGACCGATGACTGTGACAAACCGTCTCATATTGTGGTGCCTGCACTGCATAAAAACAGGGATCGAATTCGCGAAGTCTTTGCCGAAAAAAAAGGCTACCTGGGAGATAATGTTCCAGAAAACATTACCCGTTTTGTTCGGAAAAAGATTCGTAAAGAGTTTTTGACCGCCGATGTTGGTATCACCGGCTGTAATTTTGGAGTTGCCGAAACTGGTACTGTCACTCTGGTCACCAATGAAGGCAATGGCCGCTTTGTCACCACCACTCCCAAAACCCAGGTGGTGTTTATGGGGATGGAGCGTATTGTCCCAACTTTTGCTGAACTCGATATTATTTTCAGCATGCTGGCACGCAGCGCTGTGGGAGCAAAGCTCACTTCTTATCTCAGTTTTATGACTGGCCCCAAAGCTGAGCAGGATAAGGATGGCCCGGAGGATCTGCATATTATCATTGTAGATAATGGTCGTTCCCAGGTACTAAAAAGTGGATTTCAGGATGTGTTACGCTGCATTCGCTGCGGAACCTGCATGCTTGAATGCCCAGCCTACCGGCATATCAGCGGTCATGGCTACGGTACTCTCTATCCCGGCCCATTGGGATTGGCATTGGTTCCGATACTTGCAGGCTATGAAGAGTACAAGGACATAACCAAAATCTGCTCACTCTGTGGTGCCTGTAACGATGTCTGTCCGGTAAAGATCCCTCTCTATGAATCAATCATGGAACACCGCCGTGTTATAGCCGAAGAGAAAAAACTTACAGGAGCCATAGAGCCTATGGTCATGGAGATTTACTCCCATGTTATCGGCAGCCCCACTCTTTACAAGGCTGGAACAAAGCTTGCCCATCTGATTAAATTCCTGCCCAAAGTCGGACCTCTTGGAGAATGGCACAGGGAACGGGAACTACCGGTTCCTTCAAAAAAACGATTCCGAGACTGGTACAAAAAACATGCGCAATAAAGGAGACACTATGACAGAGGGAAAAGAGCAGTTTATTGGACATATATCGAGTTGCCTCGGTAGGACTTCTGTTCCGACAGCGCCGACACCATTACACCTCCCCAATACGGTACACCACGACTTTCTAAAAGGTGCAGACGCGGATGAACTGGAACGAATCTTTATTGCAAATGCAGAGGTTTCAAGTACCACAATTTATAAATGTGAGGCTGAAAACCTTAACAAATCCATTGCCCAGGCGATAAGTGATTTTGGCGGTGGCCAAACGCTCATTGCAGATCACTCCTATTTCAGAGAGCACAATACCAGGGAGGTACTCTCCAGTGATTGCAAAGAGATACGAAAATGGGATCTCAATGAATCTCGGGAAAAAAACATTGCGTATGCCGAGCAGGCATCAATTGGTATTGCAATGGCTGAACTTGCACTCGCTGAGCCAGGAACCGTTCTGCTCTTCAGCCATGGCGGATCCGGCAGGTCCGTTTCACTTCTTCCTGCATACACAATTACCGTTATCCGTAAGCAGGATATTCGCCCCCGTCTCACCCAGGCCATGGCATTTCTAAGCGAACAGATTGCAACAGGACTGCCAAATTCGGTCAATTTTATTTCCGGCGCAAGTTCCACAGCAGATATCGAGCTGGTTCGTGTACAGGGTGTACACGGTCCCTTGGCAACCGCTTATGTCATTGTCAGCTGATAATAGCTCCCGGTGATCGGGAAGATATCATTCTGGCCTCATTCTCACCCCTTGCTCCCAAATGCATCCAAATATTGCAGGCATCCTTCTTATCAAATCCCAATTCAGTATGATGTAGCCATTGATCCAAACGTGGTCAGGACCAAAATGCCTAACAGTAAGGTTGGCGGCCGGGCTACTCTGTTTTTCTTCCCCAATTTAAACACTGGTAATAAGACTTATAAGGCAGTAGAACGTTCTTCAGGAGCTGTTGCCATCGGCCCTGTTTTCCAGGGCTTGAAAAAGCCGGTAAATGATCTGAGCCGGGGCTATCTTGTGACAGATATTGTGAATACTGTTGCCATAACTGCTGTTCAGGCTCAAGCCATAACAGCGCAAAAACATTAGTCAGGTAACAGGTATGAAAATTCTTGTCCTCAACGCAGGAAGTTCTTCTCTTAAGTTTAAGCTTTTTACAGTGGGAAGCCTCAAATTATCAGCCTCCGGCATGATTGAGCAAATAGGTGAACGTACAAGCCATACAGAGCTTACATACTCTGATCAATCAGGAGCACAGCAGCTGCTTACTCACGCCACAACCATCCGAAACCACAGCGAAGCCCTGGAAAGCATGGAACTGCTGTTTAAGGAGACGGGAATCCTTACCAGTCTCAATGAACTTCTTGGAATTGGACACCGTGTTGTTCATGGCGGCGAATTTTTCCACGAACCGGTCATTATTGATAATAGTGGTCTTGCTGCCATAAGAAAACTCATTCCCCTTGCTCCTCTCCATAACCCGGTAAATCTCAAGGGGATTGAAGTAGCAATGGAGCATGCACCCGATGTTCCTATGGTAGCGGTTTTTGATACGGCTTTTCACCAGACTATCCCGGAGTACGCCTTCCTCTATGCGTTGCCCTACGATCTCTATGAGAAACAAAAAGTACGTCG
The DNA here is from genome assembly GCA_964505715.1 of uncultured Desulfocapsa sp. Classification (GTDB taxonomy): domain Bacteria; phylum Desulfobacterota; class Desulfobulbia; order Desulfobulbales; family Desulfocapsaceae; genus Desulfocapsa. The sequence goes on along the minus strand of CAZDJE010000073.1, from coordinate 6,030 downwards.
TTACGGATTTCATGGAACCTCTCACCAGTATGTTGGAAAAAAAGCAGCTGAGTTTCTTGGAGAGCCCTTTGAAACACTAAAGATAATCAGTTTGCATCTGGGCAATGGAGCCAGCGCCACAGCCATTCATCATGGACAGTCCATTGACACCTCCATGGGTATGACCCCTCTTGAGGGACTGGTTATGGGAACCCGCAGTGGAGATCTTGATCCCGCCATTCTATTTTATCTGGCCCGGGAAACAGGTATGAATATTCAGGAACTTGATGATCTTCTAAATAAACGAAGTGGACTGAAGGGTATCTGCGACTCCAATGATATGCGGGCCATCAGCGACCTTTCCGCAGCAGGAGTTACCAGGGCAACCCTGGCTCTGAAGATCTTCTGCTATCGCCTGAAAAAATATATCGGTTCTTATCTTGCCGTGCTAGGTGGAGCAGACTGCATTGTTTTCACGGGTGGAATCGGCGAAAATGCTGCAGTGGTTCGAGAATTGAGCTGTCAAGGGCTCGATGACTTAGGTATCAGTTTGGATACGGAAAAAAATAGCAAACGCTCCAAGGATATTTTTGAGATCCATAAGGATAGCAGCAGGACAAAAATCCTAGTTATACCCACCAATGAGGAGTTTGAGATCGCTGTTCAGACCAAGAAACTGATCACTGGAGAGCAAGTAACTGGAGGGCATACCCATGCTGCAATCTAGGAATGTATTCTATCTCTCTGGAAGTACCGGGATCCTGGCAAAAGATCTGGGTAAGGCGCTGCTTTGTCAATTCCCTAATGTTTCTTTCAAAGAAGAACTGATTCCATTTATCCATACGGAAATAGAAGCACAAAGGGCTGTTGAAAGGATACGTAGCCACTCAGAAGGCCATAAGATCCCCCTTGTCCTTTCTACCCTCCTCTCCAAGGAACTGAATGGGATTCTTAATATTCCTGATGTGGAATTTATTAATATCTTCGATCAGTTTCTGGGAAGGATTGAAACTGTTCTTGAGGAGAAGGCGATCTGGAAGACGGGTGCTTCACGGTACACGAATTCACAAAGAATGACTAGAAGAGTGGAGGCGATCGATTACTGCATTGATCACGATGACGGGACAGGTACAAAAGACTATGATGATGCCGAAGTAATTCTTCTTGGGGTATCACGTTCCGGAAAAACTCCGGTTTCTGTCTACCTTGCAACTCAAATGGGAATCAAAGTAGCCAATTACCCCCTTGTTCTTGATGATTGCGACTCATTTCGACTTCCTTCCTACATCATCAAAAACAAAAAACGACTTGTGGGGCTGTCAAGTAATCCACAGCTCCTTCATCAGTACCGGGAGCAGCGATATGCAGGTTCTAATTATGCGAAGATTTCAACCTGTCGTAGCGAAATAAATAATGTAAACACGCTTTACCTGAGCCATGAGATTCCCATTGTCATGAGTGATGGGAAATCTATTGAGGAAATTGCAACCCAGGTCATGCACGAGCTGAACCTGGATAAACAAGTAACCTTTTAGGGCTCGATTTGCATAGCTTGTATATTCTGTGGTTGAATGAAAGATGTTAAAAGATTAACCACTTATCCGTCATTCATTACGATTATCCCTGACCAGAGGAAAAGCCTAAAACCTTATCATATTTTAAGCAAATAGCATATTTCCAACAGTGTCTTTAAAAAATTTCATAGACATGATAACACTTGAAATTGACCTGTAGAAAAACGAGTTCAGGAAGTTTTTGGAAATAGTGTGAGCTCAATAGTTGCGAAACCGGCTAAAGCTGGTGTTGCTGGGCGTGCAGTCGGCTGCTGTTTAGTCTTCTGATTTTTATCAGAAGCTGACAATCCATCGTTGCATCTCTGCGAAAAGATACTATTATTTGATGGCGTCGCAAAAACTCTTCATATGCTTCGTATCTGAAGTTTTTTACCTATCCATCTTAGATTTTAGGTTTTTACGAGTTTAGCATTATTTAGCAAACCCAAGCAGTACACACCTTCCTTATCCTGCTAATCAACTTGGGCTGTTACATAGAGAGAGGGTAAACACAATATGACATCCAATCCTGCACATCGGGCCAAACTACTCCACTTACTTGAGCAACTGTCCCACAAGTATCTTCAGGGCAAAAACCGCGCCCTCAAAATGGCCATCATTGCCCTCCTCTCCGAGGGACACCTTCTCCTCGAAGACATACCTGGACTTGGTAAAACGACCCTGGCACTTGTCCTGGCCAAGGCTCTTGGCCTCTCATTTGGCCGTATTCAATGTACCAGTGATCTCCTTCCCTCCGACATCACCGGTCTTTCCATATTTGATCGGGAAAAAAGCCATTTTCGATTTATAGAAGGCCCCATATTCAGCCACATTCTCCTGGCCGATGAGATCAACCGGGCCATGCCAAAAACCCAGAGTGCCATGCTCGAAGCCATGGAGGAGGGAAAAGTAACCATTGAAGGAAAGACTTACCCTCTACCGACCCCTTTTATGGTCATAGCCACTCAAAATCCCGTGGAACAGATCGGCACCTATCCACTGCCGGAATCACAGATGGATCGTTTTCTGATCACTACGGGAATCGGCTATCCCCCGGAAGAGCTTGAAAAATCCATTATTCTCCACGGAGGTATCCGCAGGAAAATGATGGAAATAGAACCCATGGTCAGCCTTGAAGATATTGAAGAGGCACGTCATGCTGTGGCCGCCATCCACCTCTCTGAAAAACTGGTGGATTATATCTTCAAAATTTGTCAGGCAAGCCGCGAGCACCCGTTTACCCTCTCGGGAATCTCAACCCGCGGGGCGATCAATATGGCCTCCGCTGCCCGATCTGTTGCCTATCTGGAAAAACGGGATTATGTCATCCCCGAAGATGTGAAATACATTGCAACTCCAGTTGGTGCCCATCGTCTAATCATGCGCCAGGAGCATGAATCCCTGAACAAGCAGGAGGTTTTACAATCAATTCTGCAAAGCGTTCCCGTTCCCATCGTCTAAAACTGACCCGGGCGGGCACTCTCTATATCACGATTACCCTCGTACTTGGATTTGGTGCAGTGAACACCGGCAATAACCTGCTCTACCTGATGGTTTCAGCGTTACTTGGTTTTATGTCTATTTCCGGAATTCTTGGAAATCAAAACCTCAAAAACCTCCGTATTCTGCTTGAACCTCCCGAAGAAATCTACGACGGGGTGGAAACCCTGCTGACCATTCACATTCAGAATAACAGGCGTCTGCTACCCAGCATTCTCCTTGAAATCCTGTTCCAGGAACAATGCAGTGATACCGTGTATCTGCTAGCAAAGGGAGACACGACAAAGGTGAACATTCCGGTTACCTTCTACGGACGTGGCGATCATTCACAGCATAAACTCAGCATCTCTTCCAACTTTCCAATCAATTTTTTTATTCGCTCCCAAACGATCACGCTGGAGCACACCATTGTCGTTTTCCCAAAACCATTCCCCTGCCGCTCTGCTCTTTCCTTATTTTCTGAAAAAAGTGGCCTAAAGAACGAATCCGCACAAAAAGGCTACGAAGGAGACATCAACTGCATTGTGGATTATCAGAGTGGAGAACCCTTAAAGATGGTGCACTGGAAACTTTCTGCACGCCACGATTCACTCAAAATCAAGAAGCTCTCTTCAACTGGCGCTGAACCGGTTGAGATCGACCCCAATAGTCTCCCAGGGCCAAGTCTTGAGGCCAGACTCTGCTGTGCATCATTTCTTATTAACGAATTCACCCGATCCAGTCGGCCCGTAGGACTAAAACTTGGAGAAACCGTCTATCCCGCTGCGACTGGACGTCCCCACAAATACACACTTCTTACAGCACTGGCCCATTATGGTAACGATACAAAAACCCCTTAATCTTATTACCTACTCAGTCACGATTATTGGTGCCGGGCCTCTCTGGATATGGCTCAACCTTCCTGCCAGGATTTTTCTACCCGTTGCCCTTGCAATCGGATTCACTTCTGATTTAAAAAACAGTTACACGCTTCGTGGTCATTCAAGTACCTTGCTTTCCCTTGCTTTTTTCCTCTTTTATGCAAGTCAGCTCAATCTTGAAAATATCGTGCAACCTTTTGTCAACCTGGTCGTCCTTCTCCTCTGTGTTCGCCTTATCACAGAAAAAAGTAGTCGGAATTATCTGCAGATTTTTGTTTTATCTCTTTTTGCACTTGCCAGTGCCTCCATGTTCAGTTTTAGCATATTCTTTTTCCCGGCCCTTATTTTTCTAGTCTTTGGAATAACAATAGGGCTGGTACTCCTCACCTTTTACACCAAAGACCCTGGCTTGCGACTCCCCATCTCAGATTTCATTGCCATAGTAAAAACAGCCACCATCCTTCCGGTGGTTTCTTTATTGCTGATGCTTCTCTTTTTTGTCATCTTGCCCCGTACCGAGCACCCGCTCTGGCACTTCATAAGTCCCACTGTTTCTGCAACAGCAGGCTTCAGTGATAAAGTGCAACCAGGCAGTATCTCCAGCCTGGCTGCACTCAAAACATTGGCTTTCCGTGCCCAATGTCCCATACTACCGCGAGAGACGCTGTACTGGCGGGGGACTGTCCTTAACACCATTGACTCGACAACCTGGAGTCGCACCGATCTTCCCCAGGAAAAAGTCATCGTCACCGGAGGAGAAACAGTACAATGCACTCTCTATCTTCCAACGAAAGACAATACGTTTCTGTTCGGGCTTGATCTCCCCTTCTCTCTTTCCGGAATTCCCCATCGTAAAAGCGGTGACCAGGTATTTCTTGCAAAAAGAGCTCTGAACAAAAACGCCAAGATAGAAGTCACATCCCGTATCGGCGGAACATTGCAAATGTTGGATACTATTGATGAATCATTCTACCTTAAAGTTCCACCTCTGCTTTCTCCACGTCTTCTCGAGACGGCGAAAACAATTCGGAAAGAAGGAGGTTCAGCAAAAGAACGGATTGAGCTGCTCAAACAATTTTTTCTGCAACAAAATCTAACCTACGCCAATACCGACCTTCCCGGCTCTGAGAGTCCGATGGAAGAATTTCTCTTCATAAAGAAACGTGGCTATTGTGAATTTTTTGCCTCCTCTTTTGCTCTTCTCCTGCGCATGGCCGATGTCCCGGCTCGACTGGTTGGAGGCTACTTGGGAGGAAATTACAACAATTTGGGGGACTACTATCAGGTAACAGAAGATATGGCCCACGTCTGGGTGGAGGCTTGGTTGATTCAAAGTGGACTCGTATTGACCCCACACGGCTTGCCCAAAATCATGCCGAATCCACTTTGAACCAAAGACAATCAGAACTTTCATTGCTGCGAAAAGCCTTTGATAGCATCGACTATTTCTGGACCCAGGCTGTTATTACCTACGACTTTCAGAAGCAATTCCAGCTAGTGCGAAACACCGGAAAAAATCTCCGTTCATTTCGAAAAAACTGGAAAATAACCTGGCAGGATTTCTATCCTCTACTCTGGATCACTTTGGGAATATTCGTCATATGGCAGGGAGTTCGATGGAAAACAAGTAGCAAGGAAGAACGGCTTTTAAAACACTACTACAGTGCCATTCGTAAAAAATACAAGGGACAATCCATTCCCGAAAATGTTGGCCTTCATGAGCTAGCAATTCAGCTGGAAGATCCACTATGCCATGAGTTCGCCACAATTTTTGGTTCTGCACTCTACTCAGAACACAAACTCACCCAGGAGGAATATATGAAACTTTTGAATCTGATCTATCACCTTAAAAAGAGAACGACAAAGACCACTCCCTGAATTACTTGGTAACTTATCACATGGAACAGACAAACGATGCCTCCTCCAATAGTACTTCACATATCCCCGCCCCTACAAATGATAGTCTTGGCTACCATTGAACCCCTCTTTTACACCCATTGACTCCTACTATCAGTTGCTTACAGTATAGGCATGATGATTGGTTCTTTAATTGAATTATAGAAACCAGCAATTCATTAAACTATTTACTTATTAAGCAGTATTAAAAAACAGGTAAAGGAGAACATCATGGCTGACAA
>CAZDJE010000072.1:0-19223 GCA_964505715.1 uncultured Desulfocapsa sp. | reverse complement strand
ATCCAAACCCTGTTCAGCGAGAACACGTTCAGCAAGGACTGGGTCAAAAGTACCCTTTGCGGCTTTCCAGGCACCGATAGCACCTTTACGCCATAATGCCATTTCAGCTTCAGTTGGTACGTACCACTCTTTGATATCTTTCTTTATTGCTTTAGTGCCATCTAAAACCCATTTTTTATCAAAATTACCAACAGACTTGCCAAAAGCGTCGGCAGCTTCGTGTAGCCAGGTTTTTTCTTCTTCACTAAGTTGGTTATACTGAGTTATATCCATAGACAAAACATTACCAGACCATGAACCACCAATTTCTGTGTAGTATTTGGCAACCTCATATAGTTTGGCGACTTCCTGCCATGGTATTGCAACATACTGACCCTCTACGACTCCAGACTGCAAGCCTTGATACAACTGGCCCCAATCATAAGGAACAGGTACTCCACCCCAACTTTTAATCAAGGTATATTCAATAGGGCTCTTGGTAACTCTCCATTTTATACCCTTCATGTCAGCTGGGGTATGTATAGGTTTGGCAGCGTTACCCAGCTGGCGAAACCCTCCACTGGAATAAATAGAGAGAGGGATATGGCCTGTTGTTTCGGCAGCAACTTTGCTTTGAGCTTCTCCGAGCCATTCTTTTGTAATTCTATCTGCATCTTCAATGGTATTGAAAATATAGGGTAAGTCAAAGATAGCTAAGGCTGTTCCGAAACTACCATAATTTGCAGTTGAACTTGTCCAGAGTTGGATTAATCCTTGGTTCGCCTGTTCACCACATTTTTGCTCAGCGCAAAGAGATTTTCGGTAGTGTGGCTCAACAGTCATCTTGCCACCGGAAGCCGATTCAAGTGTTGGAATCAAAGCCTGATCAATGGCATCACCGATAGGCATTCCTAGCCTTCCAGTCGTACCTAACTTTAGAACTTTTTCAGCGCTTATGGCTGGAACGGAGATTGTTACGATCAACAAACACGCTAATACGCCTATACGAGTAAAACTTTTCATTCTGCAATTCCTCCAAGAAATTCAATCAATTAATAAGGGGCTATAGAAGGCAAATTTAAGATAAAGATGCTATCTAAGCATAATAACCAGTTTTCTGGGCGAGCTTACCCAAGGTAAAGCATAATGCATGCCACAAAACAAAAGCACCAAGCAAAACAGTCAACTTACTGTTTTTTAAAGTGATTAAAGGAAAAAGATGCATCGGAGTTTTTTATGGGTTGTTGGCTACCACAGATAAAATGAGGCAAAAACACACGTGGGGGATAAATAACCTGTTATTCAGCAGTGTTGCTGGTCGTGCAAAAACGCACCCCGCGCAGTCCTGCACAGCCAGTCTCTGTTCTACTCCCGTTGTGAGTTATAAGATGAAAGCGAAAACTCAGTGCAACAGAGCAAAATTAAGGAGAGATTGGCCATCCATAAAATGATACCACCAATCGGAATGACAACATAATTACGTATGAACTACGCTATTTTTGACTGAAATTTTCTCAGTTCTATGTATCTAGCACTGTTGAACAGGAGAAAAGAGAGCAACTCATATCATTTTCTGATGACGCACAAAGCTCAGCAATTTTTGTCTGTCATTCCCTAGGAGGCGGGAATCTAGGGGAGGGTGGCACGAAACTGGATAACAAACATTCAGCCAGCATTAAGCGATTTCATCTCTCCAGAACGCAGTTTACGTGAAACTGTCGTTCTATCAACTCGAAAGAGTTTTCCAACTTTTGACATGGATCCGTATTCTTCCATAGCTTGCTGCAAAATTTCATATTCAATACCAGCCATAACCTCTTTTAACGATTCGCCAGCATGAATTTTGTTTGGGAAATCCGATTTCACATAATCTTGTTCTTTGCTTTCTCTAGGCATTAAGTGCGGCAAATCAATAGGATTGATGGTATTCGAATCAATTGTAATAACAAGTCCCAAAATCATATTCTGCAATTCGCGAACATTTCCAGGCCAACTGTGCTTTAAGAGAATTTTCAATGCTTCATCAGAAAAAGATACTCGTTTACGATACTTGTTGTTGTAGCGTTGCAAGAAAAACTCCGCAAGCGGTTGAATATCCATGATTCTGTCCTGCAACGTAGGGATACGTAATACACTAACATGGAGACGATAGTAAAGATCTTGCCTGAATTTGCCATTAGCAACTGCTTCTTCGAGGTTAACATTGGTTGCTGCAATTATTCGGGTATTTATTTTTTTAGGCGTGATACTGCCAACTTGCATGATTTCTTGGTCTTGCAGAAAGCGGAGTAGCTTACTCTGCATAGGAAAGGGTAACTCACCAATTTCATCAATAAAAATAGTTCCATCAGCCGCTAATTCAAAATAGCCCAGCTTACCTTCACGTTTCGCACCGGAGAATGCTCCCGAGGCATAACCAAAAAGTTCAGACTCGACCAGACTTTCCGGAATGCTGGTACAATCGGCTTTAAAAAATACTTTATTCGCACGGGTGCTTTGTGCATGTATTAGTTTGGCAATCTCTCCCTTGCCAACACCAGTATCACCCAGGATCAATACAGTTGCGTCTGTTGGTGCTATTTTTTTCACCTGAGCCATTACGCCTTGCATCTCTGAACTCTCTACCACAAGCGATGAATCGTTCGTTTGCTCTGGTTCAACTGTGCGTATATCAAGCCTAAAATTTTCTAGGATATCTTTATGATATGCCATTTGTTCTTTAAATAATGTAATTTGTCTAATATCGCGAACAAAGGTCACAACTAACTCAACTTCACCTGCATCATTGAGTATAGGATAACCATGCAAGAGGTTTCTCCTTCCATCACTAATTTGTTGAATGGAATTTGCTTGTCTTTTTGATTTAAGAATGAGTGGGCTTACCGCCCCCATAAAAATGCCTTTTTTTCTCTCCACCTGTTCGGCATTTGGCTCGGCTTTATCAAAAACCCCCTCTTCGCTATTAAGATAGCTTACTTTTTTACCAAGCATCGCCTCTGGTGACACACCAGACAACCGTTCATACATCGGATTCATTTTTATGATCTCACCCTGCGCATTACTTATGCAAATTCCTTCATGCAAAATATCAAGAACACTCTCTAGGCCAGTTAACAAATGACCATATTTTTCTTTAAATTCAGGGACTTCGTATCTAGATTTATTCATTTCATTATTGTTATGGGAAAGCAATGAAGCTTAATTGTGAATCGGTTGTTAAACGAACCCTTCGTCTAACTAGATTTTTAAAAAATGAAATATTTTAGGGTGCTTCCCTCAACATATTCAGATACATATCGTAACTGTTGAATATGCAAGCGGTACACAACACCGCAGTAGAACAATGACTACTGGCTATGTCAATGTAATTGGCGACCACTTTTACCTCATAGCCCCGAGAAATAATGAAATCCTAGCTGGTTAGTTCAGGACTAATGGTTATGGCCCGAAGACAACAACCTGTGGGTACTTTGAAATAGTGTTGGTTACTAATAACCTTTATGAGCAGCACTAAATTTACGAAGGGCATGCAGAGCTGGCATTGGAAAGATGGACAATTCAATTCTTCTGATACTTCAACTGTCTCAAAGTATCAGAAGAATTGATCTATTAAGGAGGGGGTGCAGCTACTTCACCGCAAAAAGACTCAACAGTTTAAGGGTAAATCACCTTCCACTCTTTTTTCATATCCACTACAGTCCAGCCATTCGCTTCAGCTTCGATAAGTGCCTGATCCAGACGTCCGATATGTGAGTCACGATCATAGGCTACCTCTCGTTCGCCATCGGTATGATGAACAATTCCTGCAAAACGTTTTCCTGTGCTACCAAGGGTAGCATATTGCAGCATCTGCAAGTCACCGTCGGAATTGCCAAAGGCAAAAATTGGACGACGTCCGATATGCTGGTTGATACCAACAGGTTTTCCAGCTTTATCATCATTAAAGTTCACCTTTGCTTCACGGATCAGAACTGGTTTTCCGTCCCGCATCTCAAATTTGGTAACAATTGAACTGCCCACAACCTGTTCGGGCGGAATCCCGTAAACTTCCTCAGTCCAGGGACGCATAAATTCAATACCACCACCGGAAACGATAAAAGTCTTAAAATCATTGGCCCGCAGGTAGTTTAACAGCTCAAGCATTGGCTTGTAGACCAGCTGAGTATACGGTTTGTTTAGAGTGGGATGTTTAGCAGTCTGTAGCCACTTTTTAACAACTTCTGTGAATTCATCACTTGTCATACCTGCATGCGTTGCCATTATCAGTTCGAGTAATCCCTTTTCACCCGATGCGGCAAGGGTTTTCATATCTCCTTCAAGGACTGCCTGAAAAGGTTGCTGCGTTTTCCATTCCGGATGTTCTGCGGCCAGTTCTTTCACCCGATCCATGGCAAAAAACAACTGGAAGTAAGCAGGTTGTTCCCCCCAGAGAGTACCATCGTTGTCGAAGACTGCAACACGCTCACCAGGTTGCACATAATCGGAGCTAGATTTATCGGTTACGGCTGTCACAAATGCTGTGATAGCAGCCTTACTTGATCCTTGATTCCAGGAAGGCAACGGGTCATTTTGAGTCCATGCGGGAGTTGCAATCAAACAAATCGACAGCAACAGAAGGAGGTTAAAAAATTTAATTTGTTTCATATTTATTCCCTTGTTGATTCATAAAATACATTAATATCTCTTGAAAACGAAAACACCCTGCCCGGTATGGTCACATACTAAGCAGGGTGATAATACAAACGAACTGAAGATCTTTTCACTCTAGCCTCAGGCTAATGTGCACCACCGGGTTGAGAAAGTGTATCCATCACCCTTTCCAGACTAAAGCTGGCGGGTTTCTGACGTGGTGGGAATTCCTTAAAAGTTTCCAGGAATTTTCCTGCATAGGCCTGTGCCGGTACCAGTAAAAAGACACGATCTATCACCCAGTCATAGTAGGTGTTTGATGTCAACTGAGCTCGCTCATAGGGATCTCGACGCAGATTAAAGATTAAAGGTATCCGCAGCGGGGTAAAAGGGTTTGCCCACAGTTTCAAAGTACCTGTCGCTCGTTGTTCCATAAAAACGAGTTTCCAAGCATCGTAGCGAAGGGCGGTAAGATCACCATCATCAGAAAAATAGAATATTTCATGGCGGGGACCTTTTTCTTCCTGACCAGTGAGGTAGGGAAGGAAATTGTAGCCGTCAAGGTGTACTTTATACGTTCTCTCAATTGCAGAAACGCCACCTTTTTTAAGCTTTTCTTTGATGTCAGGATCGCCAGCTGCAGCCAGAAAAGTAGGCAGCCAGTCCATATGGTGCATAATTTCATTTGACCAGACTCCGGCCTTGATATTGCCAGGCCAACGGACCATGGCAGGAACACGCCAGCCACCTTCCCAGTTTGTGTTCTTTTCACCACGAAAAGGTGTCATGGCGGCATCGGGCCAGCTATTCATATGGGGCCCGTTATCCGTAGAGTAGAATACTATGGTGTTGTCGGCAATACCGAGCTCATCCAGTGCTTTTAGAAATTTTCCAATGTGCATATCATGCTCAACCATGCCGTCGGAATACTCATCCTGGCCGGAAATGCCACGCAGTTCTTCTTTTACGTGGGTGCGGAAATGCATCCGAGTGCCACTCCACCAAAGGAAAAAGGGTTTTCCCGCCTTAACCTGGCGTTGCATAAAATCAATGGCCGCATCTGCGGTCTCATCATCCACGGTTTCCATCCGTTTTTTAGTAAGCGGTCCGGTATCTTCAATCTTGCCATCGGCAAAGGATTTAATAACGCCACGGGGACCATATTTTTTGCGAAATTCAGGGTCTTTCGGGTAATCTTCATTTTCCGGTTCCTCTTCAGCATTGAGATGATAGAGATTCCCGAAAAATTCATCAAAACCATGATTGGTGGGCAGCATCTCATCCCGATCTCCAAGATGATTTTTTCCAAACTGGCCGGTGGCATAGCCTTGTGCCTTGAGCAAGCCGGCGATGGTTGGGTCTTCAACCTGCATACCCTCTTTAGCCCCTGGTAAACCAACTTTGGAAAGTCCGGTTCTGAAAACAGATTGTCCCATGATAAAGGAGGATCGGCCTGCGGTACAACTCTGCTCCGCATAGTAATCGGTAAAGGTCATGCCTTCTTTAGAAATACGATCAATATTCGGAGTCTGATAGCCCATCATACCATGGGTATAGGCGCTGATATTGGATTGTCCAATATCATCACCCCAGATTACCAGGATATTGGGTTTGTCACCAGTGGCCGCATATACAGCCCCTGTGGATAATAACATCACTGCAGAAAATGCCAGCCCCGTTAAAAATTTTCGTTTTAGCTTCATAGAACCTCCCTTTTTATTAATGGTAACTACTATCAACTTATGCTGTTTATATAAAATTCCATTTAATGCTCGATTTTTTAAAATCCTTCTTTTGGGAAGCATTCAACGCAGGCAAGCTCTGCTACCCAATAAAGGGGACGTTATTTCAAAACGTATAAATCACACCCAGCAACGGCCCATGGGTAACAGTGTCATAGGAAAAATAACCGGGCTTCCCTTTTGTTCCGGTTTCGTAGTCAACCCAGGTTCCCTTGTAGCCTATATCCAGAAGCCAGGAATCAGTCATGGCATACTTTAGGCCGACAGTAACGCTGGCTGTAAAATCAGCCTCCAATCCAAATCCGCCGACATCTCCACGCAAGATAAATTTCCATCTTTCACTTACTGGAGTTATCCAGCGGCCTCCCACAAACAGATCCACCCAGTCTTCTCTTTTGCTTACTGTGGCTGAGCCGGGCAAAATGGCCGGGTCAACAGTTACCTTGAAATCGTTATCCCACCAGCGGATACCACCGAGATAATCAAAGGTACCAGTACCCAAAGGGATCCGGTACAGTAGGTCTGCCTGCAATACTCCCTGCCGCACTTTAAAATCTGCCACTCCGTCCTGTGGACCGGAAATATCATCCCGTAAATCCATAAAGCTGTAATCCAGTGCAGTTCCCCAACCACTTTTGTGATGCGCTTCAAAGTGCACCATGCCAGCCATGCTTAACTTTTCCAGAATATCATGAAAATCCACATCCACTTCAGCTCCGGTGGCACGGCCAATGCTCGTATCTCCAGAAATTACTGTTGCCAGAAGGTACAATTCAACTTCGTACTCCCATCCTTCAGCCTGTGCAAAGCTTGGTAACACCAAGCTCACACTCATGACACTTAGCAATAATAGCTTCTTCATATTTATTCTATTTCTCACAATCAAGATCATTTCCATTATGGGTTCAAGGCAGGCAGACTATGCTGCACGCCATGAGATTCATGCTGTTTCAGTTTCTTTCTTGCCCGCAGGACTGCGCTGTAAAGTCTGTCTCCAGACCATGCTCGTTTTTCTTCCCTGCCATACAGTGTTGTTTCAAGAGCTTCAATTTCCTCACTCAGCTTCGGATCCTCTGCCAGCTGGACAAATTGTGAAAGACTACCGGAATTACCGATTAGGGTACTGTAAGCAAGCCAGTGGCAAAGAGCCCGCATGGTTGCAGCAGCATCGCCTGAAGTGGCACTCTGCTGGAACTCTTGGAAAAATTCCTCCACCTTGTCCGGTACTTGCGGCTCACGCGGCTTTCTTCTATGATAGAACCAGGCACCAGCCATACAGACAACCAAGAAAAGAGTAATCGACAGTAGCCACTTCCAAGGAAACGGCTCTCTTTTTGAAACCGACCTATCCACTGGACTGTCCTGCTGCAGAAGAGGATTTGCAAGTACTTCTAGTTGTACCTCTTTGAGAACAATATGCTTCAGGACCTCTGTTCCCGGATTCCACCACTGTATTTGCTGTGCAGGAATGGTGAAGCTGCCTTCCTGCTCACACACATAACTGATTGTCTCGATACGTTTTCCGGTAAAGTCTCCCCGCTGCATTGTATCTGCTACCTGCGGCTGCTTTGTGTATTGGCCCAGCCCGTTAACTTTTTGTAGTGCAAGAGGAGGAAAGGCCATACCTGGAAGGTCATTGGCGGTCATGGTTACTGTTCTTGTAAATGCATCACCAGTTTTGGACTTTCCGGGAGTCGGCTGCCAGTGATCCTTAACCTGAAAATCGTTGGTGGTAATCACCGGGTTATGAGGATCTGCACCGGGAATTGCCTGAACCCTAAACTGCAGTTTATGGGTACTGAAGTTCTGTTCAGCAACTTTTTCTTCAGCCGTTTGAAAAGCAAATTCCACAGTGAAGGACGGTACTGCCAGGCTGCCTGATCTCCAGGGAAACAGCAGAATTTCATGCTGTTTAAAAATATAGGTACTGCCATCAACTTTTTCTGTACCAAGCAGTGGGCGGTCCTCACTTTCCATCATAAGCAGGCCAGATACTTCCGGCAGTTCAAAACGGGTTGAGCCGGAAAAAGAAGTGCTTGTGTAGAGTTTTATGGAGAGAACCTGCTGCTGTCCCGGCCAGACCTTTTCGTTCTGTTTCAGTTCTGTTTTAATAAAGGCGGGACGAGGCCCTGCAGTGGACATGGGTACGCCAGCAAAGCATACGATAAGGGTGAATATAAGAGTCCGTACGGCAATCATTTCGTTTCCACGGCCTCCTGCCCCATCGCATGCTGATAAGAAAACTTGGCTCGCAAAAAATCTACAGGTTGAGTCTGTACACGCCGCAGCCACATGGCCCGCATCTCCAGATCTGTTATCTGCTCACTTCCCTGAACCGTATCTTGCTGCCCATTGGGATTTTTTGCGGCACGTTTATCAAAAACGATTTCGTCGGCTCTAAGCATTCCATCTGTACCACCAGCATCATCATCCGGTGGAGCCATCTTTTCTTTTCTGGCACGGGCTAGGGCAAGATTCTCTTCCGCCTCCAGCCAATCAGGTTTTAAAGATAAGCTCTTTTCGTAGCCTGCAATGGCAGCATCATATTTCCCCGCCATCAGCTGAGCATTCGCGCGATTATACAGAGCTTCCACTGAACCATCTCTACCAAAAGTTGCTGCGGCTGCCTTGAAATCACCATTTCGATACTGGGCAGTCCCGCGCTGCATCGGTTCCTGAAAGACTTCGGCAGCGGACTTAAAATTCTGTTTTCCCATCAACACACGCCCCTGCTGGTCCGGAGTGATAAATAAATTCCCCAATGCCCAATTAACGCTAAAAAGAGCATAGCCAAATGATAAAAACATCAGCAGTAGTATGCCCGGCCGTATATATTTATGCAGATTACTCATAAACAACAATCCACCCGCGCCTAAAGAAAAGAAGTGCCAGGATAAGCAATAATGGCAACAACCAGTACCCCGCATCCTGCCAGCGCTCACCCTGGTTTTGTTTTGCAGCCGAGAGGCTGGTTGTAATGCGCTGGCTCAGTTTTCTGACATCACCATCATCAGGAGAAACAATGGTCAAACTGGCATCCATTGCATCTGCTGTTTTCTGCAAATTATCACGATCAAGAGCTGGAGCAGGCGGGCTACCTTGAGGAACAGTTGCCCCCTTGTCAGCAGCAATTGCATAGATGTGTACCGGAATATCTGACTTTTGGTGAAAACTCAGCATCTCTCCCCTCTGATCCCCTGCTATCTGGTCTGTAATCAACAGGATGGAGCCGGGAATTTGGGCTTTTGCAAGAACTAAAGCGCCAAGTTGAAGAGCATCTGCTGTAGCGTCACCGGTCTCCGGCATAATATCAGGTGATAATGCCTGAGCAAACATATCAATAATATTTGGATCCACGGTGAGCGGCATGGTTAGATGGGCACTCCCTCCATAGGCAATAAGCGCAGTTTTAGCGCCGGGCCGCAATTTGAGGAGATCATGGATTTTCTGAGTGGCACGCTCCAAGCGTGAAGGCTGAATATCCTGGGCCAGCATGGAAGGTGTAACTTTCAGAGCAATAACAAGCCCTGCGGTATCTTCTGTAAAAGGAGAAGGTTCTTTCTGCCAGGAAGGACCAGCCAGGGCAATGATAGCAATACACCAGAACGCTGCCAGCAGATACAGCGGACGGAGTTTTTCCTGTTTTTTTCCGGCAATCAGCAAATGCTCCAGCAGATGAGGAGCAATAAGTGACTGCATCCCGCTCCGACTGTCATTTTGGCTCTTCCACGCATACCACAGTAAGACAGACGCCGGAACCAGCAGGCTCAACAACCAAGGACGAAGGAAATGGAAGCTGCCGATAAATTGCATCAGTTTATTCCTCTTCCTGCGCGTCTGGTTTGCACAGCACGTAATCCATGCATAAGCAAACTCAACACAATGGCCAATCCCAGGGGCCAGTAATACAAATCAATGCGGGGACGATAGCTCATTGTTTCAATTTTGTGACTACTTAAATCATCTATTTTTTCATAGATTTTTTCCAGTTCTACCCGATCTTCGGCTCTGAAAAAATATCCATCCGTTGCGCTCGCCACACTTTGCAATGTCTTTTCATCCAGTTTTTCTTCTCCCACGGCCTCGGGATCGCCCACGGCAACAGTGTAGATTGTAATATCATTGTCGCTGGCAATCTGTGCCGCCTTGACCGGCTCCACCTTGGAACTAGTATCATTGCCGTCGGTGAGAACAATGAGCAGTTTATCCTTAACCGTACTCTCTTTAAACATATTGATAGCAAGACCAATGGTATCACCAAACGCAGTTTTTGGGCCAGCCATTCCCACTTGCGCCTCTGCCAGTAGTTCACGACAGAGTTCTGTATCTTCAGTGAAGGGTGCCTGGATAAAAGGTGCCGACCCAAAAAAGATCAATCCCACCCGATCCCCCTTACGACGCGAAAGAAAACTATCCAGCACCTCTTTGACCGCAGCCAGACGACTAACTCTCTTCCCCTCCTTTGAGGTGAAGTCTTCGGTTTGCATGGAACCGGACAGATCCACAGCCAGCAAAAGATCACGAGTAGGGATTTCTTTAATAACTGGCATCTCAATCCATTGTGGTCTGGCAAAGGCGCTTAGCAGCAGGATCCAACAGGAAACAGTAATAAGCTGACGCAGTAATGGCTGTTGCCGAACAATGGAGCCACTTCCCGGAACCTGCCCGGACAGTTCGGCAAGTTCATCAAAAAAAGGGGTCCGAACTGCCACTCTTTCCTCCTGATACGGCTTTGCCAATTTTCGAAGGACAAGAGGCAGCGGCAGGAGGAGAAAAACCCATATATAGCTAAAGGAAAACATCAGGTTTACTTGTCCACCCTCATAAAGATCACTTTATATGTTCTATCCAGTGCAGCCTGATAGTAAAAGCCGGCCAAAGCATCCTTTTCTGCATAATAGTAGAGGGTATAGGTGGAGCCTTCATAGCCAGTATCCTGCAACTGAACAAAAACCTTCATCAGCTGCTTCTGTATACTAATTTCTGCCTGCTCAACATGGATAGGCTTGGGATTGAAATATTCCACTGTTACCTTACCATCTGTTTGTGCATCTTTGACTTTGAGAATGTAGTTGCCATCTGTTCGCTGCCACTCACCATCGAGGAGTGTGTAATTATGCTCTGCAACAATTTCGGTTGAGTCTGTTGCAAAGAGTAACTGGGGCAGTCCTGCCAGCAGAAGAGAAAAACAGATGATTCTGAGATAATTATTCATATGCTTGTATGACCTGTTAAAGGGAAAGAAGTTTGATGTTTTCGGATCCAGTGCAAAACAGCTTTGTGAAGATCTGTTACCTGTTTGCTGGTGAACTGATCCAGCTTAGCAACTGATTGATAGGAGCAGTCAGTTAACAGTTGTCCACCTTCTTTGCTAAAAAGTTTGGTAGATCCGGTAATATCGAGAAAGTTGAGCCAGTCATCACCGCTTAAGGATGCAACCATATTTCTTCCGTAGGCTACTATAGCCGTACGTTTAACTAGCCTTGGTATTTGGGGAAGAAGTTGTCCATACATGCCCCTGTCAGCCAGCCGATTTTTTAATTCGGACAGTTCCAGCAGAGCTTCACGTCGGTATTTGTTGCGTTTCCACAATAGATATTTTTTCACCAGAAACCAGCTTCCCAGTAGAAAGAGACTAAAGCTCAGAGCATACCAGCCAGAAGCTGGCGGGAACCAGGCCACAGGTTGTGGCACAATGATATCATGGAGATTCTGAAGGCTGGATGCATTCATCTCGAGCCCCTTACCGCTATTTTTCCAAAAGCGGATTGTTTACCAGGCTTGTATCCCAGAATTGTCCTGATCTGCAGGGCAACTGATTCAGCAGTGTGGAGAGGTAAAACAGGGACTCCAAATTTATCCAGCGCATCACTCAAAGTTTGCACTCGACCTTGCAGGAATTCAGGGAAACGCTTCTGTAAATGATTTTTTCTGGAATCCAGCAAAATCTGTTTACTGCCATCGCTGATAATCAAACTTCTGTTTGTCGGCAGTTTTTTGGCAAGTGGATCATATATCGGGAGAAGCATAACATCGTTATGCCGGGCCAGCTGTTTAACATGGTGCAGACTCTTAGCACTGATACCAGAGAAATCACTGATAACGCAGACAAGGTAGTCATGGCCAGCTCGAAGTACCGCCTTTTCCAGAACCTTATCAAGTATTTCATTGTTGGACTCAACACCGCTATCAACAGATAATGCGTTATTCTGTTCAACGATCCGCTGTAAAATCTGCATCACTGTTTTTTTACTGCGCCGGGGTTTTATCTCTCGAATTTCCTGATCATTAAAAACAATGGCTCCAACTTTATCTCCTGTATCCACAACCCTCCAGGCGGCAAGAGCGGCAGTTTCGGCAGCTGTTACTGATTTCATATTCAGCTGTGAGCCAAAAAACATGGAGATGCGCTGGTCGACAAGAAGCAAAACGGGTCGTTCACGCTCCTCGGTAAAGACACGAACATAAGGTTCCCCACATCGTTTGGTGGCCTTCCAGTCCATGGTACGAATATCATCACCCGGTCGGTATTGACGCAGCTCTTCAAAATCCAGGCCGCGCCCACGTAACCGTGAACGATGACGACCGGAAAGGAGAGAGTGAACCGGCTGCCGTGGAAGAAAACTAAACCCTGTCGCCTGATACTGAAGGCGAATCAGGTCCTGGAGAGCCACATGGACTCCGGGGGCGCTTTTGTCCTTGATCATTAATCAGGCCACGGCAACTAATTTAATAATTGCATCAATCACCTTGTCAGCACTCATACCCTCGGCATTTGCTTCATAACTGAGGATCAACCTGTGCCGCAGACAATCATGGACAACTGCGCGTATATCATCTGGAGTAACATGGTCCCGCCCTGCAAGCCAGGCATGAACTCGTGAACATTTATCGAGTGCCAGACTGCCGCGTGGACTTGCTCCCACTTCGATCCATTGAGCCAGTTGTTCGTCATACTTTTCAGGATAACGGGTGGCACTGACTAGGCTAACGATATAGCGTTCTACATTTTCAGAAGAGTGAATTTTGGCAATCTCCTTACGGGCAGCAAAGATAACATCCTGGGAGATCGCACTCTGCTCTTCTTGTTTTTCTCCGGACATTTCGCCTCGTACCAAACGGATGATTTCAAGCTCCTCTTCATCGCTTGAATAATCCACTCGTACATGCATCAGAAATCTATCCATCTGCGCTTCAGGCAAAGGATACGTTCCCTCCTGCTCGATGGGATTCTGGGTGGCAAGAACCATAAACAACGGTTCCATTTTATGCGTTTTACCCGCCACTGTAACCTGCCGTTCTTCCATGGCTTCAAGCAGTGCTGCCTGAACCTTCGCCGGCGCCCTGTTAATCTCATCGGCCAGGATAAGGTTACTGAAGATGGGGCCAGGCTGAAACTCCAGCATATCCTTGCCGCCGGAACTATGATACATCTCTGTTCCGGTAATATCTGAAGGAAGAAGGTCCGGAGTGAACTGGATACGGGAAAGTCCGGCAGCCAGATTTTTGGCCATGCTATTTACCGCTCTGGTTTTGGCAAGACCGGGAAGTCCCTCCAAAAGCAGATTACCATTGGCAAGAAGTCCCAATATAAGGCTGTTTATTACCTGCTGCTGGCCGATGATGCTCTGGCCCATGCAGGCTTGTAATTCTTTGATTGAAGCGAGTGTAGTCACGTTATTGCCCTGGTATGGAATCAAAAAGCTACATCCAGTATGACAGCGCCGGATGTAGCAGGGGAACAGATTTACAAATAAACATCAGTGAGGAACGATAATCCGGTACTCTTTTCAGTACCCTACTGAGGGGAAGAGTACCTTACAAGTTCTTTCCAAAAACACACGGGAAGATCGTATAAGGCACTAACCTGTTTACGTAAATCCTACTGACGGCTTGATGCCTGTTTCATTTTATCGAGAACCGCATCAACGCTCAGAGAGCCGCCTTCTGTTGGTGGAAACTCCTTGAAGGTCTCAAGAAACTTGGAAACATAGGCCTGTGCAGGTACAAACATCCACATCTGATCTGCGTAAAAGTTACGAATATACAACGCAGCATCCGGACCAACCTCAAAGGGATCCATTCTCAGATTGACGATCAGTGGCCAGCTTGGTGTTTTTCGGTATGCTTCATTGATTGCACCTTCCATAATAGCGAAATGAACCTTCCAATCCTTATAGCGAAGAGCGTTCATATTACCGCCAGCATCAAAGTAGAGGATCTCATTTCGTTTACCGGGACCTTTACCTGTAAGTAGATCTGTCTGGTCATAGCCGTCAAGATGCGCCTTAAATGTTTTACCGTTGGCTTTATATCCTGTCAGCAACTTTTCCTTAACATCTGGTTCACCGGCTGCAGCCAACAAAGTAGGCATCCAGTCTTCCTGTGAAAAGATATCGTTGATGACCGTGCCGGGCTTAATGTGTCCGGGCCACCTGACCATCTGCGGTACCCTGAAGCCACCTTCCCAGGTAGTCCCCTTCTCACCACGAAATGGGATGGTTCCGCCATCGGGCCAGGTGAATTTTTCAGCGCCGTTGTCGGTACTAAATATAACAATTGTATTATCAGCAATACCGAGCTCTTCAAGCTTGTCGAGCAGGACACCAACACCATCGTCAAGTTCCATCATACCGTCTGCATACATGCCATAACCGGATTTCCCCTTATACTTTTCACTAAGGTGGGTCCAGACATGCATACGAGTGGAGTTATGCCAGATAAAGAAAGGCTTTCCTGCTTTGTGTGCCCTTTCGATAAAGTCAAGACTGCCATTCAGAAACTCTGTATCGGCGGTTTCCATACGCTTCGTGGTTAGTGGTCCGGTATCTTCGATTTTACCGTCCGCTGTAACCTTCAGTACACCTCTTGGACCAAACTTTTTTACAAATTCAGGATCTTTTGGGTAAAATTCACTTTCAGGCTCTTCTTCTGCGTTCAGATGATAGAGGTTGCCGAAAAACTCATCAAAGCCATGGGCGGTGGGTAGATGTTCGTCACGATCACCCAGATGATTTTTACCAAATTGTCCGGAGACATAGCCCTGATTTTTCAACAACTCTGCAATGGTTGGATCTTTATCCATAATACCTTGTTTTGCACCAGGCATACCAATGGTTAACAGCCCGGTACGGAAGGGATGTTGTCCAAGGATAAAAGAGGCGCGACCAGCGGTACAACTTTGCTGGGCATAAGCGTCGGTGAAAATGGCTCCCTCATCGGCCAAACGATCGATGTTTGGAGTTCTTCCCCCCATCATTCCATTGTGGTAAGCGCTGATATTATACATACCGACGTCATCACCCCAGATAACCAGGATATTGGGTTTTTCAGCTGCTGCCTGTGACAGTCCTGCAGACAATAATAATGCTGCAGACACTGCCAGACTAGTAAGCAGTTTTTGCTTCAATTTCATATACCTCTCCTTTTTGTAATTCTAAGTAACAACATGAGAATAACTATTCTTACTGGCAACTATATGCGCTATAGAACAATTTGTCTAGTGCATTTATAACACTGTTATGATACCTTTTGGTTATGGAAATCACCGTACGCCACCTGCAGCAGATCAGAGCGCTGAATAGTCAGAGGAGTTTTGCTCTGGCAGCACAAGAACTCAACATTTCACAGCCTGCACTGAGCCGTTCTATTTCTCAGCTTGAGAACAGGCTTGGAGTACAGCTCTTTGACCGTTCAAAACGGGAGGTTGTCGCTACGGTTTTTGGAGAACATATTCTGCAGCGAGGAGAACCGGTATTGCGGGATATGCAGATGATGGAGCGGGACCTGTCTCTCCTGCAAGGGTTGGAGTCCGGTGAACTTGTGATTGGAAGCGGCCCTTTCCCTGCGGAAATTTCAGTGGGTAAGGCTTTAGCACTCTTCAGCAGGAATTTCCCCAAAGTAAATGTTCAGGTAATTATTGATCGTACTCCAAATTTGCTAACTAAACTACGCAAGCGTGAGCTTGATATCTTTATTGCCGATACCAGGATCATTAAAGATGTATCAGAATTGAATATCATTTCTTTACCCAAGCAACAGGCTCATTTTTGCTGCCGCACAGACCACCCCTTAGTTAAAAAGAAAGGGCTGGTACTAAAGGATATTTTTTCCTATCCCCAGGCCGTAATGTGGCTTCCAAAAGCATTTCTATACTCCATGGCCAAGGAGGCAGGCTTGCAGTTAAATCATGTAAAAGAGTTACCCTGTGCTGTCCTGCAATGTGATTACCTGAAAGTACTTTTTGAAATTGTCACTGGCAGTGATGCGGTTGGATTGATCACTCAATCAGTTTTAGATAACAGTATCTTTAGGCAACAGATTAGCCTGCTGCCGATATCTCTTCCTGAACTCAATACCCATTATGGCCTAGTCACCCTTTCACGCTATTCCAAATCACCAGCCATCCTGAAGTTCCAACAATTTATGATAGAGACGGAAGCACAGCTGGAGCACGGAACAGAGTGAACAGGAATTTCTTTTTTCATATCCGGCCCCGGAAAATTTCGACAAAGGCTCTGCGTTTTACTCTGACCTACGGGCTTGGCGGTGCTGCAGCTTTAATGATCTTTCTGCAATTCCTGACCGGGTTGCTTCTGAATTTTTTTTATGAGCCTTTTCCTGTACAGGCGTATCTTTCTGTGCAGCATATTCAGACAGAGCTCTTATTCGGGCAGTTGATTCGCAACCTACATCACTGGACGGGTCATTTTCTGGTTGTTACTATTTGTCTGCACCTGCTGCGCGTTTTTTTTGGTGCTGCTTATTTTTCCCCTAGGCGAAGAACTTGGTACAGTGGTCTTCTTCTCCTGCTTCTTGTACTTGCTGCCAACTTCACGGGCTATCTTTTGCCCTGGGATCAACTGGCCTTCTGGGCCGTTACCATTGCAAGCTCAATGCTTGCCTATATTCCGCTTGCAGGCGAATTACTGCAGAGACTTGTCCTTGGCGGAACCGAGGTAACAGAGGCCACCCTGAGCATCTTTCACTCCTTTCATACCACGGTTCTCCCCTTTGCTTTTCTTCTCTGTATGTTCTACCATTTCTGGCGTGTCAGAAAAGCTGGAGGGGTGAAGATCGAGAAAAGCAACAAAGAAGAGATGCTTCCTGTTGTCCCCGAACTGCTGGTACGGGAACTTTCCTTTGCCGCTGTGGTGACCTGTTTTCTTCTGCTCTTTGCCATGTTCGTGGATGCACCGCTTACTGCGATGGCGAACCCGGCCCTGACTCCGGAAACGGTAAAGGCCCCTTGGTATTTTCTCTGGCTGCAGGAACTGCTGCTTCATATGCATCCTGTTCTTGCGTTGTGTGTGCTGCCCCTTGCTTTTGGTCTGTTTTTGCTATTTCTTCCTTTTTGGGGGCGGGAAGCTGAGAAACCATCAAGAATGCCCCAATTGATTTTTACCAGTTTTTTTCTGGTTATTATTGCTTTGACTAGTACAGGTATCTGGTTCAGAGGTGCTGGAATGAGGCTGGTCCTGCCATGGTAGAAAAAATGAAAAATCCGCAAAGAAGAAGCTTCCTCACTAAAATATGGATTGGACTTGGCCTTGTTGCACTGGCCGAATTCATTAGCGGAGGGATCTCTTTTTTTGTTTCCGGAAGAAAAGGAACGGGACAGGATTCCAAGAGCCACATCATTGAAGCCGGAAATCTCTCAGACTTTCTGCCCGGAAGCGTTACTTTTATTCATGCAGGAAACTGCTACCTGAGTCGTCTTGACGATGGTGGAATGCTCGCAATTTCCAGAAAATGCACCCATCTTGGCTGCGCTGTCCCCTGGATTGAAGAACGAAATCAGTTTGAGTGCCCCTGTCATGCTTCCATATTTGACAGTCACGGCAGTGTCCTTAAGTCTCCAGCACCACGTGCTCTTGATCTCTATCCAATCAACTTTGAGCAGAAGAGTATCATGATTGATATTGGTCACCCCATCAGACGGCCTGGTTTTTCCGCTGATCAACTGGCCTATCCTCAGGAGCTTGGATAAGTTCATGCAGTACTGGAGAATCATCGGCGTTATTGCCACTCTTATTATCATTGTGTCTCTACCGCTCTACGGATTGAAACAACAGCAGAGAAAGGACATTGTAACAGGTGTCCCGGACCCAACATTCGTCACCAGTAAGGCCTGCGCCAAATGCCATAAAAAAGAGTACGAGGAGTGGCAGGATTCCCATCATGCAAAGGCCATGGCCGTGGCAAGCGAAGAAACAGTTCTTGGTGATTTCAACGAAACAGTCTTTGAAAAAGATGGAGTGCAGTCCCGCTTTTATCGTAAAGACGGCGGCTTTTTTGTTTACACCCAGGGGCCAAAAGGCGTAATGGCGGAATTTGAGATCAGCCACACCTTTGGCTGGCATCCGTTACAGCAATATTTAATTCCTTTTCCGGGTGGCAAAATGCAGTGCCTCCCCATTGCCTGGGACGTAAAGCAAAAAAAGTGGTTCCACCTCTATCCAGATCTGAAACTTGACCCTGAAGAGTGGATCTACTGGACCAATCAGGGCCAGAATTGGAACTCCATGTGTGCAGACTGTCACTCCACAGAACTGCAGAAAAATTATGATCCGCAAACAGGGAAATACGATACCGTCTGGGCAGAGATCAATGTGGGCTGTGAATCCTGTCACGGTGCAGGGTCAGAACATCTTGCCTGGGCTAAGCTGCCGGAAATGGCACGGCCTAAGGATGATGGATTACTAGCAACAACCTCTGGAATAAACAACCGACAACAGGTGGAACTTTGCGCGCCATGCCACTCCCGCCGGTCCATGCTTGGAGATTACACACATAAGCAGCAGGATCTACTCAATACTGAAGTTCCACGCTTACTTGAAGAAAGGCTTTATTATCCCGATGGCCAGATTAAAG
>CAZDJE010000071.1:0-19251 GCA_964505715.1 uncultured Desulfocapsa sp. | reverse complement strand
TTCCCGCTTGTGATTGATCCCAAATCGTACCCTCTATAAAAGCGGGAAACTTCAGGTACGAAGCTCAGCCATCAAATATGCAAACTACGTAACAGTTTGAAGACGTATGTAATTGTAGGCGTTTGCCCCTGCGGACGATAGTATTCGAGACAACGTTATCCTCCTAATCGCCAGCAGGGGCTGGCTTCTACACACCTCTTGGAATACTGGCTGAGTTTTGTGAGTAGTCAAAATTATTATAGATGGTAGCTGGATACAAAAAGAACAGAGAACCCTAAGGAGTAATTATAGGGTTCTTTTGCTCCTAGGGACTGTAAAAGAGTACTATTTTCATACAGCCCCTTAGGTGCCTGAGAGCACGGAAATCGTTTGACACATCTTCAAGAAGAAAGTAATTTCCACCAAGACTCAAACGAACGTTTGATTTATTTGGGAGTTGTATGAAAGTCAACAATACAAAACAACATAAAAGTGATTCCAAAATACGGATTCAGCAAGCCGCTGTTTCCCTGTTTTCCCGCCATGGATTTGCTGAGACAGGGATGCGGGAACTGGTGGCCGAAGCAGAAGTGAATTTGTCGATGGTGAATTATTTTTTTGGCAGCAAGAAGGGATTGCTCAAAGAGATTCTCAATGATTTTTTCTCCGGATATCTGGCTATTGCACACGATACACTGGTTGCGGAAGGGGATATGCAGGTAAGGCTTAAAAGCTTTATTGGCGGTGCCATTCGTTATTTTAATGCGAACCAGGGTGCACTGGTGATTGCTATTAGCGAACTTCCACACGACGACCCTGAAATACTGGAATATAAGGCAGGGTGGGCTAGGCAGATGGTTGAGATTGTAAACCATGAGCTCTGTCTACCTCTTGCTGCCCAAAATGGACAATCCATTCATCCTACCTGTTTAGCGCCCATGTTGACCACTCTTATGGCATCTCGTTTTCTCTTTGCTCCGGTGATGGAAAAGGTGGAAGAGGGCAGCTCAAAAGTAGTCGATATTGATGAGTATACAGAGATGATCGTCAGGACAATTTTACAGGGCATTGCTGCCCCCTCCGCACTGGCTAATGAGAAGGGAAAACAATGAAAGGTGTCTACGTGTTTATAAAAAAAACAAAGGTATTGATAAGCTGCTTGCTGGCTCCTGTTTGTCTGTTTCATCCCGGAGTAAGCAGTGGCCTAAGTATTGATGAGGCTGTGTCTCTGGCGCTTGAACAAAATCCAGGGTTGCAGAAACAACGAATGAATAAGGCGCTTAGTGAAGAAGGCTTGAGTAGCAAAAAATCGCAGAATTTTGGAAAGATTGATCTGGTCGCCTCCTATGGTCACTATAATCTTCCCCGTACCTTGGTTCCATTGACTCCGGCATCAATTTTTACCGATCCCACCGCCGTTCCTACAACGGAAGATCTCTTTTCCACCGGGATTATGTATGAAGTACCACTGTTCACCGGATTTTCTCAGCAGCGTTCGGTGGATATTGCTGTGCTGGAGCAGGAGATGGCTGGAGCAGCACTGAAATTAAGTAAAGAGCAGCTGATTTACAATGTGAAAGCTCTCTATGTAAATATTCTTTCTCTTATCGCCCAGCAGGAAGCACAGGGTGAATACCATGCGGCACTAGAAAGCCTCTATGATGCTATCGTTTTTGAGGTGAAACTGGGGAAAAAAGCAAGAGTCGAGCAGTTGAAGGCCGCTGCAGACAAAGAAAATGCGAAAGTGATGGTACGCAAGTTGAATGGCAATATCAGAATACTCAAGGCCAGTCTCAGTGCTCTTTTGAATAGTGATCGCATCGATGATCTGGAAGAGTTGGCGCTCGAGATGCCGCCATTTGGCACCGGGACTTCATACAAGACCAATATTCAGGAACTCGATCGTTATCGTGCTGTACTTCTTGAGGTGGAAAAAAAAGGTATGCTTGTGGAGAAGAGCAGCGCAGCGTATTACCCCCAGGTGGTTTTTAATGGCTATTACGGACAAAACTTTGGTCCCAATGACAGTTCCAACAAGTATGAGGGTGATTGGAATAGCGAAGAGACCTGGCAGGCGGTGGTGAACCTGAAGTGGACTGTTTTTGATTTTGGCAGTCGAAGGACATCGAAGCAGATCGCCGTTATCCAGAAGCAGCAAAGTCGCAGAGAGCAGGTAACAACGGAACTTGAATTGAAAAAGTCACTCAGTGAAGCCGTGACAAAAATTGAAATGGCACTTGATGAGTACTATTCTGCAGAAGCAGAGCTGGCACTCACTCGTGAAACCGAGGTGATTGAGCAGACTCGTTTTGAAAAAGGGGCCACTGACTTAAATGATCTGCTGTATGCCAAGGCGAGGAATCAGCTGGCCTTGAGTCGTTCTATTACGGCCAAATACAGCTATCAGAGTGGGCGCTTTTACCTGGATTATCTGCTTGAGAATGGAGAAAAAAAGTGAAGAAAATTATAGTACTGTTGGTGATTGTCGCCTTGGTTGCTAGTGCTGCCCTGCTGCTTAAAAAACGAAAGCAGAGCGTGGCAAATGCTCCTGTACCACTCCCTGTGAGTCATCAGGTAAAAGTTGTTTTGGCTCGGAATGCGAGTTTGGAGCAAACCCGACCATTTTTGGCCCAACTGAGTTCCGAAGATACCGCTGCGGTCTCTTCTAAGTTGAGTGGCCGGATTATAGAGATGCTGGTTGCAGAAAATCAGTTGGTGAAAGAAGGGGAGCTTCTACTGCGCATTGATGATCGTGAGATCGTGTCCACTATCAAATCCCTGGAAGTGACTCTTGCTGCTCAGGAAAAAGATGTGCAATATGTCAAAAGCCTTCATAAGCGCAATAAATCGCTCTTTGATGTCGGTGGGTTGGCCCGTGAGAAATTTGAAGCTTCTGGCGTTTCCTATGCTGCGAAACAGGCAGTTGTTGAAAATACGCATCAGAAGATTGTCGCGCTTCAGGTTCAACTGAGCTACCTCAATATAAAGGCTCCTTTTGACGGAACAGTGGGTACCATCTTCTCCCGTAAAGGAGATCTTGCCGTTCCGGGTAAGGCCATGCTTACCATAAACTCGCCCGGCCAGAAACTCACTTTCAGTTATGTGCCCGGGGATATCGCAGTTCAAACGGGGCAGCAGGTACTTCTCAAAGGCGTAAAGATTGGTCAAATAAAAGGCATTTATAGTGATGCAACCAACGCTCTTAGCGTGGCCGAGGTTGCTGTCGGAACTTCTCTTGAACGACCAAACAACAGTTATCTCAATATTGAGTTGCTCACCTTTGCAGGTGAAGGCTGCCGTGTTCCTATCAACGCGCTTATTCAGAGAAAAGAGGGCGTGCAGGTGATGCATTATGAAGATGGCGCATTTTCTCCACTTGGTGTGAGCATCGTTGCCAGTAATAGGGATTATGCGCTTATCGACCCATGTCCCGGCTCACCCGTGGCAGTTGCAGCCGCCACAAAGTTAAGCCAACTTCCAGGTTTTGCACAGGTTCGGATTAACAAGAGTGAAACGGATGAAGAGTAGTTTTATTGAGCGGCTTCTGGGGCGACCCTATTTTATATACTCTTTTTTGGCACTCTTTGTATTTCTAGGTATTGTCGGCTATCAGAAGGTTCCTCGCAAACTCTTTCCGGAATCGAACTATCCGGAGATTGCCATTGTCATTATCCAGCCCGGTGGTTCTGCCAAGACCCTTGCTGCTAATGTGGCAGTTCCCGTGGAAGAGGAACTGTATAGTTTGGATGAGGTGCGCCGGGTTTTTTCAACCACCATCGATGAGGTCTCTGTTATTCGGGCTGAGTTTGAATACAGCAAGGCGCTTGATATGGCGGCGAGTGATGTCACAAACGCCATCAATAAAATCCGCTCATCATTACCGTCTGATATTCAGGAACCACAGATCCATAAAATTTCCGCTGCCACCGCACCCATCGTGGTGATTGGCGTTAGCTCAGGTACCCTGCCGCTTCCTGACATTCGCCAACTTGCCGAAACCGACCTGCGTCATGAACTGCTGAAAACGGCGGGTGTTGCTAATGTTGATATTTTTGGCAGCTATAAAAAAGAGATGCAGATCATTATTGATAAGGCCAAATTGGATCAGTACGGTCTGGGACTCGGGTCGGTTCTTGCGGTATTGCAGAGCAATAATAAAGATTACGCCATTGGTTTTATAACGAATGATAAGAGTCGTTACCTCTTGAAATCTCCTGGCAAAGAAGAGACGGTACAGGGGCTTCGTGATCTGTATCTGACTCCGAATATCCGTCTGGGTGATGTGAGTAGCATCTATTTTGGTCATTATGAAAACAGTTCCGGCTACTACGGCAATGGGCGTGAATCCATTGCTATTTCCGTACAGCGTGGACTGGACGCCGATGTTCTGGGTACCGTGGGCCGGGTGGAGGCAAAGCTTGAAAAAATAAAGAGAGAATATCCTAATCTCCGCTTTGAAATAACCGACACCCAAAAGGATACCATTGTTCAGAGTACGGAGAATATGTTTGAGTCCCTGCGGGATGCCATTATCATGTCCACCATTGTGGTCTTCTTCTTTCTGGCAAGTTTTCGCCAGGTACTTGTTGTTCTTATTACTATTCCGGTGGTCTATTCCACCACCATTGCCCTGATGTGGATCGTGGGAATTGAGTTTAATGTAGTGACTCTGACCGGTATTATTCTGGCCCTTGGACTGCTGCTCGATGACACGGTTGTGGTGATGGAAAATATTGAGCGTCACTATAAGGAGGGAGGGGCGGATATCAGAAAGTCAGTCCTTAGCGGCACCAAAGAGATTATGTTTGCCGATCTTTCCGGTACCATCACCACCATGATTGCTCTTGCTCCAATTCTCTTTGTTGGCGGCTATCCGCAGACCATATTCCTCCCTCTGGTAAGTACACTACTTTTGGCTCTTACAGCCTCCTATGTGATATCAATTACGGCGGTCCCTCTGCTTTCTATGAAGATTTTGACCATAGAGTGGGGCTGGCTGATACGTTTGGAGAGCTTTTTTAATCGTATTACAAGCTTTGTTATGGATCAGATACGTTCCTTTTTCTCCACGGCAGTGAGTATGGCGTTGCGGAGTAAACCTGTTGCTGTCATGTATTTTATCTGTCTTGCCGCCCTCTTTGTTATCAGCGTGCGAGGTGTGATGCCAACGGTTGGCCAGGAACTGATGCCTCCCATGGATACTGGTGGGGTAAGGATTAATATCGTGACCGATCCAAATCTACCCATTGAGACGAGCCAGCGTATCATTGAAGAGGTGGACGTCATATTGAAAGAAAGCGGTCCTTTACTGCGCCTTTCGTCGGCCATTGGCAGTGAACCCGGAGTGCTGAGTATTGGCAGTGGCAGCGGCACCGATCATATTGCCATCACCGCCACCTATGTGAATCGATATGAACGGGAGGATACGATCTGGGAAATCGAACATCGATTGCGGCCGCTCCTTGCTGAGATTGATAATATCAAGAGTCTTGAGGTGGTGGATTATGGAGCCACGGCCATGGCCAGTATTCGGGCAAGTGTTGATGTGACGCTATCGAGTCCAAGTTTTACTGATCTTGAAGAAGCGGGAGATCTGGTGGAGCAGGCCCTGTATCAAACGAAAGGTCTCGTCTCCGTCGCGAGAACCTGGCACAATGATAAATCCGTTTATAATCTTGAAATAGATCAGGCGAGGGCTGCTTTGTATGGCCTGCAGAGTGGGGATATTGCAAGACAGCTACAGATTGTATTGCGGGGAGCCATGGTCGCTTCGTTTCCACTGCAGAATAGTGTGGATTTCGGCGTTCGTGTCTGGCTGCCGGAAGAACAACGCGACGGTGTGGATATTCTTGGGTCCACCCTGCTTGATTCTCCAAAGGGGAAGATTCCTCTTGCTGCAATCGCCACTCTGGAACGGAATTTTGAGCCGGGCGTTATCACAAGAGAGGGCTTGAATTATACCCTGAACGTGTATGGTTCAAGAGAAAAGGCGGCTATTTCCCATATAATGGCAGATTTTGAGCAGGCCTTTCAAGGAGTCAATCTGCCCCCATCGGTGACCATGGAACAGAGTGGTGATATTAAACAGTTTAAGAGTTCGGCAGGAAAAATGGGTGGTGCCATCGGTTTTGCGGTGATTCTTATCTTTTTTACCCTGATTGCACTCTTTGATAGTGTCAAGGTCGCCATTATGATAGTTCTTTCTATCCCGCTGACCATTATCGGGGCCTCCTGGACAAATCTGCTTCTTGATTATCATGCTTCCATGCCGGCCATGATGGGCTTTATCCTGCTTTCAGGTATTATCGTGAATAATGCAATCCTTCTTATTCATTTTGCCCAGGAAAAGATGATGGAGGGGATGACAAGAGAAGAGGCCATGCTCGAATCCATCCGTATTCGTACCAGGCCGGTATTGATGACTGCCTTTGCCGTGGCCGCTGGGATGCTGCCCGTTGCGCTTGGTTCTGCCATTGGTCTGGAACGACTGGCTCCTCTTGGCGCTGTGGCCATTGGAGGGCTTATTGTTGGAACAGTTTTGACATTACTCTTTATCCCCCTTATCTTCATTATGTTGACAAAGGACAGCAGGCCACATGCAAAATTAATTAAGGAATAGTGAAAAATGTTTTTTATAGATAAACCGTATGTTTCGGATTTTTTTAAAAAGAGTGTCAGGGATCACGATATCTCGGTTGTTGCAACGGAGACAGCAAAACAGATCGGTTTGTATGATGGCAGCAATATGATCAGTGAAGAGCGTGCCATTGAGATGGCAAGAGAGCAGGATGATCTTGCAATCTATACAACATCCGAGAATGCAATCGGCTGGCTGGCAAAGCATCTGCCCTTTAGTCACCTTCCCGGGAAGATAGAGTTGTTTAAGGATAAGTTGAAGTTTCGGAAAATGACGAAGTCTCTCTTTCCTGAACTCTACTTTAAAGAAGTACGGGTGGATGCCCTGCGAGAGCTTCAGTTGGATGACATTCCTTTCCCATTTATAATAAAGCCAACCGTTGGCTTTTTCAGTATGGGGGTCTATAAAGTTGCGACCCATGAGGAATGGCAGGATACCGTTGAGTCAATTTATAATGAAATTGCGGAGATTAAGGGGCTGTATCCAGGCGAGGTGCTTGATACCAGTTCCTTTATTATTGAGCAGTGTATTAACGGGGAAGAATTCGCCATTGATGCCTATTACAATAGATCCGGCGATCCAGTTATCGTAAGTATTTACCGTCACACCTTTTCTTCTGATACCGATGTTAGCGATAGGGTCTACACCACATCAAAGCAAATTATTGAAGAGAACCTTGCCGAATTCACCGAATTTGTAAAAAAGATTGGTGTCTTAGCAGATGTGAGGAATTTTCCGGTACATATTGAACTCAGACGGGAGGAGGATGGAACTCTTCTCCCCATTGAGGTCAATCCCATGCGCTTTGGTGGCTGGTGTACAACCGCTGATATGACCTTTTGTGCCTATGGGTTTAATCCCTACCTCTATTATTACTCGCAGCAACAACCCGATTGGAAAGATTTACTGCAGGGGAAAGAGGGAAAACTCTTTAGCATTATTGTGCTCGATAATTCAACCGGGGTAGACGGCAGCAATATCCAATCCTTTGACTACAAAAAACTGCAGTCGGGGTTTGAAAAGGTGCTGGAACTAAGAAAAATTGACTATACAAGTTATCCCGTCTTTGGATTCCTGTTTACCGAGACACGAGAGGATAATTTCTCCGAGCTGAAAAATATTCTGGATTCAGATTTAACCGAATTTATCAGCACAGAGTAGTTGTCTGCTCTCTCTTACAGAAGAGTAATTTCTCCAGAGTCTAAATCATAAAAAGCTGGGACAATTTTTACCTTACCTGCTTTGACCAAATCGGCCAAAATCGGTTCGGAATTTTGCATTTGTTCCGCTGTCATTCTGGCCACTTCCTTAGCGGCATTGTCAGTAAGATCCCCTTCCTGACCTCTGACTTTGTCCACAGCTGGTTGAATGGCTGGAGCCAGGGAGGCAATATGGCCTTCCAGTTCTGCTCCACTCACCACCGCACCAATAGCGCCACAGCTAGTATGACCCAAGACTACAATCAAAGGGGTGTTCAAGTGGAGCGCTGCATACTCCAGGCTGCCAAGGAGCTGATCGTTGATGATATTTCCAGCAACCCGGACAACAAAGAGATCTCCTAAGCCCTGATCAAAGAGAACCTCTGGCGGGACCCGGGAATCAGCACAAGCCAAGACAGCGGCAAAGGGAGCCTGACCATTACCCAAGGCAATACGTCGGTCGCTATCTTGGTTTGGATGGGTGAGTGATGTGTTAACAAAGCGTGCATTGCCTTCCAAGAGCTGCTGCAATGCCAACTCAGGGCTGGGCATGATTGATTTTCCCATTCTTTTCTCCTTAAAATATATCAGCGATAAGCTAAGTTCAAAAAATTGTACCTTTGTTGCAAAATGTAACAAAGGTATATTCCTAGTGCTCTGGAAGATAAAGTCAAGGATTAAATGGCATTGGGCAGTTTGGCTGCTAATCATCTTCTGATGATTAAAATCAGTATTGATCTCCCTGCGAAGTGGCCATTGAGAGAAAAAAAGTAAGGTGGAGGGGGAGGGGAGAGTAAAGAGAAGAATGAAGCTGGCCGGGTCAGTGAGTTCCCCTTGTTGAGAACAATGACCCGGCCTGTTTTAAAAAACGAGTTGGCCTCTTTGCTATTTGAAATACTTCAGCATAGCGTGGAGGGTGGTTAAAGGATGGGGCGGACAGCCTGGAATATAGAGGTCCACCGGAATCAAACTGTTGAGGTCACCGACTATTTCGTCACTGCCGTAAAAAGGTCCGCCAGAGATGGCACAGGCGCCACTGGCGATGACCACTTTGGGGCTTGGTATGGATTCCCAGGTTGTAATGGTCGCCTGGCGCATGTTTTCGGTAATTGGTCCGGTGACATGGATACCGTCGGCATGCCTTGGTGAGGCAACAAACTGAATACCAAAGCGTTGCAAATCAAAAAACGGCGTATTTAATACATTGGTGTCAGCTTCACAGGCGTTACAACCTCCTGCTGAGATCTGGCGTAGTTGCAGGGAGCGACCAAAGAGTTTCTTGAAATGTTTTTTGGAATGTTCAGCCAGAGCTGGGAGATCACCGTGGGTAAAAAGATCATCCCGATTGGCTGTTCCCATTTCAAAATTGGGGCTGAACTGAACAAATTGCCCCTCTGATAACGTTTCGCAAAGGCCACAAAAAACACAGCGGCCCAAGTCAATTTGTTTGCTGTCGACATCAATAGCATCCTGTGGGCAGGCAGTGGCGCAGCGTTGTACCAACTCCATTGGGCAATTTTTTTCTACCTTCGGCATGCCTCGGAATCTTTTGTAGAGCTCGATTGGCTCCTTAGGGTATTTGGAGGTTCGATACCCCTGTTCTATTCTATTTTTAATAACTTTTAACATAGTTGTACCTATTATATATCGAATCCGCAGTAAGAGAGATTGAAACTCTTATTGCATAGTGGAAAATCGGAAATTCCAGTGTCACGAAGCGATAAAGCCAGACCTGTCCAATTGTGGAATGATGGGTCTTTGACCTTATATCGCAAGATGTCTCCATTCCCATCGGTGAGGAGGCAATGGGATACTTCGCCTCGCCAACCTTCATTGATGGAAACGACAAAGGAGTCAGGTGCAAGTTGTACCGTTTCAGGTATGTAGCTCGCAGCCTCCTCTTTTCTATCAAGCAGGGTGTTGATCAGTGCAGTG
Organism: uncultured Desulfocapsa sp.; assembly: GCA_964505715.1. GTDB lineage: Bacteria > Desulfobacterota > Desulfobulbia > Desulfobulbales > Desulfocapsaceae > Desulfocapsa. The sequence goes on along the minus strand of CAZDJE010000071.1, from coordinate 9,501 downwards.
GAATGCATGATTTCCTCACGCCTGACAATGGCTCGGGAACAGACATCACCGTCGGTCTTCTCATTGCTATTGGCTGGCAAATCCCCATAACATTCAGTGGGGAAGGCGACCCTGGCGTCATAGGGGAGACCACTGGCTCGACCGGAATATCCGACCAGACCAATTTTTTCTGCATTTTCATGGCTCACCGTTCCGGTATTATCAAAACGACCAAGGACACTGGGAGCGGTGAAGATCAAATCATTGACATGTTCCACCTCTGGAGTGAGTTCGGCTAGTTTATCTCGCAACAGTTGTTTTTGTTCCTCACCCATCACATGGGTGACCCCTCCAGGCCTGACCAGACCGCGGCCAAAACGATTGCCACCAAGGATTTGACTGAGGTTGAGATACTCTCCCCTGATTCTTCCAAAATAGGCAGCAGGAGGGTTAAAAGCCACATCAAGGCTCAAAGCCCCAAGGTCACCGATGTGATTTGCGATACGTTCCATCTCAAGGGCAATAGTACGGACAATGGAAGCTCCTTCATCAACCTTGAGGTCGGCCAGTGCTTCAATGGCCTGGGCCTGACAGAGGCCATGGCCAATTGTGGTGTCACCGGCAATGGTTTCAGCAATAATCGGTAAGCGTTTGAATGGAACGCTTTGCAAGAGCTTTTCAACACCGCGATGCTGGTAGCCAAGCTGGATTTCCAGATGAAAGACCCGCTCGCCGCAGCATTGGAAACGGAAGTGGCCCGGTTCAATGATTCCTGCGTGAACAGGTCCTACTGCAACCTCGTGGACACTTTCGCCTTCCACTGTGAAATAGGGGTAATTTCCCGGAATATCCTGGGTGTAATCATTATCGAAGACATCCTTTTTACCAGTATAGTTTTTATGATAGCGCACCATCTTCAGCCAGGGATGACCTTCAGCCTTTAGTCCATATTGCTCGCCAATCTCTCTTTCGAACATATGAAATTTTTCAGACTCTGCTGTCAGTGAGCTGAAGTTGTCGGGGGCATCGCAGCCGGTAACAAAGAGTTTATCATTCTGTCGCATGACAGCAAGCAACTTGAAGTTTCCCTGATCCTCATACGCAAAAAATTGGACAATTTGGCCATCGTTTGCTGCAAGATTCAATAGTTCCTTTCGGAACAAATTGAAGTCAAGATGGGGAATATTGGCTCGACTGAGCCTTTCATTGTTTTGAATGTGCATTAGGTTAGCCATTGACGCTACCTCCAACGGTGGCAATTGCCGAAATTATGGTTTGGTAAATGCTGTCTGGTAACCAGATGCAGAGGGTAAGTGATGCCGCCAGGAGAGCAAAAGATGGCAGGGTTCTGGCCCAGTTTTCTTTAACTAGAACCTCCGGATCATCACAGGAAGCAAAACACATCTTCGTTACCAGGCGGGATGCTCCGGCAAAGATAAGAATGAGTGCAAAGATAAAGATACTGACACTTATGTTCCTGCCTTGCTGGAAGGCACCTATAATAATCAGTAATTCACTGATAAAGATTCCAAAAGGCGGAAATCCTGATATTCCGGCAAAGCCTGCAAAAAAGGCGGTAAATGTTTTGGGAAAGAGCTTGGCCATTTTACCGGTCTTGTCAACGAGCTTACTCCCATATCCCAGTAGAATATTACCGGCTGACAAAAAGAGAGAAGATTTGATTAAAGAGTGGTGGATAAGATGGAGCATAGCACCATACGTTGCCAGGCCGCCGATACCGACACCAAAGGCAATGATGCCCATGTTTTCAATACTGGAATAGGCAAGCATCCGTTTATAGCCGGTCTGGTAGAAAATGAAGATTGCTGCAATAAGCATGGAAAGCAGACCAAAGCCTATCAGGATGTTGCTTGAATAATCACCCAGACCTGCCCGATAGAGTAACTGATGACCGCGATACACTCCGAGGAATGCACAGTTTAACAGGGCACCAGACAACAGAGCAGAGGCCGGACTGGGCGCTTCACTATGTGCATCCGGCAGCCAGGTGTGCATGGGGGCTAGGCCCATTTTAGTGCCGTAACCAATGACGAGAAAGATAAACCCGGCTTTAAGCCAGACCGGATCAAGCTTATCTGCTACAGCTCCAAGGGAGCTGAAGGTGATTGGTACATGAATACCGCCGAGATCCATGGACATGACCACAAAAAAGCAGCCGAGTAATGCAAGGGCAATACCAACGGAGCAGATCATCACATATTTCCAGGTGGCCTCAAGGGCAGTCTTGGAGCGATGCAAGAAGATGAGCGGTGCGCTCATCAGCGTGGTGGCCTCAATGGCAATCCACAGGACAATCAGGTGATCAGCCATGGTAACCATGCTCATGGTAGCTAAAAAGAACAGGGTACAACCGGTATAGATTGGTTCACTGGAGATCTCTGTTTCGCTCATATAGGAGACGGCGTAGATAGAGATAAACAGAAAAACAAATGAGGTTACCAGGAGGATGAGCATTCCCTCGTTGGTTACGGAAAAATATTGGGGTAAGGCAGGAGTGATTTTACCAAGCCATCCCAGGATTGTTAATAGGAAGTGCAACAATGCTGTCAGCACCAGGATACCGCGTCCTAGCCGTACCGGCACAAGCATTGCGACAATCCCGGCAAGAAAAGGGATAAGCGTCGTGAGTTCTAACATTTAAATAACCTTTTTAATTAATTGTCTTTTAATTGACCAAGCAGGGCCGTATCAACATCATTATAGGAAGAATTGATATTGTGAAGAACAATACCCATAATCATAATTCCTACAAGTAGATCCAGTAACACCCCAAATTCGACCACATACATAGTATGGGTCTCTTTGGCAAGAGCCGTGCCGACTAGATAAATGCCATTTTCCATCATTAGGTAACCGATGACCTGAGTAATAGCCTTTCTTCGGCTCATAAGGAGGAAAAGTCCAGCCGCTAAAGTGGTAATAGCGCTAATCAGGAGCAGGTCATTTTCCATTGGCAGGGAGATATGCAGACGATCGGCAATAAATGCTCCAATTAAAATAAAGATCAGCCCGGCAAAAAGAGAGGCATGATAGCCGATGATGGGCTCAACTTCCCTTCTGATTTTCACCTTTTTGACTGCTGCGTACATGAGTCCTGGAATAAGCAAGCCTTTGATCACCAACATGATAAGCAGAAGAAAAATGGAGTTGGTATTTTCCAAAATACTTCCGTGATGTTCCAGGAAAAAAGGTGTTAGAGAAACCACAATGCCTTGAAAGGCCATGATCTTGACCAGGGCCATAAGTCTGTTTGAACCGAGTGACATTAAGACTGATAAAATGGTCAGAGCCATAAGCGCGTCGGAAATATGGTTTGTAGAGAAGAAAGCACTGGATAGTTGGATCATTGCATTACCCCCATGCTTAAAATAATAACAAAAAAGACCAAAATGAATGGCGTCAGGATAAACTTGGGAACCTGAGGCATTTTGTATCTGGCGGTGATAGATTCAACCACTCCGACGGTAATATAAATAAAGGTCACAACTAGGTAAAAAAGGAAGCCGTTGACTATTACATTGTCTGCATGGAAAGGATCAATAAGCCGGGCAAGGAAACCAGAATAAAAGAGGAGCTTAAACCAGGCTCCAAGCTCAATCAGAGCCAGATCCGGGCCTGAATGGTCGAGGATCATTACTTCATGGATCATCGTGAGTTCAAGGTGAGTTGCAGGATCATCAACGGGAACCCGTGAATTTTCCGTGAGCATGACCACGTAGAGGGCTGCAACAACCAGAATAAGCAGTGCGCTGTATTCTCCCATAAGATCGATAGTATGATCTCCTGAGAAGAACTCGTAAAAGCTTAAGCTGCCAGTCAACTTAAAGAAAAGAATAAGGATGGCGAAGACGGTCATTTCAGCAAGAGTGGAAAAAAAGGCCTCACGGGCTGCACCCATTCCCTCAAAGGGGGAGGCGGTGTCAAGGGCTGCCAGGATGGTGAAAAAGCGGCCAAGCCCCATGAGATAAAAGAGGATAAGCACATCACCATGGAAGGAGAAGAGAGGTGCCACCTCCGCCATGGGAAAGTAGAGAAGCATCATCAAACTGGTGGAAAAGCCCACCACCGGCCCCAGCTTGAAGACAAAACTGGTACTGGTTGAGTAAACCGAACCTTTTTTAAAGAGTTTAATCATGGTGTAATAGTTGATAAGCAAAGGTGGTCCCTGCTTACCTGCAAACCAGGCCTTCGTCTTCTGGATCACTGCCGGAAGAAGGGGCGCTATTGCGACTGCAAAGCAAAATGATAGTATAGAATCCATAAATAATATTCCTAAGCGTTGTTTCTGTGGGTTTATAAAAAGAGAAGCAGGACAATAATCGCTATAATGATATAGCCGATATAAAGTTGAATATGGCCGTGTTGAATCCATTTCAGTTTATTGATCAGCCAGAGCATCGGCGTGGTTAAATAACGCTGGTAACTCGTTTCGGCGATATCCGTAACTTCGCTCTGCCAGGTGGTCTGGCCGGGGAAGATTTTTTTGATACCGGTGTATGCATTTTTGATAGGCACAAATGGATTAAAAAATTCTACCATCTCATAGGCGTATGATGTGCCAGTGTATTGCATGCGAACAGTCGGTTGGGTGAATCCACAGCCCCAGGTGCCGCCACTGCCGATCTCTTTCTTGGCATAGAGCATTTTGCGAAAGAGGCTGACAGCAATAAAGATACCGATAAAGAGTACTGCTGTTTTGGATAGTTGCCTGACAATCAGGATAAAGGCATCACTGTTAAAGCTGCTGACTGCTGTAATATCCCGTATACCGCTAAAGGCAAGACGGATAAAAGGTTCTGGGAAGACACCAATAACCAGACAGCTTACGGCCATGAGTACCATAACTGCTCCCATGGCAATTCCTGATTCACGGGCCTTATCAGCCTGATCGGTTCTGGGTTCACCAAGAAATGCCAGACCAACAACTTTGGTAAAACAGGCTGTGGCCATCCCACCGATTACTGCTAGGGAGATAATAGCGAGTATGGTCAGGATAAAGGGGAGTTTCTCACCGGCGAGACCTTGAAATGCCCCATAGTAGATAAGGAATTCACCAATGAAACCACTAAACGGAGGCAGGCCGGAAATGGCCACAGAACCGGCCAGAAAGGAACGTCCAGTAACAGGCATTCTTTTCATTAAGCCCCCAAGCTCTTCAATGTTCTTTGTTTTGGCCTTATGGAGAACGGAACCGGCTCCCATAAAGAGTAATGATTTGAAGATGGCATGGTTGAAGATATGCATAAAAGCTCCGGCAAAGCCGAAAAAGGCCATTGCCTGATTTTGTGCGGAGACACCCATCATACCAATACCCATGCCGATGAGAATAATACCAATATTTTCCACCGAACTGTACGCCAGCAGCTGTTTGATATCCTGTTTGGCAAGAGCATACACAACGCCGAGGATTCCTGTCACCATACCGGTTACCAAGACAATCTGGCCTATGAGGGGTGTGGCGGGATCAAGGAGCAGATAGATTCTGAAGATTCCATAAATTCCCATTTTAATCATGACTCCGGACATGATGGCCGAGACATGACTTGGTGCTGCAGGATGAGCTTTGGGGAGCCAGATATGGAGTGGAAAGATACCTGCCTTGGAGCCAAATCCCAGGAAAGCCAGGACGAAAATCAGCAGTTTGGCTTGCTCAGGGATCGCAGCAAAACTACTGAAATCAAAGCTGCCGGAGTGGCTGTGGACCATGGCAAATGCAGCAAAGAGGAACATCGCTCCGCCCTGAGCAAAGATAAAATAAAGATACCCTGCCTTGCGATTACTGTAGACCTCGTAGTCGTACATGACCAGAAAGAAAGAAGAGAGACTCATAAGCTCCCAGGCGAGAAGAAAAGTGATCATGTTCGAAGACATAACCACTAGAGCCATGGAGGCAATGAGGATACTAAAGAAAAAATAATTCACTCCGGCCCTGAGACTTTTCTTTTCATTTTCCAGGTAATGGAAGCTGTATATCAGGGTCAGGGGCGGAATGAGAAAGATCGGTATTAGAAAGAAAAGTGCTATGCTGTCAAGCTTGAATGCCAGGGTAAAGGTGTGCAGCCAGTTATAACTGACTGTTGCTGTTGCCCCTTGCAGTAGGTTCAGTAATGCAAAATAAAAGCCAATGCCGCAACCTACCGAAGTGGTGGCAATGGCCACCACCTTCATTAGGGTGAATTGCCGGTAAAAGAGCAGTCCTGCAGCTCCTCCGGCAAGAATTACGGTTATTGACACAAACAAAGTGTCCATACATTCTCCTCCTGGAAAAAATTAACTCTCTCGACACAACAAATTCTGCTGGTCGATCTATATTGTGGGTTTTTGTGATAAATTATTTTGGCGAGCGAATATCAAAGTGTGGTGTTGCCAGCATTCTGCCGATCTGTTCCTTCAAATCGGACTGTTCCGGGTTTATCGCTTCCTGGGCCATAAGCAATTCAAAGAGGCGATCCTGCTCGACGGGATGCTCATACTCGGCAGGTGTCCCATCTTTTAGCTGAATATGAGCGGCCCAGGGGACAAAATAAGTGGTGGCTGGGTGCTCTTTATGCTCTGAGATATCTATGTTGAGGCCGGCAATATACAACAGGTTTTTCCCTGCGTATTCTCCGCCGCTGCGGATGGAATTCATGGTACGGACAAACTCAAGCTGAATATTGATTTTGGCAGCACGTAATGCTGGATTTGGTGAAGTCACAATAGTGGGCATAAACTCAATAAGGTTCTTTTCTAACAGGATTGCTTCCCCGGTTTCGTGAAATTCCTGCCGAAAATAAAAGAGGTCGGCGGTGAGGTGTTTCCCAATCATTTCTCCACTTCCCGTTTTCCATTCATATCCTGTTGCGTCAATTATTTTGCGGAATTTTTCTGAGACTTCATAGGTCTGGCCGATGCTGATCGCAGAAATTGGTACGACCTTACCGTCACTGTTGAGTTTGACAATATTTTCCAGATTAAGAACCAAACCGTCTTGTACCGGGTGGATATCAAAGTCTATAAAAGCATTTTTTACGGTGATGAGATGGTTGTTTTTGTCATCCCGGTGCAGAAAGATTCGTTCCTTGGCAAATTCAAACCGTTCAACATAAGGGGTGATGACATGGGTGATTTTACCACAGGAAGGAGAAATGCAGGTGCCTTCCATTTTAGGTCGGGTGCAGGTGCCGTAAATGCCGCTATGGGGGTCGTATCCCACATGACTTGCCTGAACGATGACCGAATCTTCCCCATGGTGGGCATGGGGGCCATGGCGGTCGGTGGCTACAATACCGCCAACCCGACCATGATTAAAGGGAAAGGTACCAAAATGTTTGGTTAACATAATAATAGGCCAGCCCTGGTTTTCGTCTGAGCAAAAGGCTCGTGATGGCATAATTAGGCCTTTTCTAAACCCAAGAGAGATGCAGAGATTGTACATTTTTGGCACAAATTCGGGGTAGGGGATGGCCAGGCCGTCCACTTTGAAAGGGGCAAGTTTACGGATAATGTGGGCTTGTTGGTAGGGAGTGTTCATGATTTTCTATTCCAAGTAGTGTAGAGGAGAATTTAGTGGACTTCTGTACTTTCTACTGTGATTCCAAACCAGTATGCTTCGCTACTTGCGGGCATAGATGTCTTGAACTCGATATAATTGTCCCGCCTGTTCATCATAAAAGTCTGCCAGTTTAGGGCTTCTTCTCTGGTTTTAAACGGCCCTGCCTCGGTGGATGTTCCCAGGCCTTCATGCTGAGCAGTAATTGATTTTCTGGTTGCGTCTACGTTTTGGGTAATACCAATGAGAATTTTCATTTTTTCCTCTCAGGTTGTATGAGGGGCAGTATAAAAATAAGATGGCTTATTTTAATCCGAAATGTGTTATAAATTTAGGCAATTTGCTATATACAAAACCGCAGACGTAGTAGGGCTACGTTGAGGATTTTGGGGATAGTAAATCGGCTACAGGTACAATGCAGTTCGGAAATGAAATGGCATGTTATTATTTTACAAACCCTTAGTTCACTGGACTGTCCGTATAGAGTACAACTGGGCAATTCAGTAATTGTGTCACTTCGTTTAGTCGTCTCTGACGAATTCCTTTCTTGCGCGGAGTTCCTTCGCCCTTCAGGCATAGGGCCACACAGATGATGTTTCGCCTATTTTTGGCATACTCAACAGTTTCTGTAGTGAGTCCTCTGTCATTTACAAGCTGGATATAGGCAACTGGCTCCTCCGGTTGGAGGGCAGCTATGTTGTCTTTAAAGCTCTGGGCTGCCTTGGCGGCTGGCTCTTGTCTCAGCAAATGCAGTACCTCCAGAGAGGCGTCCATTCTTTTACTTAAATTGATGCCATGGAGAAGTATCTCTGCACTTAAAGGTGAAGAGTTGGCTACCAGGAGCACTTTTTTGTTACTGATTGTCTGCTGCTGCACGCATTTTCCTTGAAAAGTATTTACCAGAATTTCACGATGCCTTTGCATGTCTTGTGCCACAACTAAAAACAACGTAGAAACAGTTTGATGCCGCTGGTCCGGGTTTGCTGGTGAAAATACTATGTTGCAAAAAGCAACACAATTTAAGTGAATATCTAATTAGCTCGAATAAATAAGGACATACGTCAATGTTGCACTTCCGAACATGTTGTTGCAAAATGAAACGTATGGCGGTAGGGTACTGTCCAATGACGTATTCAGACTGAAATAAGAGTGCATAAAGAGAGGAAGTATGCAACAGCCAGGGGGTATTAGAAGTAAAATAACATTCTGGTTCTATTTGGTTTTTATGTTTATGGTCACCAGTTCTGTTCTTCTCTTTTGGATTGTCCAGACGTTGGAAGAGAAGCAGTTTTCAATTGAAAAAGCGGATGTTTTTCTGGAAGATATTCTGGAAGTACGGCGGATGGAGAAAAACTATTTACTGTATCAAGATCAGAATTCAATGGAGGAGTGGGCTGCCTACCTTGCTATGGCTGCTCAGGAGTTGGCAGATAACCGGGAGCTTTTTGCGCGCTTGAGTTCCCTGCCCGAAATTATTGAAGTTCAACAGGCTCTGCAAAACTATCAGGCAACTTTTACCAGATTCAGGACGTTCCCCACAGAAGAGACGCTCTTGGCAGTGAACGTTCGTGAGCAGGGCAACAGGCTAACGACTCTTACTGAAGAACTTATTATTCGAGAGCATCAGACTATTCATAGCCTTTTGGCTCTAATCAGGAATACCTTATTGTTTGTTTTACCGCTTCTTATCCTTGTTTTTAGCTGGGTTGCCGTGTTGCTGGGGCGGGGAATTGTTACCTCTTTAAGGCAGCTGGAACGGCATGCTGCTGCTATTGCAGCAGGTCATTTTGTGGAAGTACCTTTTACCAGCACAAGTCGGGAGATCAATAGCTTGATTAATGCTTTTAATCGAATGAGTCGGGAGCTGAAAAATCGTCAGCAGCAACTTGTCAGATCAGAGAAACTTGCCTCACTTGGCACCATGCTCGCCGGTGTTGCCCATGAATTCAATAATCCTCTATCAAATATAT
>CAZDJE010000070.1:0-19317 GCA_964505715.1 uncultured Desulfocapsa sp. | reverse complement strand
GTTCGAAAAGCAGAAGAAAATGTACAGCGGGCTGCTGCGGTAATAGATACGGAAGGTCGCCTAGGACCCGCTTTTCAGGAACGTCTAGGTGTACGTGAAGCACTCCGGATTTTTTCAGAAAATCGAGGCTTGGATAGTTCGGCTTTTATCCCATCCATGCAAGACGAACGGAGACTAACTGCCACTGAAAAGAGTCTCCTGAATTCGTTTAGAGACTCTTTGCGCGGGACGATAGTTGAGCTGTTGTGTTCCAGACGGCCTGACAGAGGGGCCGCAATACTCCTGCAAACGGCAAGGTATCTTGCCGTCTGTCACTCTTTGTCATCGGAACGGCTGCTTACTCTTGATCCATTTTTTGAAGATGTTCATAAAGTGTGGCTGAGCGATGAGGAGATAAGTGGCGGGCGGCTCGCAGTTTTACAGGAGGATCTACTGCAGCAATCAGCCACCCGGCGTGATCTTTTTTTCAAGGAAGAACGCCATCCGGAAATTGCATATTCTCTTCTTGAAACCAGTAGGGCAAGAGCATGGGAATTATTACGGGTACATAAGACGGAGCGGAAAATTCGGATTTTGACAAAGACCACACTGCCAACACGACCCGGCATTGCCGTTTTAGATACGCCGCACATCAGTCAGGAACGTTTACAAAACAGCAGTCAGCTGCTTGCGGTCGAGTTTGAGAAACAGAAAAAAAGAGCAGAAGATCTTTACGGCTATAATCTTATTAATCGAAATTGCGCCACCGAGTTGATTCGTTCTTTAAACTCCACATTTCCAGATGAAAAATTAGGACGGGATGGTCTTGGTGGCTGGATGGAGCCGGAAAGTGGGCTCATCTTTATTCCCTTTCTCTTTTATGAGCAGGCGGTGAGGGATTTTTCTCTTCAGGATGAACAATTCATTCAGGCCAGACGTTTACGGAACCTGGAAACTCTTTATGAGCAGGAGGATGATCTGCTGGTCTGGCTTAGGGAATCCAATACTCTGAGTTCAACCCTGTATCAGCCTCGTAATAAGGATACGCCTTTTCTGTTTTTTACGGACGATTCCCTGCTGCTGCGTCCGATTCTCGGGCTGATGAATCTGACCTATGGCGCGATGCAAGGGGTGGCTGGGCTGGCAAGGGTACCACTTGATGGTGGGGAGCACTTCAATCAGGCATTGCGGGGTATTTTTTACAGTCTGCCTGAATTGACATTTGGGAATATACGCAAGGGGAGTTATTCCACGGGAGAATCCGAGGGAACGACGGGGCAGAAAATTACTACTCCTGGTAACAGATCGACATCTTTGTGATTTCCTCGGCAACACTCCTGCGGAGTGAATCGGGTGCAAGAACCACTGCTCTTGAGCCATATTGGAGAATCTTCATAATGATTTCTCTGTCATCATTTACCGGCAGGGAAAGTGTGATACCATTTTTTTCTTCTTTAATACTCTGTTTTTCATGCCAGTGCTGTCTTCGTACCAGTTCTGCGGCAGTGCCGGTGAATGCAATTCTGGCATGATATTGGATGGCTCCCGTGAATATTCCAAAGGCATCGCTCAGAAAAGAATCCGACGCAAGTCGTCTGGGTCCACCACGTTTTACACCGGTTTTAGCATTTTCGATTCTTGCCATATGGAACAGACGGTGATCTTTTCTTAAAAGGCAGTATGCCAGCAGATACCAGCGTCCCTGGTAGTTTATCAATCGTTGTGGCTCTATGCTGCGAGTGCTTTTAAGACCTTCCGCCGAGCAGTATTCAACATCAAGTCGTCGATCTTTCAGCACCGCCTCAATAATAGTTTCAAACACTGCCGGTGCCAGTGTTTCAACTTCTATCCACTTGCAAAGGACATTGTCCATTAGCTGTTCATAGCCAGGAGCAATGAGCTGGCTCAATCGTTTTTCAAGCTTTTTCATCTCCGGGAGGCTGCCAAGTCCCGCTTCATCCGCCATTCTGTTCAGAAGCCCCATCAGAAAGAGAATCTTTGGACTGTCTTCGAAGGGGAGGGCAAAGTCATTTTCAGTGTAGTAAAAGCCCTTGCGGCTGGAATTAAAAGCCAGCGGTGCAAGCAACCTGTCCCTCATATAACTGATATCGCGATGGGCAGTGGCACGGGAAAGTTCAAACTCTTCCATCAGGGTTTGGGCGTTGGGAAAGCGTTCCCCTTTGAGTTTCTGGTGGAAGTAGTAGATGCGTTCGAGGCGGCTCATATGATTGTGCAGTTATCCAGGAGAGGAGGGAAGGGAATCTGGTGGAAGAGAGAAAAAGATGAGCTGATTTTTTTTAAAAACAGTTTTCTCATCTACTGGCCGGAGATTACCTTGGCTTACGGCGATGTTTTACCGGGAGAATCTTTAACTGTTCCCGGTACTTGGCTACGGTACGGCGGGCAATTTTGATATTACGTTCACCAAGCTTGACCGAAATGGCATTGTCGCTGAAAGGCTTGTAAGGATCTTCTTCTTGAATCATTTTACGGATACGTTCCCGAATAGATTCCGCAGCAAGTGCTTCTTCTCCTTGTCTGGGAATTGCGGTGGAAAAGAAATATTTCAGTTCATAAATACCGAGTGGAGTATGGACGTATTTGTTTGATGTAACACGACTGATGGTGGATTCGTGCATCTCGATGTCTTCTGCTACGTCACGGAGGATAAGTGGTTTCAGGCGAGTAGCGCCATGTTCAAAAAAGTCACTTTGGAATTTAAGAATACTATCCATGACTTTAAATATGGTGCGTTGTCTCTGGTGCAGTGATTTTATAAACCATCCGGCATCTTTAAGTTTTTCTTTGATATAGGCCTTTGATTTTTTCTCCATGGCCTCTTCTCCATCCTGCAGCAGTTCTTGCAACTGGGAAGAGAGCTTCAGATTTGGGATATCGTCTTCATTGAGGCGGATAACAAATTCACCATCGATTTTCCGGACATAGACATCGGGTACAACGTAATTTGTGGTTTCCGTGCTGTAGGGAAGGCCTGGGTATGGAGTGAGCTCACTGGTGATAAAGTCAATGGCTTTGATGATTTCGTTGCGCTTACGTCCCGTTCCCTGGCTAATCGCCTTGTAGTTACGGGTTTGCATATGGTTTAGATGGTCTCGCACAATGATTGCGGAAAGAGAGTTTTCCATCCCCATGCGTTCCAGTTGCAGAAAGAGTGACTCTGCAACGTCACGAGCGGCAATTCCGGGAGGATCAAGGTCCTGCATAAGTTCCAGAATGTATTCTGCAGAATCGTGGTCACAGCTGGTGGCCTGCATAATCTCTTCAAGAGTGCATTCGAGAAATCCATACCGGTTCAGATTGCCTGCAATAAAAAGAGCTGTTTCCCACTCTTCAGGTTCCAGTTCTGAATGGGCAAGCTGCCATTGTAGGTAGGCCAGTAGACCGGGTTTTTCAGAAATAAAGTCAAACTGACTAGGAGCATCTGCAGCTGGTGTTTCGTGGGAGAAGGAGACGTTACTGTCAAAGGTGTTGGCGTAATCTTCCCAGTTTGTTTCCGGGATGGTATCCTCAGCTCTGACCTGATCGGTGTGGTCCTGTTCTCTTTTTTCTCCTGTTTCTTCGACGGTGGAAGAGAGGCTTTTTGTGTTTTCTCGAGGCTCCTGAACGTTCGTATCTTCTTCAAGTCCTGGATTTTGTTCAATCTCAGCCTGAAGAGCATCACCAAGCTCCAGACGATTCATCTGTAGCAGTTTAATGGCAAGACGCAACTGCGGTGTCATTACCAGTTTTTGTGATAGCTTAAGCTGTTGTCTGAGTTCAAGGGCCATGGGGGTCTAGGTCACATGCTGAAATTTTCGCCAAGATACATTTTACGGGCGACTTCACTCTCGATAATATCGTCTGCAACTCCGCTTGTCAGGATTTGACCAGCATTCATAATATAGGCAAAATCACATACCTGAAGGGTTTCCCGGACATTATGATCTGAAATCAAAATTCCTAATCCCTTGTCTTTCAGGGCGATGATAAGTTTTTGAAGATCGGCCACGGCAAGGGGATCAATTCCGGCAAAGGGTTCATCGAGCAGAATAAAGTCGGGTTGTGTTGCCAGAGCCCGCATAATCTCAACCCGGCGTCTTTCACCACCAGAGAGGGCATGTCCTTTGTTATCCCGAAGATATTCAATCTTGAGGTCTGCCATAAGTGAATCTATCCGGTTTTTGATCTCATTCTTCGACAACCCTAATGGCTCGAGGATGATTCGGACATTTTCTTCCACGGTCAATTTTTTAAAAACAGATGGCTCCTGGGCGAGGTAGGAAATGCCTTTCTGGGCCCGCATATGAATGGGGAGTTTGGTTATTTCTTCGCCGTTTAGCAGGACACGTCCGCCATCGGGACGAATAAATCCTGCAATAGTATAAAAAGAGGTCGTTTTCCCGGCACCATTCGGGCCAAGAAGTCCGACTACAACACCGGTATTCACCTGAAGGCTTACTCCGTCAACCACCGTGCGGCTGCGGTAACGTTTAATAATCTTATCGGTTTCCAGCTGTGCCATAATTATTATTGCGGGGTGAGGGTTGCTTTGACTCTGGTTGCTTTTACGGGCTCGCCGTCTTCACCGGTAACGGTGGTAGATGGTCGACCGCCAACCACCTCGGATCGTGATTCGTCGAGATAGTAAATGATGGTATTTCCGGTTACCAGATTTGTATCCTGCCATGCTTTGGCATTGCCATTTAAGATTACCTTGCGTTCCTTTGCCAGATAATTCATTGTTTTTCCGGTGCCAAGCCATTCCCCTTTTGTTACTTCCACATTGCCTATGCACTTTAGGCGTTTAACTTCCTGTTTTTCACCTTCAGCTGCGGCGCTGTAATAGACTGTCATTTCATCTGCCCGGATACGGACGTCTGCCTGGGCAGCATCCACGTTTCCGGTGAAAAGTACATTGTTATCTTCTTCCAGAGAGGTCATGTGATCCGCTTCTATGGTGATGGGGGCACCTGCTGCAAACAGAAGGCTGCTGCAGCAAAAAAGGAGGAAAACTGCTCCTGAAAGCAGGCTGGTGATAGTTTGGTTTCTCAATGATATTCTCCATACACAGAAAGTAAGAATGACCGTAATGCAATTACCAAGCCTAATATAGCCGTGGTGTGGAAAAAAGTAAAGAAATCCCGGCATCGGGGAGGAAAGAAAGATTTCTTTACTTCGATCAGGTGAATCAGTAGAATGAAAACATATTGTGTGAAAATGATTCTACTTATTTGATTTGATAAGAAAATATAGTTGTTGCTGAAAAGGATATCAAGATATGCAGGAAAGTATAGATCGTGCCAGAGGATTAATTGAATCTCTCCCCTATATGCAGAAATTCAGGCATAAAACGGTGGTTATTAAGTATGGCGGTCATGCCATGGTTGATGAGAACCTGAAAAAGCAGTTTGCGCTTGATATTATCCTGATGAAACATATCGGTATAAATCCGGTAATCGTCCATGGCGGTGGTCCTCAGATCAACCAGTTGCTCGACAGGCTTGAAATCAAACCCAGTTACGTTCAGGGAATGCGGGTTACCGATGGTGAAACCATGAGCGTGGTTGAGATGGTGCTGGTTGGAAAGGTGAATAAGGAGATCGTAGGAAACATAAATCATTGTGGCGGTCGGGCTGTGGGGCTTTCGGGACGGGATGGGGATCTTATCTGTGCTGAAAAAATGAAGGTGAACAAGAAGAACGATGAGGCGATTCAGGATGCCCCTCCGGAATTAATCGATCTTGGTCGGGTCGGGCAGGTCACCAAGGTCAATCCGGAAATTTTACAGGCACTGGAGAAAAACGATTTTATCCCGGTAATCGCCCCTGTTGGTGTTGGGGAAGATGGACAGGCATTCAATATTAATGCAGATATTGTAGCTGGAGCGATAGCCGCTCAGCTCAAGGCGGAAAAATTGATTCTACTTACAGATGTCGCCGGTGTTCAGGACAACGAGGGGACTCTGCTTGAATCTCTGAAGTGGGATGATCTTGAGGACTATATAGAAAATGGAACCATAGGCGGCGGCATGATTCCTAAGGTGAGATGCTGTGGTGATGCTTTAAAGGGTGGGGTAACAAAGACACATATTATCGATGGCAGGGTTGAACATGCTATCTTGCTTGAAATGTTTACCCGGGAAGGGGTAGGAACGGAGATATTCTGATGAGTGGAGAAAATGATAATTGGGCCAAGAGGAGTGACGATGTGATTATAGGAACCTACGCACGTTATCCGGCCACCATGGTGAAGGGTGAGGGATGCACTTTGACCGATGCGGAGGGGAAGGAGTATCTGGATTGTTTGGCTGGAATTGCGGTCTGCAGTCTTGGGCACTGCCATCCTGCGGTGAGTGATGCCATATGCGCCCAGGCAAAACAACTGGTTCATGTTTCAAACCTTTACTACACTCAGCCCCAGACGGAGCTTGCTGAACTCTTGATCGAGAATTCCTTTGCTGATCGGGTTTTTCTCGCTAATAGCGGGGCGGAGGCAAATGAGGCGGCCATTAAGCTTGCACGAATATGTTCCGGTGCTGAACGTTATGGAATTATTTCACTTGCCGGTTCTTTTCATGGCAGAACACTTGCCACCGTTGCGGCCACGGGTCAGCCAAAGCTCCACGAAGGCTTTGAGCCCATGCCCGAAGGGTTTTCCCATGCGCCTTTTGGTAACTTGAACGTATTGGAGGCGATGATAACTGATCAGACCTGCGCTATTATGTGCGAACCTCTACAGGGAGAAGGCGGTGTACGGCCACTAGAAGTCGAATATCTGAAGGGTTTGCAGGATCTGTGCAGGAAGCATGATCTGCTGCTTATTTTTGATGAGATACAGACTGGTATCGGGCGAACCGGCTCCTTTTTTGCCTACGAACAACTTGGAATTGTACCCGATATTATGACCGTGGCCAAGGCACTCGGAAACGGCCTGCCTATTGGTGCAATGCTTACCAGGAAAGAAATTGCGGCGTCTCTGGTGCCTGGAACCCATGGGTCAACCTTTGGGGGGAATCCCGTGGCGGCAGCAGCGGCTGTGGCGACTTTGAAGGTTATTCTACAAGATGGCTTTCTTGCGGATGTGAAAGAAAAGGGGGCTTACCTGCAGCAGGGGCTTGAAGATCTAGCAGCACGGTTTCCCCTCTTGGCCTGTGGGGCAAGGGGAATGGGGATGATTCGGGGCCTTGTTCTCACGGAAAAAGGAGTTAAAAAGGGGGGGGCAATAGTGAAGGCACTTTTTGACAGGGGAGTGCTGATTAATTTTGCCGGAAATATTGTGCTTCGTTTTCTGCCGCCACTTATTATGAGCAAAGCTGAAATTGATCAATTATTGACCGCTTTAGCTGAAGTTCTGGCTGAATGTAAGGCCTGAGTGCTTCTTTTCACGAAAATCTTTGCAAATCAATCTTATTTTGGGTAAATATGATTTCTTTCCCCTATATATAAAGCGATTGGGCTCGGGGATGTAGATTAAATGGTACCATCTTAAAACAGATGTGCCGATGAAAAAGATATGAGTCATGGTACGCCACTTACAGTCATTACAGGATTTTAGCAAAGAAGAGTTGCTTGGTTTTATTAATCGTGCAATCTTGCTTAAGAAAGAACGTCTCGCTGGGGTCAGCCATCAGCAGCTGGCCGGAAAAACAGTTGGGCTGATATTTGAAAAACCCTCCACCAGAACCCGAGTCTCCTTTGAATCTGCCATGTATGGTCTCGGTGGCCAGGTGCTTTTTCTTTCCGGTCGCGATACGCAGCTTGCTCGTTCCGAGCCGTTGAAAGATATGGCCAGAGTTATGGCTCGTTATGTGGATGGAATGGTGGTGCGAACCTATGGCCAGGACGTGGTTGATGTGTTGGCTGAGTATTCCTCGGTTCCGGTTGTAAACGCGCTCACCGATTTGCATCATCCCTGCCAGATTCTTAGCGATATTATGACAGTCGTTGAGAAGAAAGGAAATATTGAAGAGCTGAAAGTCGCCTGGGTAGGAGATGGAAATAATATGGCCAACTCCTGGATACAGGCTGCCAGCCGTATCGGCTTTGAGCTTATTCTTGCATGTCCGGAAGGATATGATCCAGATTCCGCTATTATGGCCGCCGCATTAAAAGACGCTGTAAAACCAATTACCGTTACCCGTAGCCCGGAAGAAGCTGTCGCTCAGGCCGATGTGGTAAATACTGATGTTTGGGCTTCTATGGGGCAGGAGGAAGAGGCGGAGGAACGTCTTGCTATCTTCCAGCCTTTGCAGATCAATTCAGCTCTTATGGCTAAGGCTCCTGCCGATGCGATTGTTCTGCATTGTCTGCCAGCTCATCGTGAGGAAGAGATTACAGAAGAGGTTCTGGAATCTGCGCAGTGTGTCGCTTTTGATCAGGCGGAGAATAAGATGCACATGCACAAGGCGATTTTGGAGCAATTGATCGGCGGTAAGTGACCAGGAGCACCGCATATTCGTACGGTCACAATCGGGTCGCATAGAAAAGACTATTGCGGCCGATTGCGCCTGTACGAATCTACGGCACCCTGATCACTTACTTGGTTTGGGTACATTTAAAAAAAGAAAAATAATTCCTGTATGTTGATTAATGTTATGGGAAAGGTGGAAGGATATAATGGACGTTAAGAAGATAGTGCTTGCCTATTCTGGTGGTCTGGACACTTCGGTTATTCTGAAATGGCTGGAAGAAGAGTATGAATGCCCGGTTATCGCCTATGCAGCCAACGTTGGACAGACGGAAGACTGGGATGCGATCCGTGAGAAAGGAATGGCGACCGGTGCTGAAAAAGTTATCATCTCCGACTTGCGTAAGGAGTTTGTGGAAGATTATATCTTTCCCGCTTTTCGTTGCAACGCTATCTACGAAGGCTCCTATCTTCTTGGAACATCCCTTGCCCGTCCTATTATCGGTAAAGAGCAGGTACGTATTGCCCATGCCGAAGGTGCGGATGCCGTGAGCCATGGTGCCACCGGTAAGGGGAATGATCAGGTTCGTTTTGAATTGTCCTACCTTGGCATAGATCCCAGTTTGAAGATTATTGCCCCCTGGCGTATCTGGGATTTGAATTCCAGAGCTAAGCTTGAAGAGTTTGCCAAAAAGCGTAATATTCCTGTACCGACCACCAAGAAGAATCCTTACAGTTCCGATGAGAATATTCTTCATATCAGCTTTGAGGGTGGGCTTTTGGAAGATCCATGGAATGAGCCCGACGAAGATATGTATCGGCTTTCCGTGTCTCCTGAGAATGCGCCGGATAAGGCAACCTATCTTGAAATCGATTTTGAGAAGGGTGACCCCGTTGCTATTAACGGTGAGCGTATGGATCCTCTTCCTCTCTTTGAGGCCTTAAATAAAGTTGCCGGTGCCAATGGCATTGGTCGCCTTGATCTGCTTGAAAATCGTTTTGTGGGGATGAAATCCCGTGGTATCTATGAGACTCCTGGTGGAACCCTGCTTCGTAACGCCCATCGTGACCTCGAAACCATGTGTATGGACAGAGAAGTGATGCGGATCAGAGATTCGCTGGTGCCACGCTATGCGCTGCTTGTTTACAATGGTTTCTGGTTCTCACCCGAGCGGGAACTGTTGCAGGTAACCATGGATGAGAGTCAGAAAACTGTAAACGGCACTGTTCGCATGAAGCTCTATAAGGGCAACTGTGTCTCCGTTGGCAAAAAATCTGATCAGTCACTCTATCAGGAGAGCTTTGCCACATTTGAAGAAGATGATGTCTATAATCAGGCAGATGCTGGTGGGTTTATTCGTCTCAACGGCCTGCGCTTACAGCTTGTTGCCATGCAAAAAAAGTAGTGGATAATTGAACGTGAAAAACAATAAATCAGAAAAGCTTTGGGGCGGACGTTTTGAAGAGTCCACTGCGGCGTCAGTAGAGGCGTTTACCGAGTCCATCAGTTACGATAAACGTCTGTATTCCTATGATGTGATGGGTAGTAAGGCACACGCCACTATGCTGGCAGCCAATGGTCTGCTCACAACGGAAGAACTGACTGCCATCACCGATGGTCTGTCTACTATTGAAACTAGCATTGCTGAGGGCAAATTTTCCTTCAAAAGTGAGCTTGAAGATATTCATATGAATATCGAAAAGGCACTCATCGATGCCATTGGCCCTCCCGGAGCTAAACTGCACAGTGCCCGGAGCCGTAATGATCAAATAGCGCTTGACCTTCGCTTGTATCTTCGTGATCAGTGTGACAGGTTTATGCAGCTACTCGATGGAATACGAAGCGCCTTTGTTGTACTTGCAAGAGAGTATATGGGCCAGGTAATGCCCGGTTATACTCATATGCAGCGAGCACAGCCGGTACTTATCGCTCATCATATGATGGCCTATTATGAGATGTTTGGCCGTGATCAAGAACGTATTACAGATTGCAGAAAACGGATCAATGTTTTGCCGCTTGGCGCTGCTGCCTTGGCAGGAACAGGATTACCCATTGATCGGGAAATGGTGGCCGAGTTGCTGGGCTTTGATAGGGTAACGGCAAACTCCATGGATACCTCGGGCGATCGGGATTTTGCCATTGAGTTTGTCTCTTGCTGCACCATGATTCAGCTCCATCTTTCCCGTCTTTCCGAGGAACTGGTGCTCTGGTCCAGTCAGGAGTTTTCCTTTGTCAGCATTGCGGATAAATTCTGTACCGGTTCATCCATTATGCCCCAGAAGAAAAACCCAGATATCCCGGAGCTGATCCGTGGGAAATCGGGCAGGGTTGTGGGGAGTCTTATGTCCCTTATCACGCTGATGAAAGGATTACCGCTCACTTATAACCGTGATCTTCAGGAAGATAAAGAACCGGTTTTTGATGCCGTAGATACTGTCTCAGCTTCACTTGCTATTATGGCTGAAATGCTTGGAAATCTCGAGTTTAACTCTGTCCGTATGGAAGAGGCCACAAAAACTGGCTTTATGACAGCTACAGATCTAGCCGATTATCTAGTGCTTCGCGATGTGCCATTTCGTGAGGCGCATGGGATCGTGGGGCGGGCAGTGGCAAGCTGCATCGAGAAGGGCTGTGAGCTAACTGATTTAACTCTCTCAGAAATCAGAGAATTTTCTCCGATTATTGATGAGGATGTTTTTAGTGTATTAAGCGTTGAAGGTTCTGTGAACTCCAGAGTCTCAACCGGGGGAACCGCGACATTGCGGGTAGAAGAAGCAGTACAGTCTGCTGAAAAACAAATGGGAATTGGAGAGTAAAGATGTTGAGAAAAACGCAGTTTGCAGGGGCAATTCTTCTTACCGGGACACTGTTTCTGGCAGGAGGATGTGGCTATAAGACGGCACCCGTTCCTCCCGATTCCATAGTTCCTAAAGCGATTGAAGATCTGCGCTATGGTGTGAGTCAAAAGGGTGTAACGCTCAACTGGACCTTTCCAAAAGAGACTATCAAGGGGACTGATCTTACTGATATTACCACCTTTGATGTGTATAGAGCGGTGGTTCCTGTAGACGATTATTGTCCCACATGTCCCATTCCTTTTACCGAAGCGATAAAGGTTCCGGGCGGTGTGGTTGATCCTGAAAGTACTCGTCAGGGAACATATGAGACTTCTCTGCTTCGTTCAGGCCATAAATACTTTTTTAAAGTAAACGCCAGAACAAGTTGGTGGGCTGCAAGTCCCGATTCTAATATCGTCTCTTTTGTCTGGCATATTCCGGCGAAGGCTCCGGAAGGTATGGCTGTCACAGCCGCAGATTCCAGCGCTGTTATCAACTGGGCTCCCGTGACAAAACTTATGGATGATGATGACGTCAGCTATCCGATGTCCTATCAGGTACTTCGCAGCAAGGATAATATAGAGTTTGCCAATATCGGAGAAGCTGTTGCTGCCACGCAGTTTGTTGATAAGGCACTCAATAATGGACAGACCTATTACTACAAAGTTCAGTCAATTCTTATGGTCAATGGTGAACCCGTAAGTGGTGGTCTTTCCGCGGCTATAACCGTGACTGCTCTTGATCAGACAGCGCCTGCTCCGCCAACTGGTATCACCGCGGTACAGACCGGGTCCGGTATCAAAGTTTTCTGGGAGAAATCTCGGGCTTCTGATGTGAAAGGATATCGGGTGTACAGACGCAGTGCCGATGAGAATGCCCCCAAGTTAGTTGGTGATGTGAGCGGCGTGTATGCTATTTTTGAAGATGTGAATGTGTCTGCAGGTGGGAGTTACTATTACTCCGTTACTGCCTACGATGAGATGGAAATGCCTAACGAGAGTGAAAAATCTCGCGAGGCGAGTATCAGACATTAAGGTTTCGATATTTTGAACGTATTTTAAATAAATTATGAACCATTTTGAATACAAAAACGGTGAGCTCTTCTGTGAAGATGTTGCCGTAAGTGGTATAGCAAAAGAGGTCGGAACTCCCTTCTATCTTTATTCTAAAGCGACCTTGGCCCGTCATTTTCAGGCCTTTGATTCGGGCTTTGAGGGGATGGATCATATTACCTGTTTTGCGGTGAAAAGCTGTTCCAATATCGCAATTCTGTCTCTGTTTGGAAATCTCGGTGGTGGGGCGGATATCGTGTCCGGTGGAGAGCTCTTTCGTGCCTTGAAGGCTGGTGTTGATCCTGGGAAAATCATCTATTCCGGGGTGGGAAAAACCAAGGAAGAGTTGCGCTATGGATTAGAAGCCAACATTCTTCTTTTCAATGTGGAATCGGAACAGGAGCTCCATCGTCTCAATAGTGTTGCTGCTGATATGGGTGTTAAGGCACCAATCTCTTTTCGGGTAAACCCCGATGTTGATCC
The DNA here is from genome assembly GCA_964505715.1 of uncultured Desulfocapsa sp. Classification (GTDB taxonomy): domain Bacteria; phylum Desulfobacterota; class Desulfobulbia; order Desulfobulbales; family Desulfocapsaceae; genus Desulfocapsa. The sequence goes on along the minus strand of CAZDJE010000070.1, from coordinate 6,559 downwards.
CAAAACACACGCGTATATTTCCACGGGTCTTGCAAAGAACAAGTTTGGTATCCCTATAAGGGAAGCGCTGGGCTTGTATCTGCAGGCTGAAGCAATGGAGAATATTGAGGTGAAGGGTGTGAGTTGCCATATTGGTTCTCAGCTGACTCTTATTTCACCTTTTGTTGAAACGTTGCGAAAGCTTAAGGAGTTGGTGGTAAGTCTTGCGGAGAAAGGGATTGTTGTTCAATATATCGATCTTGGTGGCGGGGTGGGCATCATCTATGATGATGAAGAACCACCCCATCCTAAAGAATACGCAAAGGCCATCAGGGAAGAGTTGGCTGGTCTAAAGGCTACTCTGATTCTTGAACCGGGCCGGGTTATAGTCGGCAATGCCGGAATTATGGTTACCGAAGTTCAATATACCAAGAGTAATCGCGGTGGTGAAAAAGAGAAACATTTCGTCATTGTTGATGCTGGAATGAATGATCTTGCCCGTCCAAGTTTGTACGGTGCTTTTCATGGTATCCAGCCCGTTAAAAAAGATGGCGATTCTGTTCAGGTTGCCGATGTGGTAGGGCCGATTTGCGAGACTGGAGATTTTCTTGCAAAAGATGTGGCTCTGCCGCGGGTTGAACAGGGCGATCTGCTGGCTGTTCTCAGTGCCGGTGCTTACGGTTTTACCATGGCGTCCAATTATAATTCCAGACCACGTGCTGCTGAGGTTATGGTGACGGGTGATCAGTTTGGGGTTATTCGAAAGCGTGAAAGCATGGAATCATTGATTCAGGGTGAAAGTGTCCCGGAATTTCTGGAGAAATAAAATGAATATTGATTTTCCCGTATCCTTTGCAAAGATGAGTGGTACGGGCAATGATTTTATTGTAATTGATCATCGCAGAACATTGGTCCCTGAGAGTGAACAGCCTGAGTTTGTACGAAAGGTCTGCAGGCGCATGTTTTCCGTTGGTGCCGATGGGGTTATCTTTATTCAGGACTCTGAACAGGCCGATTTCAGCTGGCGTTTCTATAACGCCGACGGCTCGGTGGCCGAGATGTGTGGAAACGGTGCCAGGTGTGCTGCCCGCTTTGCCTTTGCAAAAGGAATAGCAGAAAAGAAGATGTCCTTTGAAACTCTTGCAGGTACCATTGAAGCTGAGGTCTTAAATGATGATGGGGATATCAGTCTTCTTATGACTGCCCCCTTTGATTATAAAAAAGGCCTTGAAGTTGAGCTTGATGGAGAGGCAACCGAGGTTTCTTTTATGAACTCCGGAGTCCCCCATGCCGTGACTTTTATGGATGAAGGAAGAGATATAGCTGTGAAAAAATGGGGCCATGAAATTCGGTTCCATTCGCTATTTGCTCCCGCCGGAACAAATTCAAACTTTGTTCAACATCTTGCAGATGGCACTCTCCGGGTTCGAACATATGAACGTGGAGTGGAAGATGAGACCATGGCCTGCGGAACGGGAGCTGTTGCTTCGGCAATCTTTGCTGCAAACAGAGGGCTTGTTACGTCACCGGTTACGGTAATCACCTCCGGTGGAGAGAAGCTGACCATAGTTTTTAATCTAAATCAGGACGGTACTGCAGAGGATGTATACCTGCAAGGTCCAGCAAATATAATATATATCGGCCAGCTAACGGCCGATTCACTGAAATAGATACAGGCAGGAGGAGAGGTAGAAGGCAGAAGGTAGATCCTATCTTGCTTCAGCCTTTCACCTTCAGTCTTCAGCCTCAATAAAAAGGAGAAAGAATCGTGGAAAAATATAGCGGAGCGATTGTCGCAATTGTCACCCCTTTTAGAAATAATGAAATTGATGAACAGGGACTAGTTGATTTGATAAATTTTCAGATCGAAAATGGAACACATGGTATCGTTCCCTGCGGAACCACAGGTGAGTCTGCAACCGTCAGCTTTGATGAACATAAAAAAATCATAGAACTTACTGTGAAAACCGTTGCGGGACGTATTCCTGTTATCGCTGGAACCGGGGCAAATTCAACGGCGGAAGCCATTGATCTGGCAAAAAGTGCAAAGGCAAGTGGGGTAGATGCTACCCTATCTGTGGTTCCATACTACAATAAGCCAAGTCAGGAAGGTCTGTATCAGCATTTTAAAGCAATTACCGAAGCTGTCGATATCCCGGTATTTCTCTATAATGTTCCGAGCAGAACGGTTACCAATATGCTGCCCGAGACCGTCGCTCGTCTAGCTAAATTTGAGAATATCATAGGTATTAAAGACGCCACTGCATCTTTGCAACAAATTTCAGAAGTGATCCGTCAGTGTCCCGATGATTTTATCGTCCTTTCTGGAGATGATTTCACCTGTATGCCAACGGTCTTTATCGGTGGTAAGGGTGTTATCTCAGTTACATCCAATGTGCATCCTCGAGGGATGGCAGATCTTATGGAAGCGGCGCTCGCAGGTGATATCAAAAAGGCCAATGAGATTCACTACACTCTCCTTCCTCTGATGACTTCAATGTTTGTTGCTCCTAATCCAGTTCCTGCCAAAAAAGGTGTGGAGCTTATGGGTAAAATTAAGGATGGTTTACCACGCCTGCCATTGACTGAAATTGATGATAAGGCCTTGCAAGCAGTGACTGGAGCCATGAAAGACGTAGGTCTTTTATAAGAAATTAGCTGAAGGAAAAAATAGATGATTAATGTAATTGTAGCAGGTGCTGCCGGAAGAATGGGGCAGCGTATTGGATATATGATTTCACAACATCCTGACCTTCATTACGCCGCTGCTTTTGAAGCAGCAGGAAGCCCTGCAATAGGGCGTGATCCGGGTGAAATGGGCGGTTGGGGAAGTGCTGGGGTGACCATCGAAGAAGGCCTTGAGGCCGTGGTTGCAAAAGGTGATGTGATTATTGATTTCACCTTTCATAAAGCGACAATGGCGTTTGCAAAAATCGCAGCAGCAAATAAGACAGCGATGGTTATAGGTACAACTGGATTAAGTGCCGAAAATTTAGAAGAGTTGAAACAGCTTTCCACACACTTTCCCTGCGTTCAGGCTCCCAATATGGCCGTTGGTGTAAATGTGCTTTTTAAGCTTGCAGCAAAAACCGCTGCCATTCTGGGTGATGACTATGATATCGAAATTGTAGAACTCCATCATAACAAGAAAAAGGATGCACCATCGGGTACGGCATTGAAAATTGCTGAGATGGCAGCTTCCGGTGTGCAGAGAGATCTTGAAAAGGTTGGCGTTTATGAGCGCAATGGAATAATAGGTGAACGCAGTTCTGAAGAAATTGGCGTACAGACCGTTCGTGGCGGCGATATCGTAGGAGAACATACGATCTATTTCTGTGGCCCCGGTGAACGCATAGAGCTGACACATCGTGCCCACAGTCGGGACAATTTTGCTCAGGGTGCCGCAAAGGCTGCCGCTTGGGTGGCTGACAAGGAGCCTGGAATGTACACGATGTTTGATGTACTAGGGTTACAGGATTTATAACTGTTGGAAAACACAAAACGAGTTTGGGTCGCACTTGGCTCAAATCTTGGTGAAAGCAACATTATTTTACAACAGGCATGGCAGGAGTTGGGTGCTCAGGAAGCGATAGAACTTGTCACTCTTTCCAGCCCATATGTCTCGGAGCCGGTGGGACTGGAGAGTGAAAATCTTTTCCTGAATGCGGTAGGAATTCTTGAGACAATACTTTGTCCAGAGGCTCTTCTTGTATTACTTCAACAGGTTGAAAGAGGCTTTGGTCGTGATAAAAAGAGTGATGCAAACGGGTATCAGGATCGGCTGCTTGATCTGGATATGCTCTATTTTGTCGACTCCGTAATAAGGAGTGAGACCTTGGTTGTGCCACATCCACATATAAGCGAAAGACTCTTTGTATTGGCACCTCTTGTGGAGATAGATCCAGATCATCGTGATCCTCTTAATAGTGATAGTGCAGTCGAGATGTACCACCGGTTATTACACCAGATTGAGTCAGGAGCAGCACCGCTTCAGGAATTCAAGCGCGATTCCTGGACCGAATTTCAGTCGACTTTTCAGAGAAATTGATACTATATTGATAACGTGAGTCCAATAAAAATAATTATTATATCGGTTCTGCTTTACTTTGGTTACAGGTTGCTGGTGAGTGACTGGAAGAAAAAGAAGGACACAAAGGAAGAGAATTCAGCACAGGAGACGGATGATTCCGTGGCCGATGTCCTTGTTGAAGATCCGGTCTGCCATAAATTGGTTCCAAAACAGCAGGCCATACGTTTGAAGTCAAAAAAAAGAAACGAAATCATATATTTTTGCAGCGAAGAATGCTGTGAATTATTTGTTCGTCAAGAAGGAGAAAAAAAATGAAATTTTTTATAGATACCGCAAACCTCGAACAGATCAAAAAAGGCGTAGCCATGGGGATGGTTGATGGTGTGACAACTAACCCATCCTTGATTGCAAAAGAGGATAAGCCTTTTGAACAAATTTTAAAAGATATCGTGGCAGTGGTTGATGGTCCTATCAGTGCTGAAGTTGTCAGTCTTGAAATGGACGGAATGATTAAAGAGGCCAAGGTGCTTGCTGCAATGAGTGATAATATTGTGATCAAGATACCGATGATCATGGAAGGCATTAAGGCTGTTAAAGAGCTGACTGCACTTGGTATTAAAACCAATGTGACTTTGATATTCTCCGCGGCTCAGGCGCTGTTAGCTGCTAAGGCTGGAGCAACGTACGTCAGCCCCTTTGTTGGTCGTCTTGATGATATCGGTACTCCCGGCATGGATCTGGTTAGTGAGATAATGTCAATTTACCGTAATTATGGTTTTACCACGGAAGTTATTGTAGCAAGTGTTCGCAGTCCGCAGCATGTTATGGATTCTGCTGCCATCGGAGCGGATATCGCAACCATTCCGTTGAAAGTAATCGAGCAACTTGCAAAACACCCACTTACGGATATCGGTATTGAACAGTTTCTTTCTGATTGGGAAAAGAGAAAGAAATAGGGAAAAGGGGTGAACAGAGGCATGGGGAAAAAGGTTCTGATATTTACTGTATTTGCAGGTGTCCTTCTGCATTTTCTGTCCTATTCTGAGGCGGAAGCAGTGATGTACGTTTGTGTTGATGCTGCAGGCAAAAAGCAGTACACCAATATCATTAGCTCTGCTAATTGTAGACCTTTAAGTACACGATTCGGGATTACCAAAAGACCTAGATCCACAAAATCTTTTTCTTCGTCCTCGGTGTATAAAAGTCCAGCTCAGGGTGATGCCTCTTCATACGATTATCATATTAGGAAATCCAGTCGCCTCTACGATGTTGATCCTTTTTTGATTAAAGCGGTTATTAAAACGGAATCTGATTTTGATAGCCATGCTCTCTCTAGCGCAGGTGCTCAGGGATTAATGCAGCTGATGCCGGAAACTGCAAAAGAGTTAAAGGTCCGTAACCCCTATAATCCAGGGGAAAACATTGATGGCGGTACTCGTTATCTGTGTGAGATGTTAAAACTGTTTGATGGTGATGTGCCACTCAGTCTAGCTGCTTATAATGCTGGACCCACTCTGGTAAAAAGAATACAGAGGATCCCCCGGAACCCGGAAACGGTACAGTATGTTAAAAAAGTTATGGCGCATTATAAAAATTACAGAGGATATCTTCCGCAGTCTAAAGTAAGACTTGCTACGGTAAAAGAACAGTGATGAGAATGTATAAAGGAAGCATATGAACCGACTAATGACATGGCCGAATTTGCTTACCTGCCTACGATTTGCGATGATCCCGCTGATAGTTATGCTATTAAGTTATGAGCAGACAGTCTGGGTTGCCTTGTCTGCCTGTGCAGTATTTGCAATTGCTGCTTTTACCGATTGGCTTGATGGCTATCTTGCTCGTAAGTTTGAATGTGAGACGGTTTTTGGAAAATTGATGGATCCACTTGCTGACAAACTGCTAGTAACGGCTGGGCTTATTATGCTGATCCCTCTTGGGCGGATACCGGCGTGGGTCTGTCTGATTATTATAAGTAGAGAGATTTTCATCACTGGGATTCGTGGACTTGCAGCATCGTCGGGGAAGATAATGGCCGCCGATAATCTTGGGAAAATTAAAAGTAATTTCCAGTATTATGGTATTGGGCTGCTGATTTTTCCATTGAATGTTTTGCCAATCCCATATCAGCATGAATCCGCCATGGTACTGATATATATATCAGTTTTTCTGAGTATCTGGTCCGCGATCAATTATACCTATGGGCTTCGGAGTATCTTTGTGGAAAATGCTTGAGCGCCATTTTTCTTGACAGTTCAGAGGCAGTTACAGTATTAATCAGTTGTTGATTTTCGATATGCCGGAGTGGTGAAACTGGTAGACGCACTGGATTCAAAATACCTGTGGTTGCTCTTAATTATCTCATGCTCTTCAGTTAGTTATCCTCTTTTGTATTCCTTCTGGTAGATTTCTGGTAGACGTTGTGTTCTTAAACCCTCCTTTGAATCACTCCTGTGACTCGTACTGTTCTTCAATCTAATTCTCCTCTAGGTTTAACCGTTGATACTCTGTGGAAACATTCTGATCGTATAGTTTACATCTTACCACAAA
>CAZDJE010000069.1:0-19772 GCA_964505715.1 uncultured Desulfocapsa sp. | reverse complement strand
GCAAAATGCTATTCGCCTAAAGGCGAAGGTTTTAACCTTTTACAGAAACAATAAATACCTGGTACTCCGAGAACAGGTACCAAAGCGTGGCTGGGGCATGTATGTAGTGAACCTGCATGCGGAAAACAGTTTACAGTTGCAGGTTCCCGCACCTATTAGTGAGTGGAGTACCAGTTATTCCGCAGCAGTTCTTTTTAGGGCTTTCAATGCTAGTAGTCTGGCAATTGCCGGTAGCCGAAGAAAAGCCAACGACAACGGTTCTGCCGACGTGCTCGGTGGCTACAAAACTCTGTTTTATATCTTCCAGCAGGTGTTTGGTAAAAAAGAGGTTCTTCAGATCAGGGGGGGAACGGATAAGGTACTCGCTAAAATTACCGGACAGCGTATATCCGATTCTGACACGACCAAAGATTCGGCCCAGTCCATATTAATGATTAATTCCACTTTACCAAAGGGGAGCAATCTTACAGAATTACAGACCAGTATAGGGGACTTCCAGGTGCTCTGGCAGCGCTCACCGTTTACAAATCAGCTCAGAAAAAATTCTTCTGGTGGCTTTGCCGAACTTTTTCTGACTAGGCAGGATCGGCGTGAGCTTTCTTTTAAACCATTTTTATCTGCTGAGGCACTCGCCACAGAAAGTGGTGTCAAATCTATCGTTGGTTATCTTCAGGATTGGCTTTTTGCCAAAAAAGGTACCATTGCGAGCAAGGGGTCCGATCTGTACAGGAAACCACTCATAGAAGAACTCCTTTTTTGTGATCAGGAATTTTTGACCCCTCTTACCCGATTCATCGAGCATCACCGTACAGCAGAGCAGTGGACTGAGGAAGACCGAAATCAATTACAGGTCCTTAAAAATACTGCGACTGTATTTGATTATGACTTAAGACATTACCGGCACCGTACAACCGGGCAGGAATATCTTATTTTAGCTGAGAAGGAAGATCTCCCGGAAAAAAGACACTGGGGGACCTTCATCTTTCGTCTCGGTAATGCAAATGGCTATCTTATCCAGGTTCCCCGTCCGCTCTCGGAAAGGAATGTTTTTGAATACGCGGCCTCACTCTTTGATAATCTCGAGGCGCGGGCACTCCTCATAAGTGGAGCCCATCCCATGGCTAATATTGATGGCAGTGCCGATGTCATAAAACAACAGAACAAAGGCAATCTCTTTAATCTGGTTAATCAGGTCCTGCTGCGCCAGTCGGGTACTTTACCCATGCTTGTTGTTCAGTGCCGTGCTTTTGCTTACAAAGCCGATATTGAGCCGCCAGATGCCAATGCCCTGATATCTCTCTATTCCGGTCTGAACCTCTCTTCCGGCCTTTCACCTTTGACGAGTCAGGTCATTCGAACACTTAAAGAACAATACAAGTTTTCAGTCAAAGTTGTTAGTGGGGAAATTAACGAAGCTGGGTATGAAGTTGGTGGCATTCCTCAGGCATTGTATCTGGAACAGTCTGAAAACAAAGAATTTATCAATCTCTGGCTCTCTCCTCTAACACGAGGAGCTTTTCGTCAACAGACCGAAAACCGTGTGCTCGAGAACCATTTTATATCTCTGCAGCTGGAGACTTCGGAAAGAGAACTTTACAGCTTTCTGCTGGAGGACAAAACACTTGTATTATTTTCACCTCCTGACATTGATATGGACAAGTTAAAAAAGTCAATTACCACCTATACGGATTCATATGATATCCTGGCCCTACAACAGATAGTCACGCGTTGGCCGGAACTGAGATTCCATCAAATCATTGATATTAACTCCAAGCAGGCGTTTCTCGTTGTCCTGAACGACAACGGACAGCCTTTACTAGTGGCTAATCTCCACCCACTCAACAACGATGAAACATACCGACTCCATCCAGGACTGAGTCGGGATACGCTCAAAAGCTATATTGATTCTCGGTCCCTGTGGCTTGCCCCGGTAGAGCAACCATGAGACGACTTTTACTGCTACTATTCATCATTGTTCCGGGTCTTTTTTATTATGGTTACAAAAATCCACGTGCAGTTTTGAAAATTGAAGATTTTCTAAGCAGGTTACAGGCTGATTACGATACCCAGCAAACCATTATCAGCCTCACGTATCAGTTAAAAAATGACGAGTGGACCGAATTTCCACTGCCGGCGGCGGCAAACAGGCTAAAGGTTCTGACCAACTATATTCCGGCAGCATCTGAAACTTCCGAAACCGATAATGATATTTTCAGGTACAGTCTTGATTATCAGTTGATAAATGGAGAGACCCAGACAATTCTGAAGGAGGGTACTTATCATTTCCACACGAAGGTAACTCTTTTCCAAGGAGAAGCTTTAGAAGAGCCTGTGTCCGGTATTTTCTTGAAAGACTCTGATCGTATGCCCTGTGACGGGAGAATCATGCAACTAGATCTGGAAAGTCTTCCTCAACCAGTTAAGGATAAAAGGATCCGCTTCAGAAACGGCAGCATCAATCCAATTAGCTCAGATGCCCTTATCAGGGTTTACACCCGACAGCGGGTATCTGAAAGCAAACAGAGTTCTCTCTGGGGTAGTCTCCAAACATTTGAAAAAGAACAATTGGCAAAAGGAAACACTTTCCCCCAAGATTTTCTCGCAAAGGGGGAGATTAAACAGTTAATGAGCAACCAATGGCATCCCGCCGGTCCAGCAGGTATTCCTGATCGTCACTTTACTGTCAGGAGACTGTATATCCGCCGGGATCTCAGAGACAGTATCGTTACTGAAGGTATTGAACCACCGGGTATTAACGTTACAGAAATGCGGGTTTTCACATTTGCAGTGCCCGAAGAAGGTAAAAACCTTCGTTTTCTCTTTAAAAGCCTGCATCCACAACAACTCGACAAGCAACAGATTACTGTCCGCTGGTTTGGAAAGCTTATTCATGAAAACATCACTTGGGATATACCCTGGGATGGTGAAGCAGGAATATTTAACAATCATTTCGATGGGGGCATAATCGAGGTTGAAGCTGAGGTCCCTTTGCAGGTCAGTGTCTTTACTATTGATGATCCGGATCAGGAGATTCAGACGGAGCCACTGTTGAGCAAAATGTATATTTCTACGCCTGGTGAATGGCTTTCATACACAGTTAGACATGTTGAGGATCAACCCACCCCGATACGGATCGCAGTTCGTGCGCTTGCCTCTCCCCAAGAGGATGAACATCATGTCCTGCAATACAGGGTGACCGATCGAGACAATACTGTTTTCCAGGAACACACCCTGGAATTGACCTACGAAAAATCACGTTATGATCAATTGATCGGTGATCTAACTCAATGGCCGGCTCAGGAGCTCTCTGACCCCACCTACTATTACTTGTATCTGCCTCCTGAAGTAACAGGTCTTGATTTTCGCAGTGATGAGCAACTACTGGTGTCCGTAGCTAACAGACCAATCGATTTTCTTCAGACCACTCTGGTACCTGAGAATTATTTCAGGTCTTCCCTCTCCACAGCAAACCGACCGACTTGGTTTTCCTTTTCGCCTATCGGTTTTAGAAAACTGGACGCTTTGAAAAAGGTAGCCTTGATAAAACTGCAGCACCGTCCGCCGGTTCGCCAGCAGGACCTTATGGCGGGACGTTTTCGCTGGGAATCGTTTCGACCAACGGGTAAGTGGCAAGGGGGGTATCTCTTTGTCCCCAAAATTGATGCAACACCCCTCAGAACTGAGGCACTGAAAACAACCTTTCATTCCATTCCCAATAATAAAAAGCTGAGAGTCAAAGTTGAGGGTCCCGATGGATTCCAGAAGGTTAAACCAGATTTGATATTCGTTCGGAAGTCTGCCTCACCCTTTCAACTTCAGGTCGAAATTGATGGGAAAAGCTACTTTACCCGCCAAGTGAGAGGGACAAGAGGCGTTATCTCCCTGCCAGCGGTGACGACAGGCTCACATAGCCTCAGAATTACCGGCCAGCAAGATGGCCAGTTCTTCCTAAGTAACTTGATGGAAGGAATAGATGTTCACACCTTGCGTTTCGGATACCGACTCAATCAGCAGGGTATCGTCTTTACATATCCGAAGGAAGCAGAGGAGGAATTGCTCAGCTTCATCTATTACGCCCCATGCGGTATAAGGAGTAGAACCAGAATCAAGGTGACACTGCTTGACGTGCAAAAGGAAATGGGACCATTCTCCGCTATAACTCGGAGCCCGAGGGTGTACGATATCCGTTCCGGTGACGATCCGCCCCTCCCTCTTTTGCACAGTGAGTCCGGATGCACGGATAATGGACAGAGATTCTTTTTTCCCATGGGTGCGGATTTGCCACCAGGCAAATATCAATTTGAAGTTGAGACGGAAAATAACAGTGGCGGATTCGTACTGATGTACAGGGTCACTCCAGGTCAATATGACTGGAGTCGGTTTTTTCGCGAGGAAGAATAGTCTATGTCCATAAAAATTGTACCCACCCTGTTCCTCTGCTGCCTGGGATTGTTCGGCCCCACCTGTCAAAGCTACGGGTTTTCACCGTTGGAAGATGTCTGGCGGGAGGTTCGACGCAACGGGACATATACTCCTATCTCGCAGCAAGAGTGTGACACCGCTGAAGAGTTATTTGCCGGTTTACTGCAACAAAAAGATTTACAAGCCCTGAAGGTTGGCTGGGAGCAACTGGGGTTTTATCTGGAGGAGGTGGTTTTTCAACAAAAAACATATATCGTGCTGCGTGAAAATCCGTCCCAGAGATACGGAAGAGGATTCTATATTTTCCCCCCGGAAAACAGCAATGACAATCTCCTTATGATCCCCCATAGCTTTAAAGATGTCGGCACAGGAAAAATCGGGATCGAGCTTGTCGAAAATACTCATTTTGCCGCTATCGCCTTTAATACCGTACCACGCTATACGAAGAACAAGGATGGAACAAAGACAGAACATGATTTAGGCAAAATAACCGATTCTTTTTTTGTTGCACTTACCAGAGCTTTTGCCAAAGTTAAACCGCAGGGAAAAGCGATTCAACTACATGGATTTGCCAAAGATAATAGAACCAGTAAAGCTGGCAGAGAAGCCGGAATGATCCTCAGCAGCGGTAGTAAACGGATATCTGAAGACATTCTCGTTTTGCAACAATGCCTGCAGAGTGTATTTTCCCTTCCCATTTCCATCTATCCGAGAGACGTGCGGGAACTTGGAGGAACCAAGAATATAAGCGGAAAAACATTACGACAATTCAGGTATCATGGATTTGTCCACATTGAAATGAACCGAATCATTCGTGACCAGTTGCGCGTGGATGCTTCGCTTCGTAAATCCTTTGCTGACTGTCTGGAGAAACTGTGAAAATACCCGCTCTTTTCTTTGGACATCACCTGATCAAAATATTTTTCTTCGTGCTCAGTGTATTGATAATTGACCAATCCACAGCTGCCCCAGCGGCTGTAGTCAATTCTGAAGTAATTACGACTCCGATAAACATCGCCTCGGAGCGTCAGCATCCTCAAGCCGTAATAAGCCTTTCTCCATTGAAAATCGCAGGATACCTACCTAAGCACCTGAAACAAAACGATGTCTCTGCGATTAGTTATTGGGAAAGGGTCAACTGCCTGAGGAGTGGAATACGTTTGGCAAATAATAATATCTGCCGATCGGGGTATGATACCTTTACTCTTGAACCTGGTGAAGTTCTCTTTTTGGAAATAAAGGCCACCCAGGCGTTGCAAATCAGTGATCCAGACAATATGCTCACCCGCCAGGACTTGAATATTTCCCTGTCAAATGGTTCCGGGGTTTTCCTCGAGCAGGAACCCTTCCAGAATCCCATAAGCAATTCCCTTTTCTTTCAACCCACAGCCATTGATCACCTTTATCGAATCAGCCGTCCTGCCCGTTACCGGACCAGTATCGATCTGGTTCTTTTAACCAGCAAAATGAAATCGACGGCCCCTCCCCTTGTGACCAGGAAGGAAATAGTCCCTTCCGGCAATTCGGTTGACCTGCACGGAACAGTTTCAGGCAGAATAAACATAAGTATGCTTGCAGCCTTAGAAGATAATGAATTCGAGGTGCATGGGCCTACACATATGGTTTTTGAGCATCATCTGTTCTTTCGGGAAGAAGATGGTGCTCGCCGGGCCGAATATAGATTAGACGCCAAATTGGTTGACATCCAGGGGAACATAGTTGCCCCTCAGATACTCGAATATGTCAGCCTGCCCGAACAAAACCAGCTTATGGACATTGATAACGAGGCCATCATCGTAGGTCGCCTCCAGCGTTCTCTCCTGACGATTCCTGAGGGGGACTATACTCTGGTCCTCAAACCGACCAGAACATTATTCGGTCGGTTGCTCAATGAGCAACAGCCTGCATATCTCCTTGAAAAACTCAACAGCCCGCAGCAGACCGTTTCCCAACAACTTCATAGCAAAAACATTCTTTCTATTGAACCAGCATGGTATCTCCAGAATATGCAGAACCATAATTTTCTGGTAGACGATTTGTTGCCGGTTGAAAAAGTTTTGCAGGTTGCCAGAAGATTATCCGTAGACAACCACTCCCAACCAGACGGGCAGAGCGGAGCCGCCCTTTTGCAACAAGTGCTTCAACACCGCCCCCTGTGGCAGTCATATTTCAAAGGAACCCCGGAACTAGTTGCTCCCAATACTTTTTTCCGTAACATATTACCCCAGAACAACATTAGTAGGATGGGACAGCATTTTTCATGGTTCACGAATCTGCGCATGAAGACCGCTTTTGATCGTCATCTGGTCACGGGCACTCAGCACTATCCGGAAATGTTTTCCATGCTTGGAAGTGCTTCTTTTGTCGCATTGGCACCCGCTTCAGTTGAAGATTGCGACCACGGTTCCAATATTACCCAGGACTCGTTGGACTACGTGTTGCCTCCAAGATCTTCCCAATCGGTGTTACGACTCGTTACTCTCTACCCAACGGAAGAAACTGACCTGCAGTTGACCATGAAAGGAGGGAAAACCCACCTTTTACACGTAAAAACCCAGCCCGATTTTCCTGCAGAACGGTATCGGCTCAACTTGGCTGAGGCTGGCCTTACCACTTTACAACAGCAATTCCCCCTCTACGACAGAAGCACCCTGGGAGGACCATTTAGCCTCTATAAATCTCCCGGTCCGTTGCGCAAAGTGGCGATAACAGAAATAGCCCTACCGGCAGATGTGCATTCTCTCAAGCTGAAAAGGCTTTCCGGTACGAGTGAACCACTGTGGCTGGCATTGCAATACCGTGACGGAAAGTTCCATACTCTCTCAGAAACAGATTTTTTGCATGCCCTCAAGCTCACTGGCGGTAGAAAACAACTGTTGCACCAATTTAGCAACTGGTTTGCTGGAAAAAACAAGCCGCTCGATAGTAAAGCAGGGGTGGACCTTGAATCCCTTGCCATTCTGGACCTGGAAAATGATTATTATCCTCTGATAACCTATATAAAATCCCTGGCCAAAACATTTTCCGCAAGTGTCTTTCCACCACCCGTCGACAGTGGCAGTCCGCCTGAGCGGTTTGCTGAAGACACCCAAAAGAAGTTGATAGCTGCAGCCGAGACGGCCCAACAACAAGAGCATTGGCTAGTCGCTCTGGAAATATGGGCTGACGTGCGCCAGCGAAGTGAGGGGGCAATCAAAATCAGGGCGGCTCTAGCCCATGTCCAGGCTCTTGAAAAACTGGGCGAACAGTACCTAGCTGAATTAATGCTCAAAGGGATGTATCTGTATCCGATCGGCACCGATGGCCCCGAGTTATCCAACAGAGCCTATGAGAACCTCGTAGACTTATACACAGCGAACGATCAGAACGACAAATTACTGAATCTGTATGCCCAGGAATTTTCAAAAACATTCAGGCCCGACCTATTAAAACCCCTGGCCGAGCTTATTTTTGAAAATGGCAACCGACGTCATGCAATGTTGATAAGTCTACTTCACCCGGAACCTGAAAAAACAGCAGTGACACTCCTCTACGGGGCCCTCAAGCTGAGCTGGTGGCAGCTGTATTCTGAAACTCTTGACAAAATTAGCCTTGACGAAGAACGTTTATATTTCAAAGCGCTAGAGATGGTGCAAACCGGTCATGGCGATGAAGCGGAGTCATTGTTGGCGGACGCGGGGCATCTAGGGCAAGATTTATTGAAGGCGCGCCAGCGGGCCAAAGAGATTGCAGATTTGCTCAACAATGACACCAATCACCAGGAGGCGAGAAGGCAATGGCTGCAATGGCAGGCATACTACCCTGGCCCTTTTATCTGGACGAAGCCATCTGGAATTATAAAGGATTATGCAGGTGCCGCAATGGTGCGCAGCAAGGCACGACATCTTTATAGCCAATATTACCGGACGGATGTGGAGAGGCCGTTACACATAGCAGTCACTGGCCCTGCCGAATTACGCTTTACCATACGGCCAATCCACAGAGCAGACAATACACTGCCAATGACCGCCTGGATTGAATTGCAAGATGGTGATCACTTGCAAACCACGCCTATCAACAACAACCATCCTTCGCAGACAGTGCAACTTATTGGCAACGACAAGTTTCTCGCTGGTCAAAAAGAGGTGCTTAATTATCATGTTCCTGACGGTGAGCATCTTTTGCAGCTTAGGGGAATAGACTCTTCCTTACTGGTTTTAGTGGAAAAAAGGCAATCTGCTCTCGGCAGTGATATTCTACCGCCATTCAGCCCGGAGAGTCTTGTTGCTATGAAGTACCGGGGAGCTGCAGAGACAGAACCGCTGGCGCACGATAGTTTTCTGACCTGCCTGCAAAACGATTGTCTGCAGGTAGTGGAAGAGCACAGGGTTTTGACCAAGTCAAAAACAGATGTACGCCAGGCGATCTATCGTTACCCCCAATCCCAGTTTACCTCAGAGGTAAAACCGCCACTTCCAATGGCTAAAACGTCCCCAGAGGCGTTGAAACAAAAGGCAATGGCCTGCATTGATACTTCTGGGCAAAACGAAGAATCCTGTCTGGCTGTACTGGCCCGCTACGGAGATAACGCTCCAGCAGAGGACAAAGATTGGCTGGCAACGCAATCCATGCGAATCCTCCTGCGAAATCCTGAACAAGCAGAATTGAAAAGATTACTGCAGAAACCATCTCTTGATGGCAGCTGGCAGAAAATAGACCTGATAAATACGGAAGAGGGACTACGCTTTGTATCCTATGCCGGCTGGCAGCCTGTCAGCCCATTTCTCAGAATCCGCAAGACCATGCTGCCCCTGCTGAAAAACCAGGAAGAGATCCTGCACAATCAGAATCGTCTTATTTTTACCCAGGCCAACAGAGAAAGCGCTACCATCAAGCTGCGACTTCGTTTGGTGGAAGTGCCTTATCTGCAAGCAATGCCACTAACCGTCAGTATTGACCTCTCTGGCTCACACCTCCGCGATATAACGCTCGACAGCAGTACTAGGCAGCAAAACCTGGATATTAATGTTTCTCCAGGAAAGCATCAACTTGGATTGTCTCTGAAATCGCGATACACCAATCAGTTTCTTGCGGTACAAGTTCTCCCCAAGATAGGCACTGATCGGGAGTCAACAGGCCAGCAACGGCTGCAGGAGCAGGAAAAGAAAGAACGAGCCTACTTTGTAGCGACGCAAAAGAATCCGGTTAAGGCAAATATCCATGGCCCCGCAATCATTCGAGTGGATGAGCTACAGAGTGGCCATATCTATTCATCCTATCGTTATCTAACGGAAAAATGGCAGGACCTTTTATTAAGGCCAGAGGCAGGTAGAGATCAGGGGCTTTTTCAACTCTATCAATGGCACCCACGCTTACATGAGGAGAACACGGTAAGTCTGCTTCGGCCGCCACTAGAAATCTCTGAGACACCGGCTCCAATGTCCAGGGTGGATAAGACTTATACTATTCATATTTCTCCTCTTGAGGACGGTGTGGCACCTTTATCTGGTGCCGGTTCCTGGGAATTTGCGGCTCAACTTGTCCGAAGGCGTGATTTCGAAGAAGATACAGGGAACAGAGAACTGGAGGAATTTTACGAATTTTCCGGAATACACCGATTATATGCAGAAGAAATTCGATCTTTTTTTGAAACAAAGGCTCTGTATCGATTTCGGAAGACCGGAGGGCCGGTTGCCAGCTTGCAGGAAGAATTCACTTGGTACCCTAGAGCTTTCCCTATAACCATCCGCTTTGGCGCGGATCTCTTTGTACAAAGCCCCTTGGACAATAAAACGTCTTTTACAGTGCAGGGTGACGAGTATAGCTTTCTCATGTCTGCATTTTTTTCCAAACAATATGATTTGAGCACCAAGAGTTACCACATTCCCTCCCTTACCTTTTTTAAACGGTTTCTCAGTATGGATAATAGCGAACAGTACCCCGATGATCATGTAGACCGCGATATATTCACCACATACAAGGCCGACCACCAGGATGGCATCCGACTTGGAGATACCGTATACCATAAACCATGGCTGGATACCATCTGGTTTGCCGGGGCTTCTCTGGGGTCAAATGAATGGTCTGAAAATATCGCTCCTGATAATATTCGCACGCGGTTAGGGTGGAAACAACTTATGGGGGATTTGCAGATAGATCTGACGTATAAAGGCGTTGTTTACTTTGATGACCGTGATAGAAACGGAACCAGTAACAGCAATGCAGTTCAGCTGGATTTCTCCTGGGATATGTGGCTTGCCGATTGGAGGCGACTCCAGTTGGCCGGGATGCTTCGGCACGATTTTGACTATAACGCTCCGGAGTGGTTCCTTACCCTGTCCTACCACTTCAACGCCCCCCATGGCTATCGTCATTTCCGACCGGGATCCGTAGATTTTAAAGATATACGAATGTCCAGGCAACAGCAAGTTACCAGTCCGAATGAGCAAGGTGCACAATGACCATACGTCAGAAGACTATAGTTGCGCTGTTACAGGAAGGGACACCAACGCCACAAAGGCCCCTTTTTTCCAGACTTTTTCAGGAAACGGCTTCCGGTTTTTTGGAGTCCACCCTTCACTCAGAAAACTGGGAAGAACCGAGCAGGCAGCAACTTCTTGTGAGCCTAGTAAAATACCTCACGAATCAGGTGTATCTGCAGATAGACAACATTCATCGGATCCGAACCTTATCGGCTGAATTCAACAAAAGGGTTCTTAAGGCAGCAACAAAGGAAGATAAAGAAACACTAATCATTATGCTCATCACCGATCTCGGAGCCACGCCAGCAGAGATTCGCGCCGATAAAAAAGCCTTATCAAGATGGCTTGGCAGAGATACAGTCCTTGAGCGATGCACCACTCGAATTGGTGCCAGTGAATATAAAATAGCTTTTTATTTACATTGCCTTGCATCCGTGGCCATTAAAGCATTAGCAACCACCCACTCCGAAAGCGGGTTACAGCGGGTATGGAAGCAACTCAGGTTGGAAAAGTTACTGGAAACCATTCTTGGCTACGTTGGGGACGAACGTCTGCGGGAGGCTGTTTTTCGTTGTCTTGCGGATACTCTGAAAATATTACCCCAAACAGTGCGATCAAAGGCGGTCAAGGACAGTACCGTGGCTTTCGTCTATCGATCGGCCCTTGATGTCCATCAGCAGGTGTGGATTCAGGTCCAATCTCTGCGATTGCTTGCGGTTCTCTCAGACCAGTCACTTGAACGGGCACTGCGGAATCGCCTGGAAATTCCGGGAGATGGTGACGATATATTTGTGCGTAAACAGGCGGTGCTCCTGATCGGCGAATATCTGGAACCGTATGGTCAACTACTCAACCTGTTACCCAAAATGATCACCGACCCCAGCCCCTATGTAAGGCAGGCAATACCGCAGGTACTGAGCAGAGCACTGACGTCAGGAAAAGGCAGTGACCAACACGACCAATTATTTGACTTGCTGCACCACCTGCTCCTCACAGAGGAATGTCATGAAGTACGGGCAGCCGCGCTACTTATTCTTCCCAAGCTGATTATCCAGGAACAATTTACAGCCCTTGTGACCAAACTACTCCTTCATCTCCTCAGAGTTGAAAAGCAATCCTTTGTACTTCGAACCGGGCTGAAAGTTTTCAGGGAAACGCTGTTGCTCCTGAAGGAGACCAATCAACAGCAGGCTGCGTGGTTTTACGAACAGCTCAGGGCGCATCTTGACCACCTACACGGTACAGCAGAAGACTTGTCTGTACGCCGCTGGACAGCTCAGGCCATCAATTTTGCTGAAGTTCATCTACATCGGAACATGGAGATTTTGTGGAAAAAGCTGGACGCTGAACTGTCCCAGCTGAAGCTGGGGAAACGCAAATCATTGCCCAAAAAATGGTTCAAAGAAATCAACGATGAGCAGTTGGGCCAGGTTCTCTCCCTGCTGGCCGAAGAGAGTGGTGGCCTGACGATAGACAAAAGACTGTTTCGATACCGCATAAGTAAAGGTGATCGATTTGATTTTTGTTTATGGCGATTTTTTCATGAACTTTGCCACCCCTCGCCTGATAAACGGCAGGCTTATAGTCACACCACAGGCCGCGTTTATTGTGGTGAAATTCATGCCCCCACACCTATCATGGCTGAGTTGACGCAGACCAAAGTTCCTGGGGAGCCACTTCTGCATTCCACTGAAGACGGTTGGCGCCCTTACCTTCCCCTTGTTGATCAATTGCTGGCGTCCCTGCGCGGTCTTTTTAAAGGGTCAAGCCTTCACATATTCACTGCAGAAGGGACGACAGAAATAGTACCTCCAACAAATCCGCTAAAACGCTACTGGGCCAGAGTCGTACTAACCTTTAGCTACTCCCGTTACGCCGCACTGAGAAACTGGCAGGAAAAGAGTGGCGAACAGCCCTCCGCATATATTCGAAATCTTGAAAAGCTTGGATTCCAAGTGACATTTTCGGGATACAGCCTCGTAGGAGAAAAACAGACCAAGGAGGCGGACTCAGCAGTCAGCCGGTTTTTCCCTTTTTTCCCTATCCTCTTTGATACTTCCTTGCCCGGAAGGATAAAGGATTACGTCTTTTCGGTTTACGAGAATTCAATCTATGAACTCGGTCTATTTGCGGTGTGCCTGTTGTTGCTGTTTTTCGGCCTGCGATTATCGGCAAGTATCGCAGTGAGTAGAGCCCGCAATCGTCTTCCTATGGTTATCGGTGGTTGGGGCACCAGGGGGAAGTCTGGGGTTGAACGCCTGAAAGCTGCCCTATTTGAGAGTCTTGGTCATGGTATATTGTCAAAGAGCACTGGCTGTGAGGCCATGTTTCTTCATTCCCATCAGTATGGTCGAACCCAGGAAATGTTTCTGTTTCGACCCTATGATAAAGCCACCATCTGGGAACATCACAGCCTGATCATGATGGCCGACAAAATGAAAAGCTCTGTTTTCTTGTGGGAGTGTATGGGCCTCACTCCCGCGTATGTTGATATTCTTCAACGTAAATGGTCAAAAGATGATTTCTCAACCATCACCAATACCTATCCGGATCATGAAGATATTCAGGGGCCCGCCGGGCATAACATTCCGCAGGTTATGACTTGTTTTATTCCTGACAAAGGTACGCTCTTTACCACCGAAGAACAGATGCATCCCATTTTGTCAGAGAATGCCATCAGTAAAAAGACACATTTTCATAGGATCGGCTGGCTGGAAGCGGGTCTGCTGACGCCGGATATACTCCAGCGTTTCCCCTATGAGGAACATCCCTATAACATTGCCCTGGTAGCAACGCTGGCTGAAGAGCTGGGTATCGCACAAGATGTGGCCTTGAAAGAAATGGCGGACAGAGTGATTCCCGACCTTGGCGTACTCAAGTCTTTTCCCAAAGCGAAGATACAGGGCCGCACCCTGGAATTTGTCAATGGTATGTCGGCAAACGAACGTTTTGCGACCCTGTCCAATTGGCAAAGAATGGGATTTGCAACGGAATCCACTACTGACATTACCCCCGGAACCTTTCTCCATGTCGTGGTTAACAACCGGGCGGATCGTATCTCACGCTCCAGGATGTTCGGATCCATTCTCGCCAAGGATATTATTGCTGATAGATATATCATGATCGGCTCTAATCTTTCCGGACTTCTGGGGTATACCATGGAGGCATGGGATGAATATCTGAGCAATATTTTCTCAAGTCTTACTGATGTGAAGGATCCAGCTTTATTCGCAACTTCTTTCCAGACAGTGGCCGATAATCTTCGAATCCCCTATAAAGAGGAATTTCTTCGCCAGCGGTTTCAATTGATGCTGGGGCCTACTGTCAGCGACAAGGAATTCGAAGAGTTCTACGCCCACTCAGACAATCCAGGTAAAAATGAAGACTTCATACAACAACGTAGTCTTCCTCATAGTGATGCCTTGGTTGAGCATGTCAACCAACACCTGGCATATTATGTCGAATATGCTGATTTTATGACAAGGTTGAAGACAGAAAAAGACGGTGGCCCTGAGCTGCTCCAAGCACTCAAAGAACTTGTTACGACCTGGTTCAAACGACGTATTGTGATGGTTGAAGATTTTCATGCCTCAGGTGATATGGTAATCAATCAACTTTGCATAAACACTCCGCCGGGTCTGTCTTGCAGGATCATGGGCGTACAAAACATCAAAGGAACAGGGCTTGACTTTGTTTATCGCTGGCAGGCATGGGAACGATGTTGGATAAGCTGTAACAAATTACGGCAGGAGGATGAAACCGTTTTTGAGGAGGGCCTCAATGAAATGATGGCCTTCCAGGATTATGGCATTTTGTGCCAGGAATATGTCACAGACAGTTTGGCCATGGCCAGTCAGCAATCTTTTACCCAGACGGAGCGGTGCCAAGCAGGTCTGCACCTTATACAGGAAAATCTTGAGAAAAATATTGAATTGCTATGGGCAAAAATGTCATCGAGTAAACAATCGTCTGGGATCCTGGGTCTTGTGATCAATACAGTGGAGGCTTTTCTTGATTCAGGAGATGCGATCAAGAGAAGAAAAATTGCCAACACCATTTATAGAGATCTGACCACTGAACGTATCAGCCACCAACGAGCAGCCCTGGAGCTTCAGGAGTTGAATAAGAGGCAAAAAGGTGGCTGGCTGATGAAGAAATTACGTAGACAATCCTAAACAAATGGAGACCATAAAATAACATTTTCCAATGCAAGCATAGTGATTTGCCTGGAAGATCCCCCCCTGACATCATTATCCCCGGTCCTCTGCACGTAAAACACTTGCAACAAAGAAGATTCAATCAGCTTCTGAAACTGGTAAGAAGCATTGTCTCCAGTAACAGAAAAAAAGGATTCGGGCCGACAAGAGGAAAAGGAGGGCCAGAGGGTACTCTCCTTGGAGAACAATCTCTGACGGCTGAGAACGCCAGAGGATTCTAGTTTAAGATATTCTTTAGAAACAAACGGCCAAAAACCGCTCCGATCAGTTTCAATGATTTTCGTTTAAAGGAAGCAATTTCACCTGCAAGGATCTATTGAGCAGAACAGGGTTTGCATTCTCGAAGGGGAAGATAAAAACTGGGTAACATTGGTGGAATTTGTTAGATTTTCCATGGAGAAACTCAACAAATCTCACAAATCTTACAAACAAATTAAGACGTTACCGTGCAAATGAAACGTTTAAACTAGTGCGATTCTGGTCTATCCCCAATTGGCAACGAGCTATCCGTCTGTTGTCATATATTACACTATCACGTCATATTAATTTTAATTTTGCATCTAATCATTTAAAGGAAATAGGTCTCGACAAGGAATCAGATAGATTTCAATACTATAGCTCTACACCTATGCCAGTATCAGTACCTGCCCCAAAGACGCATTGCTATTAAACATTGTTTATCTCCGGATAGTTACAAAGAAATCCTTTGAAGTCAAACCAATAATAATGTTACTATTAATGTTAACATTATTTAGTATATATTATTAAGAATGCATTACTAAGGAAGACCTAAAAAAGTTCCATTTTAAAGGGAAGGCATTATGTGTAAACATGAAAACGTTCGTAGTCTTGTACGTATCCGTTTTTTCTCATTACTTCTAATCCTAACATGTATTCCACCTCTAATCATTTCCTGCAGCAGTGGCGGGCAAACATACTCAACAAATAGAAACCAATCATCAACAAGCAATACGGGTAATGGCAAGGCGTTTGTCAGCCCAAAAGCACTTGATAGACAATACCTGAAAGTTGCAGTATTGCCTTTCAAAGCTCAAACTGAAATTGCTGGTGCCAGTGTCGCTGACATGGTTACAACAGAAATACTTAAAACATACAAGTATGATCTCATAGAAAGAAGCCAGATTGAACAAATACTTCAGGAACAGTCACTTGGCATGCAAGGTGTTACAGAGAGCAGCATCGCTATGCAGGTTGGTAAGATCTTAGGTGTCCAAGGGGTTGTTGTTGGTACCGTTTCCGAGTTCGGTGTACGCTCTGTAAATGGTTATGACTTACCTGCTGTTGGCATAAATATCCGACTGATTGATACTCAAACTGGCTCAATTATCTGGACGGTATCCGACTCAGCAATTTCTAAACACTCTATAAGCATCTCAACTTTTGCCGATCAAATGGTTGAATCCATGATAGAACAGTTGAGATATGAATGGATAAAAAATGGAGATACATTCGCAGTCAACCTCCCCTCGCCCCAAATTGTAAGCTTTGAAGGGGACATAAGAAAAGCGACCATCCAAGTTCATCCTGAATCAAGAAAAAAAGTACAAAGCTACACTCTAATGAGAAGCAGAACAAAAGGAGGCCATTACACAAAAATAAAAAGCCTCAACAATCAGTCTAGCAAAACCATCATTTTTGAAGACACTAAACTCCTGGATGCTGAAACATATTATTATAAAGTTACGACATCCCACGTTTCTGGTCTAAACGGTCTTCCTGCTGGGCCTGTTAAGATTACAACTAAAGGCGCTCCCGATGCTCTTTCCAACCTAACTGCCGAAAATGGTGGATTAAGAGAATGTAACATCACCTGGCATTCCTCAACAGATAAAGGAGTGGCGGGATATAATATCCTTCGTGCTGAAAACAGCACAGGGCCATTCAAAAAAATAATCCATTTAAAAAAACGTGACTCCAATGAATACCTTGATAAAGGGGCAAGCTCGTACAATAAATATGGCAACCTTAAAGATAATTTCACCTACTACTACAAGATAAGAGCTGTCAATATTGTTGGTCTTCAAAGCCCAGACTCATCAACAGTCTCTGCAACAACTGAAGCAATCCCACCAACCGTTACCAATTTGCAGGCACAACAGAACATGCTACGAAAGGTAGGTCTAACCTGGAATCCTTCGACTGGTAAATATGTAAAGGGGTACGAAATTCTACGTAGCGAATCTGAACCTGGACCATATTCATCTATAAAAATAATCAAAGGAAAAGATAAAAACGAATATGTCGACAAAGGAGCAAGCTCATCATGGGGAAAAGCAGGCAAACTGGCCGATAAAACTGACTACTATTATAAAATTCAAGCCATAAACCATGTAGAAATGAACAGCCTTGATTCAAATATAGCAACAGCCACAACCAGAGGAAAGCCTCCTATTGTAACAGGAATTCTTGCAGAAAGTGGATTACCACGGAAAGTCCATCTTCTTTGGCAGCCTTCATCTGGAGACTTTGTTGATAGCTATGCAATTTACAGAAGTATATCTGAAGCTGGCCCTTTTGCAGAAATCAAACAAATATCAAGTCGTGACAAATCTGATTTCATGGACACGGGAACTAGCTCAACCTGGGGAGATGTTGGTAAGCTTTTAGACAACACTACATACTTCTACCATATACGATCCATCAACATTGTTGATGTTATAAGTGAAGAATCAATTACGGTCTCTGCTGTTACCAAACCAATGCTCAATAAAATCATTGGGCTAAGCGCAATTGGAAATCAGGTAAAAAAGGTAACACTAAGCTGGGGTTCATCAGACGGTAAAGAATTTGAAATTTTCCGTGGAGAAACTCCTTCCTCAGTTAAAAAACAAATCGCAACAGTAGGAATAAAGACGCTGAAATACACAGATAAAAAGCTAGAGGATGGTAAACGATATTTTTACAAAGTGAGAGCAATTGACAGCTTCGACCTCCCCGGAGTTTTTTCTGATTTTGCCAATGCCATAACTAAACCACTGCCAAGCAAACCTACTAACCTAACCCACTCCACAAAAGGAACTCAGCTCATCTTATCATGGAATGCTAGCCCGGAAAGCGACATTTCTGATTATAAGATCCTGAAAAAAGGTTTCTTCTCATGGGAAGCTATTGGTGATACGACTGAAACGAGCTTTTCTCCAGCAAAACAACTCAAGAAGGGAGATAAAGACCTGTATCAAGTCATAGCTGTAGATAGTGATGGCTTGCAAAGTCTTCCATCCAATGAAATTAAAGTTGTAGTGCCAAAATAACAACCTCATGCAGTTGTTGACTGACTGAAAGCCGAAGAGAGAACAACATGAAAAATAGTATACCATTGCTTTTCTTTATTCTTTTAATTGCCTGCTTCACCTGTGTAAACAGTATCTCTTTTGCAACACCCCTCCCCAGATTTATGCTGATGATCGATGAAAATAATACAGGCAATGGTAGCACAGGAGATTCAGAACGAGTTCTTAGCCAAAGTCTTATAGAAAAAGGTGCTGAAGTCATTGACCAAGAACTTATTCAGTCATCAATCGACAGAAATAAAGCAGTGCAAGCCCTAAGTGGGAATTCACAAGCTGCAGCATCACTTGGACTTCAGTTTGGTGCCGACATCGTCTTGATTGGAAAAGCTATAGTGCAACATTCAGGAAACGGTATCAGGAATACAGACTTAAAATCCTACCAAGCAAGCATAAACATAAAAGCCATCAAAACTGACACTGCAGAGGTCATCTACACAGGGACTGGTTCAGCTGTTAAAATCCATGTAAATGATATAACTGGAGGTTCTTTGGCGTTACAGGCTGCAGCTCAACAAATATCAAACAATTTCATACCAAAACTCCTCGAAAAACAGAAAACCAATAGTAACTCGAGCAGTATAAGCAAGATTCAGTTGATTGTTGGTAATCTCTCAGAATTTTGGCAGGTTGCGGAAGTAAAAAAGATGCTTCGAAGTGATGTATCTGGGGTACAAGATGTCGTTCAACGTAGCTTTGTAGCTGGAGCAGCAATTTTTGAAATTCATTATGGTGGATCTTCAGAACAATTTGCAGATACTCTTTCCACAGCCAAGGCTCATAATTTCAGATTAAAAATCCAAGGCTTATCCTCCAATAAGCTTGATACAGTTTTTGTAGATGAACACGAACAATCACCTTCTGTAGCGTCATCCCCCCAACAACCAAAAGAGACGAAGCAATCGTCAGTAATCTCAAAGAAAAAGGGAGCCTCTCAAAATTATTCAGCGCCACCAAAACAACAGGTCGCAATCACAACAGAAAAAACAAAAAGAGAACTCTCTCAAGCCAAAAAGACCACAGCACTTGTAGTTACTCCCGAAGCGTCAGAGGCAGAAATACCACAACTATCTAAAGTCAAAGGTAAATATATAGAATTTGGTGATTATTATGCACTTTTTATCGGTAACAGTAAATACAAAAGTATAGAATCTCTTAACACTCCCAAAAGTGATGTGACAGCTGTTGCAGAAATACTTTCATCAAAATATGGCTTCGAGACACAAATCTTATTTGATGCATCACGATATGAAATGTTATCGAAACTGAATGAACTACGTTCAACATTGGGTAACAAAGATAATCTACTTACAGCGACTCCCGAAGCAAGTCTCATTGTAGTTTGAAAGCGGGTGTGTAGGCCA
>CAZDJE010000068.1:0-20348 GCA_964505715.1 uncultured Desulfocapsa sp. | reverse complement strand
AAAGAAAAAGCACAATTGGCTTTGAACTACTTTCATCCACTACTCGTCATAAACAGGGATATCAAAAACACCAAGGTAAATAAGAGTAAACTCAAACAACTCATAGCCAAATACCTTGGAATCGATATTCCTTCACTTGGTGAAATCCCAGAAGATCCCGCAATAGGAGAAGCACTAAAAGCCTATATGCCAGTCTGCGAGCTCTCTCCTGATGCCGAAGCATCGTTGGCAATCGGAAAAATTGCCGACAAGATTGAAAAAATCATCGAGCTATTCGATAATTCAGCAGCTACCGATGAAAAATAATCTGTAGACAATCCTCATTCTCAAAGAGACCTTTTGCAGAAATATCGGTTTTTTTTCGCTCAACTTCGTTCACAACTTGACAGAATATTCTTTTTTAAGTATTTTTCTTTGTTTTTCTTATTATATTTAGGCATAATTCCCTGAAAAACGTTGCTGTTAAGCATCGTCAAGGGCCAAAATTTATTTTTATTGGTATATTCTCAACGAGTTACCAATAATCAACGGCAAAGAAAACAACACTTATGTTTGACAATCTGACAGACCGACTGGAAGGAGTCTTCAAGAAACTTCGAGGTACTGGTAAACTCACCGAAGAGAATATCAAAGAATCTATGCGCGAAGTTCGCATGGCTCTTCTTGAGGCAGATGTTAACTTTCAAGTCGTTAAAGATTTCATTGCCAAAGTAAGTGAAAAAGCTGTTGGCCTGGAAGTTACCAAAGCACTCTCCCCCGGACAACAGGTCATAAAAATTGTACACGAGGAGTTAGTTGAGCTCCTTGGCGGTACTACTGAACAAATTCGGCTTGATGGTCGTCAGCCTGTAACCATTATGATGGCAGGCCTCCAGGGGTCAGGTAAAACAACGACATCCGGAAAACTTGCTCGGCTATTAAAGGAAAAAGGAAGGAAGCCCTACCTCGTTCCCGCCGATATTTACCGTCCTGCCGCTATTGATCAACTTCAGATTCTTGGAGACCAACTGGATATTCCAGTTCACCCTTCAACCACGGACATGAAGCCCGTTGAAATCTGTCGTCAGGCCATGGCAGTTGCCGCCGAAAAAGACTACGACACCCTGATCTTTGATACTGCAGGACGTCTGCATGTTGATGAAGATCTGATGGGTGAACTAAAAGAAATCCAAAGTGCCATACAGCTCTCTGAAATCCTTTTTGTCGCAGACTCCATGACAGGACAGGATGCAGTAACTGTAGCAGACAAGTTTAATCAGGACCTTGAAATCAGTGGTGTGGTCCTCACCAAAATGGAGGGTGATGCCCGTGGCGGTGCCGCTCTTTCCATCAAGAATGTTACCGGTAAGCCCATAAAATTTGTTGGTATCGGTGAAGCACTGGATGCACTGGAAATATTCCATCCCGATCGTATTGCTTCCAGAATTCTTGGTATGGGTGATGTTCTTACCCTAATCGAGAAGGCAGAAGCGGTAGTTGATAAAAAGAAAGCAGAAACCCTTGCTAAAAAGCTCAGGCAATCCACATTTACCCTTGAAGATTTTCTTGATCAGATTCAGCAGATCAAAAAAATGGGGTCGCTTGATCAGATCATGGGCATGATTCCCGGGATCAATAAGCTGAAACAGTTAAAAGATGCTCCTAAGCCAGACGAGAAGGAACTGGCCAAAACAGAGGCCATTATCCGCTCCATGACCAAAAAGGAGCGTAAAAGTTACAAGATCATCAATGCCAGTCGCAGACAACGTATAGCAGCTGGATCAGGAACCACCGTTACAGAAGTAAACCGAGTGATCAAAAGCTACTCGGCCATGCTGAAAATGATGAAAAAAATGCGCGGCAAGCCCGGTCTAGTGACGGGCAAAAAGCGTAGAAAAATGCCCAAAGGCATGAGAAAACAATAATTAAGATGGCATAATGCCATGATTCATGGAGCCGACTAACGTGCTCCACATAAACTTGAGGATATATCCGGAATGGCAGTTAGAATTCGTTTAACAAGACTTGGCAGAAAGAAGAAACCTTTTTATCGTATTGTTGTCGCTGACGCAGAGTGTAAACGTGACGGAAAATTTCTTGATGTGATCGGAACCTACGATCCTCTCAAGGATCCCGTTGTAATTAAACTTGACGATAGCAAGCTCCAGGATTGGCTTGGAAGAGGTGCACTTCCCACAACAACTGTTAAGAGCATTCTCAAAAAAGCTCCTGCAGCAGAGTAAGATATTATGCAGGAACTGATTACCTTTATCGCCAAATCACTGGTAGATAACCCCGATGATGTGCAGGTAACTGTCACCGAAGAAGATGATACCATTCTTGTGGACCTGGCAGTTTCCAAGGACGATCTAGGAAAGGTGATCGGTAAACAGGGCAGAACTGCCAGAGCTATGCGCTCCCTGTTATCTGCGGCTGCCGGAAAGGAAGACAAAAAATCTCGCCTGAACATCCTGGAATAGTTCTCCAGAAATAATGGCTGATAGTTTTCCTTTTGACTCAGAGAAGTATGTGCTGCTTGGTAAAGTAACCAAAGCTCATGGCATCAAGGGTGAGTTAAAGCTACGTCCCTATTCCGGTGAGTCACTAAGTATCACCCGACATAAACAGGTGCTGCTTGTCTCAAAAGAAGGGACAATCTCTCCGGTTTTTGATGTTGTGAAAGCACGTAAGGCCAATAAAGAGGTAATTCTCTGCCTTCGTGGAGTGAGTGACCGTAATCACTCTGAGAAGCTCAGTGGCAAGGGCGTGTTGGTATATAAGAAGGATCTTCCAGATCTACCCGGAGATGAATTTTATCTCCATGAGCTTGAAGGACTTCAAGTACAGACACAAACTGGAAAAGTTATCGGAAAAATTACTGCCTTTTTTAACAACGGAGCGCAGGATCTTCTGGTTGTGACATCTGGCAAAAACGAAATTTTGGTACCTCTTATTCCCGGAATGATCGTCCAGCGGGATGCGAGTTGTTTGATTATAGCACCACCTCCCGGTTTACTTGATATTAATTCAAGTGAAGGTGGCAAAGGGCAAACGCCCCCATGATCTTTGATATACTGACCATCTTTCCGGATTTGCTTGCTTCCCCATTAAATGAAGCAATCATTCGCCGTGCAAAGGAAGCTGATCAGATTCAGATAGATATCACCAATATTCGTGATTTTGCTACGGATAAACACTCCATGACCGATGATCGGCCATTTGGAGGTGGTGAAGGGATGGTGATGAAGCCTGAACCGCTCACTGCAGCTCTTCATTCGGTTAAAAATCGAACTGGAGCTGGAAAAGTTGTACTCCTCAGTCCTCAAGGTAGGCAGTACACTCAAAAAGTAGCGCAAGAGTTAAGCCAGGAAGAACATATCATCCTTGTCTGTGGTCGTTACGAAGGTGTGGACGAACGCTTCAGGGCTGAATCTGTGGATGATGAAATTTCCATTGGTGACTTTATTCTCACCGGAGGAGAACTTGCTGCCATGGTTATTGTGGATTCTGTGACCCGGTTATTGCCGGATGTATTAGGATGTGCCGATTCTGCTGAAAAAGATACATTTAGCAGACGTTTACTAAAACATCCTCAATATACACGGCCAAGAGTATTTGAAGGAAATGAAATTCCTGAAATTCTTGTTTCTGGAGATCATGCTAAAATAGAGGAGTATCGCTTTTTAGAGTCTGTTAAAAGAACTCTGGAACGCAGACCTGATTTACTCCGGAAAGAATTTGGATCATTCAGCAAAAATGAAGCAAAGTTGCTTCGCAGCCATCAGCTATATGATCGCATCAAGGCTTTACAAGAAGAACAATGAAAACAAACCAAAGCGGGTTAGACATTGTTCTTGTACACCACCCTGTGGTCAATAAAGTTGGAGAAATTATCGGATCGGCGGTGACCAATCTTGATATCCACGATATTGCAAGGGCAAGCAAAACATACGGAGTTGACAATTACTATATTGTGACTCCCTATGACGACCAGCAAACACTGGTAACTGAGATTCTCGAGCATTGGAAGAGTGGCCACGGTGCCAAATACAATCCTGCCCGAAAGAATGCTCTGGAACTTGTGCAACTCTCAGACAGCATTGCAGATGTCATCGAGTTGATTACTGAGAAGCGCGGTCATAAGCCACTGCTGCTCACCACAAGTGCTAAGATGCAGAAAAAGACTTTAAGTTATAAAGATGTTCGTGCTAAAATTAAATCCAAAGAGTCCTTGTTACTGCTCTTTGGAACAGCACATGGACTAGCTCCAGAGGTTATGGAAATGACAGATTACTGTCTGCCACCCGTTGGAGCTGATACTGGCTATAATCATCTTTCTGTCCGTTCTGCGGTTTCGATTATTCTTGATCGGCTCCTCAGCGTATAGAAAAGAGTATATTTAAAAATAAATACGATCAGCTGCACGAAGCAGTTAAACGATAAACAACGGAAAATATCATGAGCACAATTATCGACAGAATTGAAATGGAACAGATGCGTCAGGATCATCCTGACTTTCGTCCGGGTGACACTATCAAAGTTTTTATTCGTATCATCGAGGGTGCAAAAGAGCGTATCCAGATTTTTCAGGGCGTGGTTATTAAACGCAAGAAAGCATATATGGGCGCCTCTTACACCGTTCGTAAGATTTCCCACGGTGTTGGCGTTGAAAAGACCTTTGCTCTTCACAACCCTCGTATTGAAAAAATCGAAGTTGTTAGTCGTGGACGCGTTCGTCGCTCCCGTCTTTACTATCTTCGTGACAGACGTGGTAAAGCTGCACGTATCCGCGAGCGCGGCATTGTGCGCTAAAGCAAAAAAACAGATTAAGAAAAAATATAGTTACAAACAGCCGTCGGAATCAATTCAGGCTCTGTTTGATCCTCCACAGGAGGATAATTTCTTTCTCGAACACAGCCTGCAGCAACAGGGATACTCTGTTGTTGCAGGTCTCGACGAGGTTGGTCGGGGACCATTAGCCGGCCCTGTCGTAGCTGCCGCAGTTATTCTTCCTGAAAACTGCCAACACTCTCTTTTCATTGATTCCAAAAAACTCACTGCAAAAAAACGTGAGACCTTATTTGAGTACCTCCATGAAATTCCGGCTCAGATTGGAATCGGTATTGTTTCCCATAAAATTATTGATAAAATCAATATTCTTCAGGCATCCCTTCTTGCGATGAAACGCGGAGTCTCTGAACTCAAAAAGCAGAATATTGAATGTGATTTCCTTCTTGTGGACGGGAAATTTCCAGTCCCAATAAAAAAAGTACAACAGCCTCTTATTAAGGGGGAGACACGATCTGCATCCATAGCAGCCGCCTCCATTATTGCCAAAGTCACCCGTGACAGAATCATGGCCAAATTGCATAAAAAATACCCCCTTTACAACTTTATTAAAAACCAGGGCTACCCGACTAAGGAACATCGCGTAGCAATCAGCGTTCACGGCATCACCCCCCACCATCGTATAACATTTAGGGGAGTGAAAGAATTTGTCTAAAGAACGAATCAGTCTCGGGAAGCATGGTGAAGAACTCGCCTCTGAGTTTCTTGAAAGCGCTGGTCTTCGTATTATTGTACGAAACTACCGAAACAAAACAGGGGAAATTGACATCATTGCACGAGATCAGGAAACTCTTGTATTTGTCGAAGTAAAAACACGTAAAAGCCTCACATATGGGCAGCCATATGAAGCTGTCAGCAGAAAAAAACAAAAACAGATATGCAGGCTTGCTCTTTACTATATGACCCGAAACAAACTTCACGATCAGGCAGTCCGCTTCGATGTCATTTCCATCGTAATGACCAGCAACGAAAATCCGAAAATCGAACATCTTATAAACTGTTTTGAAGCCGACAGTTCCTTTTACTAATACAGCTTACGCAATTATGTTACCACTCGCTATCACAATGGGATGTCCGGCAGGTATTGGTCCTGAGATCATCCTTAAATATTTTGCTCATTCTTCAGACCCAGTGCAAACTCCTGCGGTGGTCCTTGGTGATCTGAATGTAATGAATTATTACGCCAGGAAACTTCAGATTGAATGCTCCATCGTCTCCTGGCAGCCAGGATCCCCGCTCCCCACTGGAAAGGGTGTCATTCCCCTATATCAAACATCCACCCTTAGCAGTGATTCAATTCAGCCGGGTGCATTCAACAAAGAGACCGCAATCTCCATGGCTTCAGCGATTAAAGAGGCCGTAAGAGGTATCCTGGATGGATATTTTTCCGGACTTTGTACCTGTCCCATTTCCAAAGAAGCCCTCCAGAAAAGCGGTAATCACTTCCCCGGACATACAGAAATGCTGGCCCATCTCACCGCAAGCAAAAATCATGTTATGATGCTTGCCGGACAGTCACTTCGAGTAACCCTTGCAACGATTCACTGCGGTATTTCTCAAGTATCAGAGTTATTGACCCAATCATCACTTCTTCAACTCTACCGCACAACACACCAAAGTCTGCAGGTAGATTTCAATATTCACAATCCTAGACTTGCAGTTGCTGCACTCAATCCCCACGCAGGCGAAGGCGGTATGTTTGGAAATGAAGAAATAGATATAATAGTGCCATCTATTGAGAATGCAAAAAAAGAAGGGATTGACTTGCATGGACCCTTCCCCCCTGATACAATTTTTTTTAAAGCAGCTCATGGCGACTACGATGCTGTTATATGTATGTACCATGATCAGGGGCTTATTCCTTTCAAACTGCTTCATTTTAAAGATGGCGTAAATGTTACACTTGGGCTTCCCATTGTCAGAACATCGGTTGATCATGGTACCGCCTACGATATTGCAGGTAAAGGAGTTGCCGACGCTTCAAGTCTTGCTGCGGCAATCACGCTTGCAAATTCTATAAGCTATAACCGAACTCATAAGAAAACAGATGACTCTACAGAATAAACCAGGCGTCCTTATTGTTTTTGAAGGAACCGATGGTACGGGAAAATCCACTCAACTGAAGCTTCTTGCAAACACTCTCCAGCTAAAGGGCTACCAGGTTATTACGACCTGCGAACCAACGAACGGAAAGTATGGCAAACGCATTCGTGAGCTCTACAGTAACCGACAAGAGACAACTCTTGAGCAGGAACTCGATCTCTTTCTGGCAGACAGAAAAGAGCACGTTGACACCTTGCTGACACCGTCATTACAGAAGGGAAAAGTTATTCTCTGTGATCGTTATTTCCTCTCAACCATTGCCTATCAAGGAGCAGCTGGCCTTGACCCTACAGAGATACTCAAGCGTAACACCTTCGCCCCGATTCCAGATCTTGCACTCCTTTTTTATGCACCCATTGAAACTGGAGTAAAACGTATTACCGAAAACCGTGGTGACAGTCTGAACGATTTTGAAAAGGAGGAATACCTCCAAAAAGTAGCGAAACAATTTGAGAATCTAAACCTTTCCTATATTCAACGCATAGATGCATCTGGAAGTATTGAAGAAATACAGCAGGATGTACTGACCCGGGTCACGGAGCTCCTTAAAATACAATGAACCTCGCTATGCCATCATATTCAGCCACACTGCTGCTCTCTTTTATTTTGCTTTACTGCAGCGGCTGCAGCTCTACTGCGTCAGAGAATATCTCAATTGAACAACATCTCGTGCAGGAAGAAGCAAGCGACCAAATCTCCTTGGATAACAGCGACAGTTCCTGCTCCTATTTTTACTTTCTCTGGGGAACTCATGCCGAAATCAACAAAGACTATACCGAAGCAGAGGAAGCCTTTGAGAAGGCTCTGATCTGTGACCCAGATTCCAGATATGTACTACGCAGACTCCCCATTCTACTCATCCGAATGGGAAAACCACTTGGGGCCGCCAAATGGCTTCGTACTGCAATTGAAAAATACCCGGATGATCTTCAGGACAGACTCCTGCTTGCCCGCCTTGATATCCGTAATAATGAAATCGATGAAGCCATCAAACTCTATAATGAACTTATAACGATGACTCCGGAAGACGAAACCCTATTTCTTCGTCTTGGGTTTCTTTACTCGGAACAACAGCAATACAGCAAAGCGGAGCAAACATTTAAACAGGCGCTCCAACTCAATAAAAATTCACTCTTTGCTCACCTTTACCTTGCACGTCTGGCAACGCAAACCAACAATATAAAAACGGCAGAAAAGTGGTATACAAAAGCCCTTAAAATCAACTGGTCCGTCGAACTAGTCCTTGAACTTGCCGAATTCTACGAAAGACAGAAAAATTACAAAAAAGTTGAAAAACAGTATCAATCAATACTGAAGAAAAATCCTGCAGAGACTCGGGCTGGTCTTGGACTTGTTCACACCCTGTTACTCCAGGATAAAGATGAGAAAGCTCTCACCGTCCTCCAAAACTTACGTAAAAACAATAATGATTCTGTACAGATCGACATAATCACTGCAAAGCTCCACCTGCGTGCAAAACAGTTCGACAAGGCTGCTCTGGTCCTTGCTCCCATTGCCGATGGAAAAAACTCACCTGAAGCAACTTACATGCTGGCAGTTATTCTATATCAGCAGAAAAAACTCGTCAGTGCCATGGAACTCCTGCACACGATAGAACAGGGTGCTTCTCATTTTGAAGATTCCATCTTTCTTCAAGTCCGAATTTTTATGGAACAGGATCAAAATAATCGTGCAATTGAACTCCTCACGCAAACGCTTCTGAACAAAGATTTGGTTACTCCTGGACTCTATTCACTTCTTGCATCACTTTATATGGAACAGGATCAAGTCTCTAAAGGCTACGAACTGCTCGACATCGCCCTTATACGCTATCCAGAGAACCCAGAACTCTATTTTGAATATGGCCTTCTACTGGAACAGGATGGATCTCAACAACGGGCGATTACCTTTATGAAAAAAGTACTCGAAATCAATCCGGACCACACAGAAGCCTTGAATTTTCTAGGATATACTTGGGCTAACAACAATATCAATCTTGAAAAAGCTTTGGAATACATTCAAAAAGCCATAGAAATAAAATCGGACAGCGGCTATATCCGCGACAGCCTAGCATGGGTTTATTTTCGTATGGGAAAACTCGAGCTTGCCACTCAGGAAATAATGGAGGCACTCGCACTTGAGCCAACGGATCCCAATATTTACGAGCACCTTGGAGATATCCATCTGGCACAAGAGCAAAAAGAAGAGGCGCTAGCAGCATATCAAAAGGCTGTGGAGCTTTTCACTAAAACGAGTGATAAATCCAGGCTCTTCCAAAAAATTGAGGGGCTACAGGAACAATAATGGCAACCAGGGCTTCTTTGATCCTCAGCTTTATACTTCCAATACTTATCCTTACTGGTTGCGCCAGTAAGCGCTGGTCTGAGCCACTGCAGGAAGAGGAACATCTCGAAATTACAACGCTTATTGGAAAAATGCAGAACGATAAGCAATCATGTCCCAAAAACCTAGATGCTGAAGCCATCATTCATTGGGAGAGTATGGCTGGAAATTCTGCAGTCAACGGATACCTGCAACTCCAATCGCCATCTTCCCTTAAATATATTGTCACCAACCCTCTCGGAATGCTTCACTACGCCTTTGCCAGTGACAGCAAGTCATTCCAGATCTTAGATACGGGAAAACGACAACATATACGAGGAAATCTCCATAACTTAGCAATCCGAAGGGAGCTCCCTCCTGTTCTTGTCCATGGTAATTGGTTTGCCTATCTGACAGGAAACCTTCCCTCCCCACCACCAAAAGTAGAAAAAACAAGCCGGGATATTCTTAACCAGACAGTATGGGCAAAGCTTTCAAAACCTGCAAGTGACCGCACATCCGATGAACAATGGGTCAATATTGATATTACTGAAGAGAAAGTACTGGGATATCTGTTTCTTGATAGAAACGGGAAAACAGTCGCTGAGATTTCCTATGAAAAGCAGGGGGAAGAACAGGGAAAGTGCATCGGTACAAAGAAAACCATTCGTATCACAAATCTTCCATGGGGAACAGAAGTCAAAATAGAATTACAGGATATCCGCACCGATACACTGTATACTCACTCCGACTTTACACTTCCGGTCCCGGCAGGATATTTCAAACAGCTACAACCATAGATACAGTCTACTCTTACCTGAATTACTCCTTTGTCCCATCCAGTGAATCATAGGAGTTCACAATTATCACAAACAGATTATCCTCTTTAAAAAACACCTGCTGCAAATCGTAGTTTTTGTTCGGTACCAGTTCAAGCGTTACCCGGACAAGATCCGAATCTTTCAACTGCTGCACCCGTACCTGTTCAATAAATTCGCCATGAATAGCCTGATCGGTCACTACTTTTTCATCAAGCCTAGTACCGGCAAACTCACAGATAACCAGTGGTGTTCCTTCTTCTTCTCCGGTGACCGTTGGAGGATAAAAACCATTCAGCTTAAAAAGAACCATCTCCCCCTTATTGGAAGTATTTTCAAAGTGAACGTCAAAGAGTAAGGGATCAATAACAGGCCCCTCTTCCTCCGCTATAACCTGCTTTTCCTCCACAACTTCGTCTGATATTTTCTCCTCAACTATCACTTCCGGCTCAACTGGCTTCAGTTCTTCTGCTTTATTTTTTTCGATTGCAGCGGCCGGCTCGTCTTTAGCTACAACTTTTTCTTTTTCAGGAAAATCAGCCGGAAAAAACTGAATTGTTAAGAGGTTAAGATTTTCATCAAAGCGCTGATCAAAGTTAAACATTCCTCCGGCAGCAAGATCAACCACAACCCTGGTCTTGTTTGGATGGCGTCCCAGTCGGATCTTCTGTATTATATGCCCCTGAGTTTTAATCTCTGTGGAAACACTTCGTGCCAGTTTAGTCTCCATAAAATCAAAAACAACACGAGGATTATCACCCTTTAAAACGAATTTTTTGGGCAGGTAGTTTCCATTAAGATGAAAAATGACTGATTCGATTCGACCATCGTCCTTCTGAAATTCTACTTTTTCAATCACACCTTCAGAGGCATAGAGCATTCCTGAAAACAGAAATGATAAGACCACCAAGGCAGCCGAAAAAACAATTTTACAACGATTCATAAATAATACCTATGTAACCTTCTATTTTTTAAGGAACTAATCAGATATATTCTTGCATACCTTATCCACTCTTGTAAAGTCAACCTATTTTCAGTAAATGACTAGCATAGAAATCTTTCTCCGGAGTTGGTTTCAGCGACTCTACACCACTTTAGAAGAACAGAACCAAATCATTCAACATAAAGACATACGATATGAAACGAAATTTTGAGCAGAGAGAAACCCTTCCTTTTGTTAACAAACCAGGACGTTACCTCGGACACGAATATAATGCCACCGTAAAGGACTGGGATCAGACGGCACTCCGCTGTGCTCTCATATTTCCGGATCTTTACGAGATAGGGATGTCACATCAGGGCCTTCAGATACTATATCATATATTAAACAGTCAGGAAAATATCCTAGCCGAACGCTGTTACTGCCCGGCAAAAGATATGGAGGAACTGCTTCGTAAGCAGAACATCCCTCTCTGTTCACTGGAAAATAATCAGCCCCTGATCGGCTTTGATCTTATTGGTATCACCCTGCCCTACGAACTCTGCTACACCAATATCCTCACAATTCTTGATCTTGCAGGTATTCCTTTACGTTCTGTTAATCGTAAGGAAGATACGCCTATCATTCTGGGCGGAGGATCCTGTAGCTTAAACCCTGAACCCGTCGCAGATTTCTTTGATGCTATCCTCCTCGGTGATGGCGAAGAAGCTGTTCTTGAAATTGCAGAATGTGTTCGTATGGGAAAAGAGGAAAAGCTTTCAAGAGCAGTCATTCTTGAGAATATGGCTGTGATACCAGGTGTCTACATTCCATCACACTTTATCCCCTCCTACAATGAAGACGGCACCATAGCTGAGATTAAAGCTCTTCACCAAAATCAGTCGCCAATCTCCCGAAGGATTCTCAGTGATCTCTCTAAGCTTGATCACCTCATTCATCCTCTGGTTCCAAATTCAAAGATTGTTCATGACAGATTAGGTGTGGAAGTGGCACGAGGCTGTACACGTGGCTGTCGCTTCTGCCAGGCCGGAATCATCTACAGGCCCGTTCGTGAGCGAACTCCGGAACAGGTTCTTGATCTTGCCAATAGGGGAATAAAAAACTCAGGTTTTAATGAACTCGCCCTACTTTCCCTGTCCACTGGTGATTACTCCTGTCTTGGCACAGTACTACCAGCCCTGATGGATAGATTTGCCAAAGAGGCAATTTCCGTCTCCATGCCCTCCATGCGTGTGGGAACGCTCACCCAGGAGCTTATGGATCAGATCAAACGGGTCAGAAAAACCGGATTCACACTTGCTCCAGAAGCTGGAAGCGAACGATTGCGACGGGTAATCAATAAGGGAATAAGCGAAGAGGATCTTCTCACCACCAGCAAGGATGCCTTCGGCCTTGGCTGGAAGGTGATGAAACTCTATTTTATGATTGGTTTGCCCACTGAAACCATTGAAGATATAGAGGCAATCGCTGATCTTGCCAAAAAGACCAAAGCAATCGGCAGCCAGGCTGCCGGAAGAGGACGTCAGCAGATTAATGTAAGCGTGGGAACCTTTGTCCCCAAACCTCACACCCCATTTCAATGGGATGCACAAATTCCCATGGAAGAAAGTCGGGATAAGATATCTCTGCTAAAAAAAATACTCCCTAAAAAAGGCATCAACCTTAAATGGCATGATCCGGAACTGAGCTTACTTGAAGGTGTCTTCTCTCGGGGTGACAGACGACTGAGCAATCTCCTTGAAACGGCATGGCTAAAAGGTGCACGTCTTGATGGCTGGTCCGAGTTTTTCAACCTTTCCCGGTGGCAGGAAGCGGCCGATGAATGCTCACTGGTGCTCAGTGACTTCCTGCGATCAAGAAGCCTTGAAGAGATTCTCCCCTGGCAACATCTCAGCAGTGGTATCGATGAGAGCTTTCTTAAAGACGAGTTAAGCAAAGCTCACGCTGAGGCTTACACCCCAGATTGCCGCTATCATGACTGTCAGAAATGCGGATTATGTGATTTCAAGACCATAATGCCGGTGGTGATTGACAGAAAACGTAGCGGCGTGAGCAATGAGGATGCCTCCTCTCCAAAATCTGCTTCGCATACAAGACCTACGGATAGTGAAGATAAACATTTTCGATACACCGTCAGCTACTCTCGCATGGGAGATATCTGCTATCTGGGCCACCTGGAAATTCTTCAGGTTATTTTCCGAATCCTACGTCGTGCTGAAATTAAAACCAACTTTTCAAAGGGATTCAACCCTTCACCAAAGGTCTCTTTTGGCCCCGCAATGCCAGTTGGTACCCAGAGCCTATCGGAATATTTTGTTATGGACTTACCGGCTCCACTGGACAACATTGAAGAAGCTTTACAACGTTTGAATAATCAGATGCCTCCGGGTCTTGAAGTCCAAAAAATTGCCCTTACTCATGGCAAGGTTCCCCAGGAAATGATCAGCTCCTATCGAATCACTCTGCATCCACCACTTGCTGGCGGAGACAAAAAGCTTATTGATGATTTTCTTACAACAACAAGCTTTTCAGTGAAACGGGTTCGTAAAGGAAAAGTAAAAGAAGTTGACTTCAGATCCATGGTGGTGACCCTTGAGCCAATTGATAATGACACCATTTCTCTTGAGCTTATCAGCAAAGCAAGCCAGGCTGGTGTAAAACCACTGGAAGCACTTGCTGCTATCCTCAAAAGAGACCAGGAAGAACTCCTTGCATCTGTAGTTATCAAAACCGGTTGGAAAGAGCTTTAACCAATGACAGGAAATCCTGTTGCTTCAACCCGCATCCATATGGTAAAGATGTTCTTTCGTTATATTAGTCTTTTCATACATTTTAAATGTCCATGCAGTTCTACCAAGGAGAAACACCATGACAACAAAGAAAATTGTTCTTCGCGATGATGAGATGCCAACTCAATGGTATAATGTAGGCCCCGATATTCCAAACGGGCTGCTCCCCCCCCTTGATCCGGAGACCAAAGAACCCATGGGTCCCGAGAAGCTCGGCGCAATTTTCCCCATGGCTCTTCTTGAACAGGAAATGTCACAGGAACGATTTATTGATA
This sequence comes from uncultured Desulfocapsa sp., assembly GCA_964505715.1. Lineage (GTDB taxonomy): Bacteria > Desulfobacterota > Desulfobulbia > Desulfobulbales > Desulfocapsaceae > Desulfocapsa. Next base: position 6,274 of record CAZDJE010000068.1, on the reverse strand, counting down.
TCCCGGAAGAAGTACTCGACGTCCTTAAAATCTGGCGTCCCTCTCCTCTGGTTCGAGCCAGAAGTCTTGAAAAAGCCCTCGGCACAAAATCCAAGATTTACTTTAAGAACGAAGGGGTTTCACCTGTTGGCTCACATAAGCCAAACTCTGCCGTTCCACAGGCATATTACAATGCCAAAGAAGGAATCAAACGTCTTGCCACTGAAACGGGTGCCGGACAGTGGGGCAGCGCCCTCTCCTTTGCAAGCCAGAAATTTGGTATCGACTGCAAAGTCTATATGGTCAAAATTTCATTTGACCAGAAGCCATACCGTAAATCCATGATGCACACCTTTGGTGCCTCCATTGTGGCAAGCCCAAGCGTTGATACAAATATCGGCCGTCAAATTCGTGAACAGTACCCTGATACTGCAGGATCTCTCGGCATTGCCATATCTGAAGCCATTGAGGATGCTGCTAGCCGTGAGGACACAAACTACGCCCTTGGCTCGGTCCTAAACCACGTTATCCTGCATCAGTCTATCATTGGTCTTGAAGCCAAAAAACAGATGGAAATTGCCGGAGACTATCCCGATGTTATTGTGGGTTGCTGTGGTGGTGGTTCAAACTTTGCAGGCCTTGCTTCCCCCTATGTACCCGATTACCTTGACGGCAAAAAAATTCGTTTTGTAGGTGTTGAACCATCATCATGTCCAACACTTACCATGGGTAGGCTTGCATATGACTTTGGTGATGTGGCTCAAACCACTCCGCTACTGAATATGTACACTCTGGGCCATGATTTTATTCCACCTGGAATCCATGCCGGTGGCTTGCGCTATCATGGAATGGCTCCAATTGTCTCTGCCATGGTACGCGAAAATATCATTGATCCGATAAAGGTTCATCAGCTTGAGTGTTTTGAGGCAGGTGTACTCTTTGCCAGAACAGAAGGTATTATCCCCGCCCCGGAAACCTGTCATGCCATTCGTGGTGCCATTATTGAAGCGACCCGTGAGCTGGACAAACCACAGACCATCCTCTTTAACTTCTCCGGACACGGTCTTATTGATATGGCATCCTATGACAAATACTTCTCTGGCGATCTTCACAACTACGATTACCCCAAGGAAGCCATTGCAGAATCCATGGCCAAACTGCCCAAGATATAATTAATACATATCTGCAGCGTATGTCGCTCCAAAACAAAAACTGCTCCAGCGCCTACTTTTTTCTAGGCGTTGCTGGAGCAGTTTTTCTTCTTTTTTCATCTCTCATTTCCCCCCTCCACTCTTTAGCAACCGAACTTCCAGAACTCAGAAAATATATCAAGAATGGCGGTTATGCACTCAGCAAAAACGGCAAAACACTCTATTCAAAAAACCTGAACAGACAGTTTATCCCAGCGTCCACACTCAAGCTTGTTACAGCTCTTGCTGCTCTGCAAATTCTGGGACCTGATCACTTCTTTTCAACAGATCTCTACCTTGATCAGGATAACACACTGTATATTAAAGGTGGTGGCGACCCCTTTTTTGTCTCTGAGAAAATAAGAGCAATAACAAAACTGGTTGCTGATCATGGTATCACAACGATCAAAGATATCGTGCTCGATGACTCAAATTTTGCACTTGAATTTGCAAGCACCGATGGTTCAGACAATACAACAAATCCATATAATGCATTATGCACAGCCCTTGGGGTAAATTTTAATACCGTTCCTCTTAAAGTGCTCCATGGAGCAAAAGTCAAATCACCGGAAAAACAAACTCCCTATCTTCCAATAATGGGACCAATTGGTAAAAACCTCACAAGCGGCTTTCACCGCGTCAATGTGGATGCCTTCCCCCGCCAGGAAAATATAGCCAATAACCTCCTCTACTGCGGTCAACTGTTTCAAACGCTTCTCCAGCAACAGGGAATCACCGTGAGTGGGCATATTAGACAGGGGATTGTTCCGCCCCATACGCCATTGTTTCTCAACTACAATGCCAAAGAGACGGTTGCAGATCTTGTTACATCCTGCCTGCTATCCTCCAATAACTTTATGGCCAATCAGCTATATCTTGCCATCGGTGTAAAACAGTACGGTTTCCCCGCAACATGGGAAAAGAGTCAAAAAGGAATGGCTGTTTTCATCCGCAGTGACCTCGGACTAACCGATGCGGATATTCTTATGGTGGAGGGCTCGGGCCTATCTAAAAAGAACCGTATTACTCCTAAAGCCCTGTTACATGTTCTTGAGAGATTCAAGGCATACAGCTCTCTTATTCCGGTAAAATATGGAGTGCGTATGAAATCTGGAACACTCAGAAAATCTGGAGTATTTTGCTACGCCGGCTTAATTGATCGCGGGAAAAACAGAAACTGTTTTGTTATCCTTCTTAATCAGAAGCAGAACAATAGGGATAAGATACTGAAGGTCCTCTATCATAAATAATTCTGATTACCACTAAAGCTCAGGTAACCGCAAAATTCAATTGTAGGAGCACGCCTTCGCGGGAATGACGAAAAAGATACCTGAGCTGTGTACGTAATCAGGTAAATAATTGAAAATCATCATATGGTTTTCGCTCAGACTGGAACAACACCCCACCGCCCCCACACAGTAGCAGTGCCAATTTACTTTACCGGACAAAACCCATCAAAATCAGACAAAAATGAATTTTCATTCATTTTTTTGCTAATCCAAAAACGAATAACGCAGCGTCCGATTACCAATCATACCTTAACACACCGTAACAGCACAATTAAAGCAATAAATTGAACTCTTCAAGAGTAGTTTCAAACATTTACCTTTACTTTTACCTCTCAAAACAACATATAATTCATTTGCACCCTATAAAAAACTTCTCTTTTGACTTTTTATATACAATTACAAGTCTATAGTTAATTCAATGTCAATTGGTATACATTGTGCATATGGGTGTGCAATGCATTTAATATCGCAAAGGATTTTACCTTTGCACATAAAATATTCTTTAACTTTTTTGGAGGAAGTATGAAGAAAAACATGATCAAATTTATTCCTTTTTTCATCATGGCATCATTTCTGGTGACCGGATGTAATCAGGATACGAGTTCCACCACCGCTGCGGCCAAGCCTACAGTAAGTACCCCAGCACAAGCGCCTAAAGCACTTGTATACAAGGGGAAAGTTGTAGGGAAATCCAACAAAGCCAAAAGTATCCAGATCGTTGTTGGCAAGGGTAAAGAAGCGAAGACTATCATGGTCAAGTTTGACGATGATACCAAAGGTGTGGAACACGCCGCTAAAGGTCATGCGTCAATCATTTTCTATGAAATGCGCGATGGCCAGCAATGGGCCACCGTAGTAAAACCTAAGCTCGCAAAACTCCCTAAAGGTGTTACCGAGATCAAAACAGATGAGTTAAAAGCTCTGATTGATGCAAAAGGAGATTACCTTCTCGTTGATGCTCGTCCCGGTAAACGTTATGCTGCTGCCCACATTCTCGGTTCCATAAATATCGGAACAAAAGCATACAAAGCTAAAGCTGCTACAGCACTCCCAAAAGATAAGAACAAACAGATTATCACGTATTGCGGAGGGCCCACATGAGGCATGTCAACTAAAATCGCCGGTCTGGCGAAGAAAGATGGCTACAAAAATGTTAGAGTTTATCTTGATGGACAGCCTGCATGGGTCAAAGCTGGTAATCTTATCTACGCAAGTAAAGGGGTCATCACAAAAGGTAATATCGTTCTCATCGATTTACGTTCCAAAAAGAAATCAGAAGCTGGGCGCATAGCACGTTCTATTACTATTCCCTACGATTCACTTGATGACCGTCTTGACGATATTCCTAAGAAAGCGCCTGTTGTTTTATACAGTGATTCAGCTGAAGAAGCTGCTGATGCAATCGAAGATCTTAGAGATGAAGGCTACAAGAAGACTGCCCTTGTTTCAGGAAACTTTGCTGGCTGGGTAAAATCAGGCGGTAAGACTGTCAAAGGCCCGGTTGAAACAGATATCGAGTGGATAAGAAAGCTTGGAAAAGGCGAAGTTGGAATGGCTGACTTTATGAAAGCCGTAAACGGTACCGACCCCGGTGCTGTTATTCTTGACGTACGGACCACGGATGAAGTCAGTGCTGGTGCTTTTAAAAACTCCATTGCTGTACCGCTTGATCAGGTTAGCACACGTCTTACTGAGATTCCAAAAGACAAAAAAGTTTACGTTCACTGTACCACCGGTGCTCGTGCTGATATGGCCGCTCAGGAATTAAACAAGAGTGGTTATAAAGCGTTCTTCTTCGTTGCCAATATTGACTGTGAAGGGAACGAATGTGAAGTAGAAGATTAATTTAACTTCTGATCTGTCGGAATAATAAAGAATCACTTTCCGACAGTGTTTTACCATCCTGAGTCGATCCCGGTTGATCGACAACCCTCTGCAGGAGATGGAACCTTCCATCTCTCCATCTCCTGCTTCTTTTACCTGCTCATTCCCACCTGTCATAATCAAACGGTTTTACTGCCCCATACCTCATCTTCAACCCCTCGTCTTTCTTTCCTTTTTCTTTACTTATTGTATTGTTGCGACATAGATATTATTATATGGATAGAAATTACTACCATGCGCTATTAACACGTCACATCACCCCAAAAACAGTATTAATATGGAAAACAGCAGCGATAAAACAGCCACTAAAAAGAAATATCTGGAACCCACTCTCCATTTCACCAGAAAACGTATTCCAGTGGGTCCCGAAGGCCGGACAGAAAAAATAGTCGTTTCCGAACTGGTTAAACAGAACCAGCACCTTCTCTCATATCCCCGATTTGAACAATATGCAGCAAAAGGGTTTATAAAAAGCCCAGTTCGATCCGGAAAAAACACTCATTTTTCAGATGACGGGGAAACCTTACTCGCTAGCATCATTGGCTACCCACGAGTTGACATCATGAAACAGGGGGAAGAAGAACCAATTCTTCTTATCTCAATAGTCCCACTTGTAAAAGTTTCAGGGGATTGTATGAGCGCCACCCTTCTCCTCCACCCTCCCATATCTGAAGACTTTGCAATCCGTAAGGAACCACTCCCTGAGCTTTTAAAAGAGGCTGGCATCCTTTTTGGTATTTATCAGCCTGCATTGCAGGAAGCACAAGATATTATAGGAGGAGTTTTTAACGATTTCCATGATATTCCCATCGCTTCCGGTCACCAATCCGAACCAGGTATTGACAGCTACCTTCAATTTGCTTTTGAGATTGGCCCCATAGCCGGCCAGTTGCTGGAGGATGGAAGCATTGATTTTCGCGAACGAAGAATCATGATAGGAGTCACTGAAAATGAGCTTCTCGCCACCAAGATTTCTTCAATACCTGGAACACCTGGTATGAATGTCCTTGGAGAAGAACTTGAACCCGATGGCGGAACGGAAATTGAGTTTATCATCAAACAGGATGTTCAATTTGTTGAGGAGAGCGGTGAAATCCTCGCGACCAAGGATGGAATCCTCACCGTAGTAAACAACTGTGAAATCAAAGTCTGTTCCAAACAGGAGATAGCAGCGGACGTCGATTACACCACCGGCCATGTCGACTCTAAAAACTGTGTGATTGTGCATGGTGCGGTTCAACCCGGTTTCCGAGTCTCCACCGTTGGTGATCTCGAGATAAAAAAAGAAGTTATGTCCGCCACCCTTAAAAGTGAAGCCAATATTATTATTAAGGGAGGAATAACAGGTAAGAAAACGCATATCAGCGCCCTTGGAGATGTCGACTTTAAATTTATCGAACAGGGAAAAATCGAATCCGGTGGCAATATAATTGTTCGTAAACAATCCTATTACAGTGATCTTTCTGCCAAGGGGTCCATAGTCTGTCAGGAGAACACCACCGTTATTGGAGGAGATGTCATTGCAGGCGGGAGCCTGACCGTTTCAAATGTCGGATCTTCAAATGCAAAACCAGCATTTCTCGCAGCTGGTGTTGATTTTGACCGCTTACAGTTGCGGCGAGAACTAACCCAGATTCTTGTCAAACAGCAAGATGATATTATTCAATGGCTGCAGCTCTATGGTGGAACAAGTAAATCAAAAAAGGTACGAAAAATGGAAGCGGAGGTGAGTGAAACGAAGATGAAGTTGTTAAAACTCAACCTTATTCCAGGCACTGGAACCTATTCACGAATTGGCGACCTTAAAGGAACATTGGATGATACGGTTCAGGACGAGGACACGGAAAAGCAGTCCACAGCTATCGAAAAAATCTTTATCGATTTACGTGGCACCATCTATGACGGGACCGAGGTCAGAATAGGTAATTGTAA
>CAZDJE010000067.1:0-20663 GCA_964505715.1 uncultured Desulfocapsa sp. | reverse complement strand
AAAACAAACTAATTTGAAGCACGGAGTCTTCGCTTACCCGGAGTCTTCGCTTACCCGGAGTCTTCGCTTACCCGGAGTCTTCGCTTACCTGCTAAACAGTTACACCCCAAGAGTACTTCCTTCGGGGCGCGTTCAGAGTTAAGGGTAATTAGTTCCCCGCGCTGAATAGTTACAGCAGATAAAGTGCTCTTTTCCTAGCCCCTGACTACCTGTGACGAATTTACTTTTCCAGAAAGACCTGATACACTTTGAGACGAGGAGTAAAAGATAGGCTTTCTGTCACTGGGATAGAGATAAACAACAGTGTTGTCTGGGATAATACTCTATTACACTTGAAATGTGAGGATCTAGGCCTTGGCAAATGATCTAAGAAAGCAGAACAAACTTGATGAACTTCAAGCTAAACTGGAACAGAAAGAAGAACTCATCCGTACTTTAAGCCAGCAGGTTAAAACGAACAAAGATCTAAAAACTGACGAAATAGCAGAAAACCTAAGCAAGACAACACCGCAGCAGGCTGTTGCAAAGATGAGCTATGAAATCCATACGTCTCTCAATCCCATGGACCTTGCGCAATTAAAAGGCGCGAAAATACTCCTGGTTGAAGATAATCCGATTAATCAAGATGTGACAATGGCAATGCTCTCTCAAAAGGAGATGATTACTAAAATTGCAGGTGACGGGCAGCAGGCAATCGCCATGTTGCAAACCGAAGAATTTGATTGTGTGTTGATGGATATTCAGATGCCCGTGATGGATGGGTATGAAGCAACAAAAGCCATTCGTGCCGATAAACGGTTTGCAGACCTGCCTATCTTGGCAATGACTGCGAATGCCCTCAGTAGTGATAAAGAACACTCCTTGCAGGCTGGAATGAACAGTCATATCTCAAAGCCAATTGATATTGAGATATTTTTAAAAGAGCTTCTTAAATGGATTGATATAGAAAAGGTATCCAAACGTAATCTGTCTTCCAGTACAGATCCCCCTGCGCCAGTTCAAAATGAACCGGAAGCCAGCTGTAAGCCAGTTGATTTTGACGCTTCTTTAGAGAGGGTAGGTGGAGATCTGGAACTGCAAAGAAAGATACTGCAGGCATTTGTTGACAAACACAATTTAGATCATGAAAAATTCAAAACACTGCTTTTGGAAAACAGATTGGAAGCAGCAAACGATGTTTTACATTCGCTAAAAGGTGTGGCTCAGGTTGTGGGGTCAAATGAGCTGTTTTTAACGGTAAGTAAGCTGGATACTCAATTGGAGAAAGGGGAGACAGCTGAGGTTTCTTTGCTGATGGATTCTTTTGAGCGGATACTGGGTAGAACCATACGGGCAATTAAAGAGTATCTTGTAGAGAGATAAAGAAGATGTGTGCTATGGCACTAATAAGGATTTACTGTGTCTAGTTGCAGCATTCCCGCTCTATCAGCGAATTTCGTTGGAATCGACATAGGCATAGGCACTATGTTTATGGATGGACTCAAAGCTTTCGACGCTGGCAGAAAACCAGGTGATTTTAGGATCAGCCAGTGCCAGAACGGCGACTTTACGAACCACATCCTCAACAAACATCGGATTTTCGTATGCACGTTCAGTAACATATTTTTCATCCGGTCGTTTCAATAATGCCCAAAGTTCACAGGATGCCGACTCCTCTACCATTGAAATCAGATCTTCCACCCAGATAAATTTCTTAAACTTTACATTCAAAGTAACTTCTGCACGTTGATTGTGGGCACCAGCCTCACTGATTTCTTTAGAACAGGGACAAAGGGTGGTGACGGGTACACGTACGGAGAGTGTGAAATCATTATCGGTTCCGACTTCTCCCGTAAAGCTGCATTCGTATTCCATAAGACTTCTGGTTCCTGATACCGGAGCCTGTTTCTCAATGAAATAAGGAAAAGACATCTCAACCCTGGCACTCTCAGCGAACAATCCTTCTTGTACTTCTGAGAGAAGCTCGGGAAAATTGGCAACACTCAAATCATCCATATATTTGTTCAGTACATTGGTGAAAGTGTGAACACAACTTTCTCTGTACTTTCCAGGGAGACTTGCCTGCAGCGAAACCATGGCGACACTGTTTTGCAAACCACCCTTTTTTTCACGAATACGAACCGATAACTGGATATCTTTTATACCGACAGATTTGATTTTCATTTTGCTTCTATCGAAGTTGTGTTGAATCAAGCACACCCAAAGAATTATAGATTTCCTGTGCTGCAAGGGATGAATTTAATGTGAAAAACTGTATTCCACGAACATCATTATCCAGGAGATCACGAATCTGCTCTGTAGCCCAGTGAATACCTACTTTTTCCACGTAGTCATCATTCTCTGCGCGATAAACAGCCTTTAAGAGTCTGGCTGGAATTCTGGCACCACCAGCTAGCTCAGCTGTCCTGACAAGACCGCGCTTAGTGGACACTGGCATGATTCCAGCGATGTTGGGGACATGTATTCCAGCAAGCTCACAGCGCTCACAATAGTCGTAGTAATCGCGATTATCAAAAAAGAGTTGTGTAACGATGTAATCGGCACCTGCGTCAACCTTATCCTTAAGATAATCTATTTCCTGAAGACGATTTGGAGTTGAGGGGTGTCCTTCTGGAAATCCTGCGACACCAACACACATTTTAGGAAAATGTTTTTTGATATAGCTTACAAGATCAGTTGCATACTCAAAACCATCGGCAGGTTCCACAAAATCTTTTTGATCCTTTGGCGGATCCCCGTGGAGTGCCAGGATGTTTTCGATTCCAACATCTTGATATTTTTCTAGGATGCCATGGATTTCAGTGCGAGTACTGCCGACACATGTAAGGTGAGAGACCACTGTGATATCCGTCTGCTCTTTGATTCGTACAACAAGGTCGTGTGTTCTGTGACGCGTTGTACCGCCTGCGCCATAGGTGACACTTACATAGGAGGGACTGAGCGGCATAAGGTTTGAAATGGTCTGCAGTAAACGATCAGCAGCAGCATCTTCTTTTGGAGGAAAAAACTCAAAACTAAAGGTGGTCTTCTGGCTTTCAAGAAGGTCTTTAACAAACATATATTGTCCTGTGGTAAGGGAGACTGGAGAGATTCATTTTTTTGTTTGCTTTCTTTACACTTTTTTCACCTTTTCGACAAGTTACAAATAGTGTTAAGCGGTAACCCCACTCAGTTATGGCAGGAAACTGTCATCTTTTTGTGTTAATTTCTTTAGTTTCAGTGTAAATTAATAGATTCGTGAGTTTTTTCTTCAAGCGGAAAACGTGACAATTATGATCGAGGATCAAGTACAGGTAAGGGTCGATAAATGGCTCTGGGCAGCACGGTTTTTCAAAACCAGAAGTTTAGCAACCAAGGCAGCAACTGGTGGAAAAATAGTTCTCAATGGACAACGCTGTAAACCTTCAAAAACAGTTGCGACCGGAGATGAACTCTGTATTCAAAAAGGCCAGGTTGAGCATACTGTTTTGATCTCAAGGATCTCTGAACGAAGGGGACCTGCCAAAATTGCTCAAACGCTCTACGAGGAGACTAAACAATCCTTGTTGAATCGAGAGGCACAAAGAAAAGAGCGATCTCTGTTTTTTGCAGGACAGACAATGCCAGCTAAAAGGCCTGGTAAACGTGATCGACGTAAAATTAAAGAATTTATTCGCAAAGGCGAATAGCAAACAAAAAAGGATAGGAAATGAGTAAAATAGAAAGAGCATTGATCAGTCTAACCGACAAATCCGGAATAGAAGGGTTTGCCAGGGAACTTGCCGCGCTTGGAATAGAGATTCTTTCCACCGGAGGCACTGCTGCAAAAATCAGAGAATCCGGGATCTCCGTTATGGATGTTTCTGAATTTACCGGTTTTCCTGAGATGCTGGATGGTCGTGTGAAAACACTTCATCCAAAAGTGCATGGTGGCATTCTCAACCAGAGAGCAAATACAGATCACCAAAAACAGTGTGCTGAACATGGGTTGAAAAATATTGACCTGATTGCAGTAAATCTTTACGCCTTTGAGAAAACCGTTGCAGATCCCAATTGTACATTAGGGGATGCCATTGAGAATATTGATATCGGCGGTCCTACCATGCTACGCGCCTCTGCAAAAAACTTCAACGATGTAACCGTAATAGTTGATCCTGCTGATTATCCACAGGTTTTAAAGGAAATTAAGGAAACCGGTAACACCACTTTAAAAACACGCTTTCGTCTTGCAGCAAAAGTCTTTAAGCTGACATCGGTATACGACACAACAATTTCCGCATGGCTTGAAAAGGTGGATGTCGATTCAAACGACTTTTTCAAATAAGGACAATTGAAATGTTAAAAATGGCGGTATTACTCTCTGGAAGCGGCAGGACACTCGATAACTTTCATGAACGAATCGAGAAGGGGACCCTGCAGGCGGAAATTGTCGTTGTTATCTCAAATGTTGATGGGGTGCTCGGCTTGGAAAAGGCAGAAAAGTATGGTTATCCAGCTTTTCACGCTGCCGACAACGATGCTATCAATTCAATTCTTGCAGGCTATGATATTGATATTATAGCTCTTGCAGGATACCTCAAACTGTATACTCCGCCAAAACAATTGAATCGGTCCGTTATTAATATTCATCCCTCCCTTATTCCAGTCTTTTGTGGGGATGGATTTTACGGATCGAGAGTGCATAAGGCTGTTAAAAAAAGAGGCTGTACCGTCAGTGGTTGCACTGTGCACTTTGCCAATGAAGTATACGATGAAGGCCCAATTATCCATCAACAAGCCGTTGCACTCGAATATGATGACACGCCTGATATGATAGCAACGAAGGTTTTTGCTGCTGAATGTGAGGCTTTCCCCGAGGCGATCAACAGGGTTGATGCTCTTGGAATAGAATTTTTCTGGAACCGAACCAGGGATATATCATGAAAAGCAGTGTCCTATTAAACCGTGACGAAATAACTCTAGCCGTCAATCGAATTAGCTTACAGGTTCTTGAAAAAAATCACCATCCCGACAATCTCGCTATTGTCGGGATTCATACCTGCGGTGTTTTTCTTGCCGAAAGAATACGCGAGTTTATCAATCAGCAGAATTCAAAACTTGTACCCTATGGAAGTCTTGATATTAATCTGTATCGTGACGACTGGAGTTTGATTACTCAGAATCCTGTGGTTAAAACAACCGACATCGGGTTTGATGTGGAAGGGAAGGATATAATTCTTGTTGATGATGTTCTCTTTACCGGAAGGACCATTCGTGCCGCTCTTGATGCCTTAATGGATTATGGACGACCAAAGAGTGTCCAGCTTGCCATCCTGATTGACAGAGGAGGGCGGGAACTCCCTATTCAGGCAGATTATGTCGGCCTCCATACCAGTGTGCGCAGCAATGAAAGAATACAGGTCATGTTTGCTGAAAACGGCGGGCAGGATGAAGTAATTCTTCAAAATCAAACCGAATAGCGGTATCTGTTCTGCTATTTCATATCTTCCAATTCTAACCTTCACAGCAATCAAAATATATTATGGAACTTCTGGCCCCAGCAGGTAATAGAGAAAACTTTCTAGCCGCCATGGATGCAGGCGCCGACGCCGTCTATGTCGGTGCCCCAGCGCTTAATGCAAGAAACCTGGCCCGTGACCTTCGGCTAGAAGAAATATTTTCCATGGTGAACTACTGTCACGCAAATGGAAAAAAGATCTACCTTGCTGCCAACAGCCTTGTCCGGGAACAGGATCTTCCCCATGCTGTTGAAACGCTGGCAATGCTGGAAGCGATGGACACAGATGGCCTTATTGTACAGGACATTGGTCTTGTGCGTATGATTCGTGAATATTTCCCAAAAATTCCAATTCATGCATCCACCCTTCTCTCCGCTAACAATTCACAATCGCTTGATGGTTTTAAAACCATGGGGTTTGAAAGGGTCGTCTTGGCCCGAGAACTCACCTTGAAAGAAATCCAGATCCTCTGCGAAAAAAGTGATGTTGAAATAGAAGTTTTTGTCCATGGTGCCATGTGTTTTTCCTATTCAGGACTTTGTCTTTTCTCATCTTTTCTTGGCGGTAAAAGCAGTCTCCGAGGAAAGTGCGTTCAGCCGTGCCGCCGTCACTATACCTGGAGTTCTCAACGCGGAGGACAAAGCTCTTCAAGATCTAAAAAGAAAAAACAGCCTTCAAAGAAATCAGTTCATGATAAATCAGGAAGCAAAGGGCAATATCTGTTTTCAATGAATGATCTGTCAGCCCTTGAAGCCGTACCAAGCCTTCAGGAGGCAGGTGTTGATTCGTTAAAGATTGAAGGACGACTACGATCTGCTCATTATGTCTCTCATATTGTTCGTGCCTATAGACTCGTAATGGATGCAGACAAAGAAAGTTTTTCTGCTGCTCTGGAAGAGGCAACCCTTTTAAGCAACAGGGCAATGGGACGAAAGACATCGTCTGGGTACTTTTTTACTCCACAGCCAGTGGATGCGATCACCCCTTATCATTCCGGTAACATGGGAGATTATCTTGGTAGACTTGGTGCCGTTAAACCCTATGAAGACAAATTATATGGAAAGCTGACCTTGAAAGAGGAGTTGGCAAATGGGGACCGTTTACGATTGCATGCCGAATCTTCTGGCGAGCGATTAGCCTTCAGTCTAAAAGAGTTACGTCTCGAAAACAATAGCGTTGAAAAGGCATCTTCTGGCAATAAGGTGCAGTTGCATCTCCCGGAGTGGGATCACTATGGTGGACCTGGCAGAATAGATGTTTACCGGGTTGATGTAAAGAAGGATGCAGGAATCAGCAGTGTTCTCACCGATATCCAGGCCTGTGCCACTAAACTCAAAAAAATATCTGAAGAAAATACGCCCAGAATAGCTGAAATTGTAGAAGAAATAGCAAGACCTCTGGAACCGGAAGAAATTCCAGAGATAATAACTCCGAGAAAATATGTGAGTAAGAAGGGGAAGAGTCCTTCGAGAAAGATCAAACTCCCAATTGATTCCTGGCTTCGGGTTGACCACGCAAAAATGTTATTTAACCCTCTTCCTTTTGTACCGGATCGGTATCTTCTTTCCATAACAAAAAGTAATCTCACCCAGGTGGGTCAGCTAAAGCGCTACCTCGGACGACGTATTCGAGATCTCACATGGTGTCTGCCTCCAGTAATCTTTGAGGGTGAACAGCACAAATTCACAAAACATATACAGTTATTGATGCGCTCAGGTTTTCGAAGTTTTCAACTTGGACATATCACCCAGTTTACCTTTTTTCAGAAAGAACAACGTGTTTACCTCTCCTCAGACTACACCATCAGCCTGATGAATAGCCAAGCAGTAACACTTGTGGAAGAAGGTGGGCTTGAAGCTGCCCAACTCTCCATTGAAAATGATCAAAAGATTATTATTGAACTCATTGCAAGATATCGTCGATATCATAGCGAACTAAAACTTGGTCTCACCGTCTATGGTGCGCCAGCTTTATTTACTGCCAGGCAAGACCCGGATCACTTTCAGTACAATAAGACCCTGAGTAGCCCTAAGAATGAGGAATTCATCCTTATTAAGAAAGAAAATGTTACAGCTACCGTACCGGTTAGGCCTTTCTCTCTGCTTCCCTATCTTTTCGAGTTGAAATCAGCGGGACTAGACTACTGTGTTATTGATCTCAGCAACATGCCAATTGGGAAAAAAGAGATGGAAGAGCTTACAGAAAGATTAAATACAACTGGTAAATACTCCAAACTCCCCACCTTCAATTATCTTGGTACTCTTGAATAATATGGCTTACCTAGGTTCGAAATCAGCGAATTACAAGTAATGTAATTCGCTGATCCTGCTTGCTGCACCTGTGAACGATTACTAATTGCCTGTTTTGATGCTAAAAATGTATTTACAAATAAGATAAGTAGTGCTATTACTTGATGCCTTCGATGTACAAAGAAGAGGCTTACCACACTTTTTCGTAATTCATGGCTCATTTTTTGGATATACTTACCAGGCAGGAATCATGACATCAAAACACTACTGTCCACACTGTACGAGTTTCAAAATAAAAAGAATATCAAGAGGGTTTTTTAGAAAAAACATCCTTAAATCGTCCTTACAATATCAATGTGTTAAGTGCGATACGGTATTTAATAAAGAGCAGTTTAGAATCAACAAACTTAAACAGTGTACTGATCTTTTGTAGGCGTACCTATTCAGTAGCACTCCAACTACATCTATTTTAGCCTCCTCCAAAAGCACTTCTAATTACGTACAAAGCTCAGTCATTTTTGTCTGTTATTCCCACGGAGGCGGGAATCTAGGGGATGGCATGAAACTGGATCCCCAAAAACGAATTTGAAGCACGGAGTCTGCATTCGCCTGCTAAACAGTTATACCCAAGAGTACTTCCTTCGGGGGCGCGTTCAGAATGAAGGGGGATTAGTTGCCCGTGCTGAATAGTTACTAGTAGGTTTTCTTTTCAGTTAATCTCGAAACCTTTCTTTCACTCTTCAATGGCTATTTGCCCTCTTGCCCCCCCCCCTTATTACATGGGATGGCCAAAGGTGTTGAAAATGTTAATTCGTACGCTTATCCCTGCCTTCATCAAGCCGCCGCATTCCTTCCATTAGCAGTTTCATAAAATAACCTATTTCCGGAACCTCAAAGTCCTCCGGTGGGATCCCCGGAGTAAAGCGAAAACGGCCGTCCTGTTCCTTAAGAATTTCATAAAAGGCAGCTTCTCCTTCATGAGCGTTGTACTTTGCCTTAATTAAAGAGCCCTGTCGGAAAGAAAACCTTGCTGTACCATATATAAGTTCATTGATGGTTAATATCCCGGTTTTATTATTCATGTTCAGTGTCTGAAAGAGTGCTTCTGCGGGGATTTCTGCCAGGTTTCCAATCATTCCAGATGAAAGATCTTCAGTACGGATAATATTTGATTTGGTCAATCTTTTGGCCATTAAGCGGGTGAAGTAGAGCTGAATGGTAGGGTATTGCTCGAGTATTTTCTGGAAGTTTTTCCTGTCAATATAGAGTATGGAGGACTGCTCGCGCACCTGGATAGTCGCGCCCACAGAGTCATTGCAGATAAGACTCATCTCTCCAAAAACCTCTCCTTTGGCAAGGGTTGTAATGGTCATGCCTGCATCATTGATCACATTTACTGAGCCACTGATGATAATGTAAAAATTCCCCCCAGGATCTCCTTTACGAATCACGATATCATCTTTTTCAAGTTTGTTGAGCCTGAAAAAATTAACGACTTTTTCAAGGTTCTCATCATCGATATTCTTGAAGAATGCAAAATCCGACAACAGGTGAAGCATGGAACCAAGTTCGTTTGCATAATCTTTAGCAGCACCACTATCAACGAGTGAAAGATCTTTGGTGTACTCAAGACGTAGAGAACCGGTACACCCACTGCAACTTATCATGCAGACGGGAATCCTGTCTGCTCGTTCATACTGAATAATTACCCTCGTGAGGTCACCATTCAGGATTTTACACTTTTCCTTTTTAAGGGGAGAGTGAATAATCGTTGTGTTAACAAAGGTGTTTTCCTCTTTGGAACACATGGAAATTGTTATGCCCGTGAGAGCAAAGAGATCTCCAAATGAATAGAGAGGACAATTTTTAACTTCAGAAACTTTAAAAACAGCTTTTGGGAACCCCATGATCTAACCAACATATTAAATAGAATTTTTAAGTTAACAAATGGTAACAATCTATTAATATAAGATATCTCGGGAAGTCTACCCAAGTCAATTAGAAAGTTTCATTTAAAATAAAACCATCAGTAAAATGTGTTTTCTATTGACTTTGCCCTGTATGCATATTAAACATATCATGTTCATTAAACAACAATTTTACATAGTAGTATTTATTGCTTAAATTCCAGCGCACTACGCTGGTTACAAACATATTAGATACCCCTTACAGGAGACATTTGTGGCTAATCATAAATCAGCTGAGAAACGTAATCGTCAATCTCAGGTTCGTCGTATTCGTAACCGTGCCAACAGAACTCGCATGAGAAATGCTATAAAAGCAGTTGATGCCGCAATAGGTGAAGGTTCCCAGGAAAACGCCAAGATAGCTCTTGATGTTGCCGTTCCTGTTATTGCCAAAACTGCCTCGAAGGGAACCATTCATAAGAAAAATGCTTCAAGAAAAGTTTCCCGTCTAACAAAACGTGTTAATAAGATGCAGGTTGCTGCCTAATTCTTGTTAAAATGGGGAAACCCATTGTGTTGTAAGCTGGTTACTAAAAGGCCATAGAGTCGTAAGACTTTATGGCCTTTTTTTTATTCTATGGTATGATAGGTACTCACATATTCATCCCAAGCAGACACAATTATTGCAACAATAACATTTCACTTTATCCATGCCCACAACTACACACCTTCCAGAGTACGATGGCTTTGCAAGTACCATGGAGACCTCAGGACTCGTTCCGGTATATCGTAAAATAATTTCTGATCTTGACACTCCCTTGACTCTTTTTGCAAAGATCGCAAAGGACGAAAGTCACAGCTTTCTCTTTGAGAGCATGGAAGGTGGTGAAAAATGGGGACGATATTCGTTTATCGGTTTTGATCCCATACTTACGTTTTCATCGGTGGGATCACAGATTGACATTCAATCATTTGGCGGCGAATTCAACACCGAGATACTCTCCAAAACGGACCCGCTTAAAGCCCTACAATCCTTGCTTGAATCATTTAAAGCTGCTGAGAACAAAGAACTACCCCGTTTTAGCGGAGGGGCGGTAGGTTTCCTGGGCTACGATATGGTTCGCTTTATGGAAGACCTGCCGAGTGACAAGGAGTTACTCGACTTTCCGGATTCTTCCTTTATGATACCCCGAATTGTATTGGTACATGATAGTTTTAAGCAAACAGTCACCGTTGTCTGCTGGGTTGCAAAGGACAGGGAAAGCTCCACTCAAATCCAGTACGACCATGCCGTTGCAAAAATTGATTCTGTCGTTCAACTCCTCAGAGGCCCTGTTCCAGCATCTTTTATTGAATCAAGTTCAACAGGAAGCAAAAGTGAGCATCACTTCACTTCCAATATGGAACGGCCAGAATTTTGTGCAATGGTTGAAAAGGCGCGTGAGTACATCAAATCCGGAGATATTATCCAGGTAGTACTTTCTCAACGTTTTCACACTAAAACGGACCTCAAGCCGCTTGATCTCTACAGGGCCCTTCGCCATATTAATCCAAGTCCTTATCTTTTCTATCTAAAGCTTGATTCCCTGATCCAGATAGGTTCATCACCTGAAATTCTGGTTCGCAAGGAGGATGACTTAATAGAACTTCGTCCCATTGCAGGGACCAGAAAGCGTGGCAAGACCAAGGAAGAAGACAGGGCGCTTGAAGAAGAATTGCTGGCAGACCCAAAGGAACGGGCAGAGCACCTTATGCTTGTTGACCTTGGCCGCAACGATGTTGGTAGAGTTGCAAGTGCAGGTACTGTGAAGGTAACAGACCTTCTTGTTGTTGAGCGGTATAGCCATGTAATGCATATAGTATCTGGGGTGAAAGGTATTATTGCAGAGAACAAGGATCAATTTGATGTAATGAAAGCCTGTTTTCCCGCAGGAACAGTGAGCGGCGCTCCTAAGATTCGTGCCATGGAAATCATTGATGAGCTCGAGCCCGTTCGCCGTGGCCCCTATGCCGGAGCCGTAGGTTATTTTGGTTTTTCCGGAAATATGGATTTTTGCATCACCATCAGAACGTTTGTTATGCAGGATGACAATCTTTGGGTTCAGGCAGGGGCTGGAGTCGTGTTTGATTCTGATCCTGAAATGGAATTTGAAGAAACAATCAATAAATCAATGGGTTTACGCCGGGCAGTTGAACTTGCCGAGAAGGGGTTTTAGGCCATGCTTGTTATTATAGATAATTACGATTCGTTTACCTACAATATCGTCCAGACAATTGCTGGCAATGAATTAGAAAGCGGAAAAAAGGCTGATATTCGTGTGTTCCGTAACGACAGGATAAATGTTGAGGAAATAGAGGATCTCAATCCCGAACGTATACTTATATCACCCGGGCCCTGCACACCCTCTCAGGCCGGTGTATCCATAGACACTATCCGTTATTTCAGCGGCAAAATCCCACTGCTAGGGGTTTGCCTTGGGCATCAATCCATCGGTGAAGCCTTTGGAGGCATGGTGGTTCGTGCTGCTCGTATTATGCATGGAAAAACATCGCCTGTTTATCATGACAATATTGGTGTTTTTGCAGGACTTCCCAACCCCTTTGATGGTATGCGCTACCATTCTCTTATTGTTGATAAGGATTCTGTTCCGGATTGCTTTGAAATTAGTGCCTGGACAGAGGAGGGAGAAATTATGGGACTGCGCCATAAGCAAATGCAGACCGAAGGAGTTCAGTTTCATCCTGAATCAATTATGACTCCAGCCGGTGTTACTCTTTTAAAGAATTTTATGAAGGGAAGTTGAAGATAATGAATATCAAAGAAGCGATATCCAGGGTTGTCTTAAAACAGGACCTAACTGAAACCGAAATGGTTGATGTGATGAATGAAATCATGGGTGGTACTGCAACGGACGCCCAGATCGGTTCATTTATTACTGCGCTGCGCATGAAAAATGAAACCGTGGAAGAGATCACCGGAGCTGTGCGTGTTATGCGTGAAAAAGCCACGGCAATACCATCCGGAGTTGATGTTAATGGTGATGGCATCCTTGTAGACACCTGCGGAACCGGTGGTGATGAATCAGGTACATTTAACGTCTCCACAACAACAGCCTTTGTGGTTGCTGGTGCCGGAATTTCTGTTGCCAAACATGGCAATCGTTCAGTATCCAGTAACTGTGGAAGTGCTGATGTGCTTGAAGCTGCAGGGGTAGCACTTGATATTAGTTCCGACAAGATCGGTCAGTGCATTAAGGAAATTGGCATAGGTTTTCTTTTTGCTCCAGCTCTCCACGGTGCAATGAAGTATGCCATTGGACCGAGGAAGGAAATGGGGATCCGTACGATATTTAACATTCTAGGACCGCTAACTAACCCTGCTGGGGCCAATGTGCAGGTTCTTGGTGTCTTCAGTGAAGAACTGACAGAACCTCTTGCCATGGTGCTTGGCAAACTCGGGTCAAAGCGCGCACTTGTAGTGCATGGCGAAGGCAACCTTGATGAACTAACCATTACTGGCAAAACTAAAATCTCAGAACTTCAAAACGGTAAGGTAACCACATATCATATTGCTCCCTCGGATTTCGGTCTTCAAAAAGCCAGAATAGAAGATCTACAGGGAGGTGCAGATGCTGCCGAATCAGCTCTGCAAATGCGTGCGGTACTGAGTGGCGAAAAAGGTGCTAAAAGAGATATGGTTCTCTTGAACAGTGGGGCAGCGCTTATGGCCGCTGGGTTATGCGAAAATCTTAAGGCCGGTATAGAGACAGCCGCCCAAGTAATTGATTCCGGTAAAGCGACGGAAAAGCTTGACCAGCTCATCGCAATCACAAACAAATAAGCATCAACTAATACATTACAGAACAGTCCTAATAGAATACAATGGCGCATATTTTAGATATTATCGTTGCACAAAAGAAAGAAGAGGTTGAGCTGCTCAGGCGTGAAGGTGTGCATATCCCAACAGCTTATGCAGATAAAGAAATTCCCGGAAACCGTGGGTTTCGTGAAGCTTTGCTCGACTTTCAAAAGGTTTCAATAATTGCCGAAGCTAAAAAAGCTTCCCCTTCAAAAGGCGTTATTTGTCCAGATTTTGATCCTGTTACCATCGCCCAGAATTATCAGAAAGGTGGGGCACAGGCAATTTCAGTACTTACCGATGTGAACTTTTTTCAGGGATCGCTCCTGTACCTCCTCCAGGTAAGAGAATGTGTAGAGCTTCCTGTTCTTCGTAAAGAATTCATTATTGATCCCTTACAGATTGAAGAAGCACATCTGTGTGGAGCTGACGCTATTTTGCTGATGGCATCCATTCTTGATGTTCATCAATTGCAAGACTTTCAGGATCAGGCAGGCGAATACAATATAGACTGTCTTGTAGAAGTCCACGACGAAAAAGAACTTGAGACGGTTCTCTCCACGAGAGCTAATCTTATTGGTATCAATAACCGAAATCTTAAAGATTTTTCCATGGATATTGAGACTACTTTCAGATTGAAAAAGATGATTCCTGAAAGTATCGCTGTGGTTGGAGAATCCGGATTAAAAACCGCAGACGACATCAAACGACTTGAACAAGCGGGAGTCTGTGCCGCACTTATTGGAGAATCCTTAATGCGAGGAACAAACGGCGGCAATAGTCTTCAAGGGTTAAGAGGAGAGTAGGGGAAACACGAAATGCACACTCGAACACGTATTAAAATGTGCGGTATGACCCGTGAGAAGGATATAGAAGCAGGGGTAAATGCCGGTCTCGATGCACTTGGATTTATTTTTTACGAAAAGAGTCCAAGAAATGTCTATCCTGACTTTGTTCGGGCAGTTGTTTCCAAAGTCCCTCCCTTTGTTAATTGCGTCGGCGTCTTTGTTGATCGTAATAGAAGGGAAGTGGAAGAAATTGTAGAGTATTGCGGTCTTTCTCATGCTCAGCTTCACGGCAAGGAAGACCCTAAATATTGCGAACGTGTCGAGCGTTCAGCCTCCCCATGTCATGTCATCAAGGCCTTTAGGGTAAGCAGTGACAGCACAAGTGAGGACTTTTCTCCCTACGACGACCTTGTGCATGGGTATCTGCTTGATACCTATGAAAAAGGAAACGCTGGTGGTACTGGAAACAGTTTTGATTGGAGTATTATAGAACGTTTACACCTCAAACGGCCCATAATTCTTGCCGGCGGGCTTTCTCCCGACAATGTTGAGAATGCAATACGTGAAGTATCGCCCTTTGGGGTGGATGTTAACTCTGGCGTTGAGATTGAACCAGGGATTAAGGATCATTCTCTCATAGAGGCTTTTGTGCGCATTGTAAGAAAGAGTGACGCCAGATAAGTTTTATTTTAAGCCCCAAATTCTCACGAGCCTGCTCACCTGGCAATCACAAAGGCCCCTTTATACCCCTTGGCAATAAGTGCTTTTTCACTTCTGCGGGCACTATTCAAAGTCCTGCCGACATATATCTGGACCCGATAAAATAGCTGATTATTGATAGTTGCTTTTTTCATCACCGCGTGATGCCCGGCATCAAGAAATTTTGCCTGAAGCTTTAATCCATTATACTTTTGGGTGAATGCTCCTATCTGAACAAAGTATTCTCCGGAACGAAGATTGGCATGCTTTTTAAATTGCCGCTTACCGTTACTTGTATTCTTTTTTATCTCACCCAGTGCTGTAACTTTCACTCTTGCGGTACCAGAATGTACCAGGGCTATCTTCTGCGCAGCACCATAGCTTAAATCAATGATCCTACCCTGTACAAAAGGCCCACGGTCATTGACTCTGACCACTACCTCTTTACCATTATCAAGGTTTGTAACCAGGAGCATTGTATGCATGGGAAGCAGTTTGTGAGCTGCGGTAATTGCATGCATATTATAACTCTCACCGTTAGATGTTAGATTGCCATGAAAATCTTTTCCATACCATGAGGCAATACCAACTTCTTCATAGCCTATTGAAGAGGGGAGAGGGGAATAGTTTCGATGGTTTATGGTGTATGGACGCTGGGTACCGGGAATCCTTTTTGTTTTTGCCGTATGGCCTGACTTTGCAAGAGAACAAAATAGGCAAAGAAGAACAAAAATAAACAGATACCTGAAACTAAGCTTTCGATTTACGGATATCCTATGACAGTCTTTTATCACCATCTTAATGATCTTCCTTATTTTCTAATCGTAGGAACTCTTCTATTCTGTTCTTGTAAAAGATACCAGCCTTACCGGTTGTATGAGGAACATATGGTGTGTAGCCATTATTTATGGCCCCACTTTTAATAGAATCAAATTGAACTTTTTCCTCTTCATCAATCCAGGAAAGATAGATATCGAGTAGAGGCCGCATCACCTGAAGGCGGCCATTTTGATCACGACCAATAGGTATATTTTCCCATCGCCTGGTTTCAAAACCTTTGTACCAGAGGCCATTTTTAACGGCGCCACTTATTTTATCTGTCATGCTGTGAGGCATCTCATTGGCATCAAAATCAAGATTATTTTTGAGGATCTGTTCGACTTCAAAACTTCCCTGAACGGATAATTTTGAAAAATCATCGTACTCTTCCAGATCATTCCTAATCAGGTGCGTACCGCTGTCATTAAATGACCATTGGGCATGGCAAACCTGGCACCCAGCGAGACTATTATATTTAATATGAGCAGGATGTTCCATAAGAGGAATCGGGTGCAGTTTCCCATCACCTGCAGAAAGGAGTGAAAAGGAGTTTGTTTCCTCTGAAAATTGAATGTTTGAGACAGGTCGGCCTGCCTTTATGTTTGTGTGGTCGTGACAATCGGCACATTTGATTGCTTTGTCAGCCATTGCCATCAATTCGTCACCGCCATGACAATCAACACAGACCATCCCTTTTTGCTGATGGATATCAGGTGTAAGCTGATGGAATTCAACTCCGAAGGGCCGAAAATAATCATAACGGGTTGTGTATGGCGTACGATATTCATCGTTCATGTCATGTTCATAACGGCCATAATAATCGTAACCAACCCAGTTTCCGTAGTGACATTGTAGACATTGACTGTCTCCCGGAGTTCTCAGGAAAGAGTGAGAGACTAACTTTCCATTATAAAATTCCAGATGACAACTGGCACAGCCCATCCCACGGACAACGGCGGGATAACGATCACCTGAAAAATAGGGGTGGCACCGTAGACAACGACGCCTTAAAAGATCATCGGCCAGTTGAAGAGGAGTTTCAGGAGTGTCAACTACAGGAGTATCAGTGAGTTTTGCAATCGTGTCAGTTGCACCAAAGGCAAACCGTACACTATTTATTTCATTTGTCAGAGTGAAATGAAGAGAGTGTGCAGTGCTTTCAACCTGCTTTTGATGACACTCCCCACAAACCTTCGCCATATTGTCAGGATGAGCTGGTTGGTAGATTAGATTCGTATGTGCTGTTTCTTTTACTTCGGTGGTGTTCGAACCACTGTGGCAGACGGTACAGTCAAACTGGTGAGAATCATCCAGCTTCATATCATGGCAGGACTTACACCCCTTTTGTAATGACATGGCATTAACGGCAGGAGAGGGTGATGGCACCGCAACTTCTTCGGGTTCCGTGTCGTCGGAACAGGAAGTTACAGTAGAGACAAGACATAGTAAAAGCACAATTCGAAGCATAAAAATAGGCAAGTAGTAACTCTTAAAATGGATTATATTTGACTTTGACAAGTGAGCTTGCTATACAAACCATGAAAATAGAATATTAGCTTCTATTTCCCCCCCTGATAAACAGCCGACATAGCTCAGTTGGTAGAGCGACGCTCTCGTAAAGCGTAGGCCATCAGTTCGATTCTGATTGTCGGCTCCATAAAATCAAGCATTTACACACATTCCATGGTACAGCCAAACTGGTCGCACCATGCATGCACCATGCGAGAATTCGCCCGCAGATCTTTTTTACCACAGGCAGATTGTTTTTTCACTGATTTGGTAAGAAGTGGCTATGGTTTGCCGTAAATGGATCCAAGAAGTGCATAAATGTTCCGTGGCTTCTTTGACATTGCCATCAGGAGCTGGTTTCTTTTGGTTCAAAAAGGGCTCAGCTTTCCTTGTTCCACCCCCTGCCAACGTTTGAGGACTACCACCAAGCATCTATCAGATGAATTCTCAGACACACCATTTGGGGAAGCCGCGAGCCGGAAGTATCAACAGTATATGAAACTATCGTCACCTCACAGTTGACAAGAGTTTTCGAGGATTAGCACTCTTCATAAAGTGTCAAAGATTCGCTCAACGTCTGCCTAATCTCCTGAGCGAAGAAATCTGGCTTCAGCACCTGGGCGTCAGCTCCCCACGAAAGGATCCATCTTTTTAATTCCAGCAGGTGGTTTACTGTCAGTGACAAGACCACATCGCCATTGTCATATTCTGCAATCTCCTGACTCGGGTGCCAGACTCTTTCTTTTACATAATCTGCAACACGCCTATTAAAGAGGATCTTTACCGGGATATCATAATCACTCCAGTGCACTCCAAAATGACTGCCCGATAATTTCTTAAAATCAAATCCTGCTGCAATTTGAAATGGTTCGCCGGTTTTTTCAGCACGTATGATTCTGGACAAACTGAAAGTACGAATTTCACGACGTAAATGACAATAGCCAACGATGTACCAGTCCCCCTCAAAACGAACCCCATGATAAGGATCAAGGGTTCTGGTGACAGGTGTTTTTTCGGGTGTTTTATACTGAATTTTCACCTGCAGTGAAGAGCGTAAGCAGCCAATAACAGTTTCCCACACAGTCGGGTCGATTGTCGTACTAAATGGCGGGAATACAGTAAACTTCTCCTGATCACTCCCTGGATCTGTTGTGGTTTTGTTTGGTAGGGAGTGCTCAATCTTCTCAAAGATAGAACAGAGACTGTCGTATATAGGTGTACCTTCATATTGAACAAGAAGTTTATCAGCAAGATACACACCAAAGAGATCACTTTCCCGAATGTCCATGGCAGGAAGCTGGTATTGCTCTTCCGTGTAATGATATCCTCGTTGTTTTGCAGAATATTCAATGGGAGCATCAAGCTGATAGCGCATATACTCTATATCACGCTGGATTGTTTTACGGCTCACTTCCCATTCTTCGGCCAATGATGAGCAGTTTGGGGAGAGTCCTGCCCCTATTTTCTGGTCAATAAATAATAATCTTGCATGCTGCGGTTTATATTTTGCCATAAAAGATTCCTTTTCTTTTTTGGTGGGTCGTCATTTGTCCCACCACCTGGTGTATCATACAATTATAGAAACAGCATTCTAATTTTGTATTGCTTGGGAACTGCCTGACAATACGAAATCTAAAAAACTGAGGCACAAGTGATGAGTCGAATGAAGCCGTCTGATATTATGCTTACCCTCGTGGTAGTAACTTGAGAGTTGTTGGCTTCATTTGTCGCAGTAATCATCTCAGCTTCAGGTGTTATGGTTGAAAGTGTTAAGCCGAGGGTAAGGATGCTGTAGGCCGCTTACTGTAATGAGGGGAAACCTAATGCAAGACGATTTTGAAGAGAGTGGAAGTCTCATGGATGATGATCCGGCTCTTGATTACATTCTGTATGAAGATTTGGAGCAGAAGGGAGGGCAAAAGGGTAGCGGCTGCTTGGGAGTAGTGGCCGTTTTATTTTTGCCATTAACGGTTGGTTGTTGTGGGTTGATTCGTTGGGTGTGACTATGTTGTGAATAAATGCAATAGTATCAGATGGTTGTCGGCACATTGACAAAGACAATAATGTCTACTATACTTAACATTACTAATATAACGAAACAATGGTTGCGGCGCAAGGTAAATAATATGTTTTTTTTAAATAAATACTCCGCCTCGTATCCTGTTGATAATACAAGACAAGTGAGGTGGCGATGCAGTGTGACGAGTGCTCCTGTTGGGCAGTATCAGAGTTTTCTTACAAAGAATTAGATGAGAAATGGGACGAATTAATCGGTGCAACCATTACTCCAGGCTACAAAAAGCGTTACGAGAAAGAAGCAAGAAGTCTTAACGTACCTGTTGATGAAGTAACATTATCTTTTAAATATTGTTTAAAAGGCAAGTTAAGCAGATTTTATATCGTGAACCACTCTCGTGACACCAGAGCTTGCAAAAAAGTAACAGCTTGTCCCGGGTTCACCACCGCCACAATTGGAGTGAGTGAGTTTCCTGTTCCAAGTCCTTTATGGGCTATATGTATGCAGGAGGCTCATGGGGCATGCCGAGTAAATGGACATAAATTTTATCCAGGTTTACATGAGCATTGTTACTCTCGTATTCCTGCCCACGGTGCAATAATGCCCTCACTTGTTAATGACGGAAGGTGTGACATTTGCGGTAATGATTTTACAAGAGGTATCGTCATCAAAGAAGTAACGCAATTCTGCTGCAACAAACATTATCTGCAGTGGTGGAAAGATCGTCATCCCAAGTTATATGACAAACTGAATAGATCTCGTTGAAAATCATATCAGTACTACCGTTAAGATCCATTTCTTCTCCATCTCTCCAATAGAGGTCTGAAATATATGATGGGATTTTCTCAATATTGGTTTCACAATAAGCTGACTGTGTCCAAGTTTCCCACCCAGAAATTCATTCATTCTGGCAGACTTGATACTTGTAAGTATAGGATCAATGTCTCAGATATCTATAAACCTGAGATTGATGATGCTTGTTTAGCATTGGGTGTCCAAAATAACTGGTTTCCCTTAGGAGAAGCTTTTGGCATGCCATTGGAATCAATATACGCAGCCCTCCGGATTATGTATGAGGCGGAAAAGCAGGATCAACACATATTGTTGCATTGTCACGCAGGAAAAAATAGAAGCGTGATGGTTGCAGATTGTTACTACTTTATCTCCACTATGACGCACAGGAAGAAAAATCAAAAAAATCTACTGTATGCTCAAAACAATCCTAACCGAATAATGCCGAATATAGCTGATGGTCAATTACCAGGAATTTACAAAATGGAAGAATTTCTGGAGTGCTGTCGAGAAACATTTTCAGATTCATTCACTGATCCAGAGAGGC
>CAZDJE010000066.1:0-21018 GCA_964505715.1 uncultured Desulfocapsa sp. | reverse complement strand
TAATGCCGTTGTTTCGATTATTGCCGTTATTATTATCGGTGCAGGGCTTGATAAAACTGGGGCTATGAATTCACTTGCCCGGGTTCTGCTCAAGTTTGCCGGTAAGAGTGAATCCAGGATCATGATCCTCATCTCTGGAACCGTTGCCTTTATCTCAAGTTTTATGCAGAATATTGGGGCAGCCGCCTTGTTTATGCCTGCAGCCAAACGAATTTGCAGGCAGACTAACATTCCGGTTTCCCGGATTCTTATGCCCATGGGATTTTGTGCCATCATCGGTGGCTGTATCACTTTGATTGGATCCAGCCCGTTGATTCTTATGAATGATGTGATGAAGATTTCCGACCCCAATGTTGAACCGTTTGGGTTATTCTCTGTCACTCCCATAGGCCTTGCCTTAATCGTTGCAGCCCTTATCTATTTCCTTCTCTTTGGTCGTTTTATTCTTCCCACCGGAAAAGGGGAAGAAGGTGGAACCGGACCAATGTCCACCGAACTTGAAAAGACTTACCATGATATCGGTGAGCTTTTCGAGGTTCAGGTTCCTGACACCTTCGAAGGGCCAATTACTTTAGAAGATTCCGAAATCAGACCAATTTTTTTCACAACAGTAATAGGCATTCAAGAGAAAAATGGAAAAGTCGTCTCTACACCTGATTATGCCAATACAATTGGACCCGGTGATACCATTGCCGTTGAAGGCCCTCCCGATCTTGTTGCGAAGATGGCCAAATCTTTTGGCTGGATAATCAAGGCTGACCTTGAGGTCTTTGCCGAAAGTCTCTCTCCCAACAATGCTGGTATCATGGAGGTTATCATTACTCGCCGCTCAGAACTTGTTGGCAGTAACCTACGTACCCATTCTTTTCGGAAAAAGAATGGTGTTATTCCCCTTGCCATTGGACGGGAAAACAAAACTTATGTGGGACATATTTCTACCATGACCCTTCATTCAGGTGATGCATTGCTTCTGCAAGGTTCCTGGGAAAAATTCCATTACCTAAAAGAACGATCAGACCTTGCCTTTACTGAAGATGTTCAGGGGGAAATTCTACGTGGCGATAAGATCAAATTCGCAGTGGGCAGTCTGGTACTTGCCCTCGTTATGATCCTTGGTTTTCATGTGCAGCTCTCCATTGCTCTGCTTGCTGGTGCCATGGGCATGGTGCTAACCAAGGTACTCTCCATTGATGAAGCCTACGAATCCGTTGACTGGATGACTGTATTTCTCCTTGGAGGATTGATTCCTCTTGGCATTGCCTTTGAAAAAACCGGAGCGGCAAATCTTATCGCCCAGACAATCATGGGTGCAATAGGAACGGTTTCACCGTTGGTTCTTCTCACGGTCATTGCCATTCTCACCTCTTTCTTCACTCTGGTAGCCTCAAACGTTGGAGCAACAGTCCTGATGGTTCCCCTTGCCATGAATATGGCAGGAGCTGCTGGAGCTGATCCGAGAATTGCAGCTCTTGTTGTTGCCGTTGCCTGCTCCAACACCTTTGTGCTACCGACCCATCAGGTCAATGCGCTAATCATGCGTCCCGGCGGTTACAAGACAAAGGACTATTTCCGCGCCGGTGCCGGAATGACCATACTCTATCTCGTGGTCATGATGGGAACAATCGCACTGTTCTACGGTATGTCCGCCTAATCTGAAAATAACTAGTTTTTTTTCACGAAAAGACAATGCGCAATACACACCAAGGATATTTACAATGAAAATATTACTCACACTCTGCCTTGCTTTCTTAAGTAGCACCGGCCAGGTTCTTGCCTCCACAGGCCATGAAACCGGGGAGGCAGCGGCAAGCCTCACAGCAACTGGCTTTGGCTATGCCGCCCTTGCTCTCTTTGTACTCGCCTATCTGCTCGTTATTTTTGAAGAGCAGCTCCATCTCAGAAAAAGTAAACCGGTAATGATGGCGGCCGGTTTTATCTGGGTCTTACTGGCCATCACCTATAAACAGGTCGGGATTCCAGCAGAAGTGGCCCATAATGCTATTCTCCATAATATTACTGAATATGCAGAACTGATGCTCTTTCTGCTCGCAGCCATGACCTATATTAACTCCATGGATGAGCGCAATGTCTTCCAGGCCCTTCGTTCATTTCTTGTTTCCAAGGGATTTTCTCTGCGCATTGTTTTCTGGATTACAGGATTGCTTGCCTTTCTTATTTCTCCCATCGCCGACAACCTCACCACAGCTCTGCTTATGGGAGCCGTGGTTATGGCAGTTGCCAAAGATAATAAAAAATTTATTGCCATTGCTTGCATCAATATTGTTGTTGCTGCCAATGCCGGCGGCGCTTTTTCTCCCTTTGGTGATATTACTACCTTGATGGTTTGGCAAAAGGGACAGGCTGCCTTTGGTGAGTTCTTCCTCCTCTTTGTCCCTGCACTGATCAACTGGCTGATTCCTGCCGTTATCATGAGCTTTGCTGTCTCTAAAGAGGTACCAGAGGCGCTCGACGAAATGATACCCATGAAATTTGGTGCCAAACGGATCATTTTTCTGTTTTTGACAACAATTGTTACCGCCGTTTCATTCCACAATTTTCTCGATCTGCCGCCCGCAGCAGGCATGATGCTGGGCCTATCCTATCTCGGTTTTTTCTCCTACTACATCAAGATTCATGAAAAACGCAGCCTTGAATATGACAGTCCTCTCGGGATCGCAGAAGGTGAGGGGAATCCATTTGATATCTTCAAGAAGGTAGCCCGTGCCGAGTGGGATACCCTGCTTTTTTTCTATGGAGTAATTCTCTGCGTCGGCGGGCTTTCCCAGTTCGGCTATCTTGCCTTGGTCTCGCATCAGATGTATGACGGTTTGGGTGCCACCTACGCTAATATCCTAGTTGGGGTTCTATCAGCCATCGTTGATAATATTCCAGTTATGTTTGCTGTCTTGACCATGGATCCCTCCATGTCCCTTGGTCAATGGCTGCTTGTCACGCTGACGGCCGGAGTCGGTGGAAGCCTGCTTTCAATCGGCTCGGCCGCCGGTGTGGCGCTTATGGGAACGGCACGGGGCACTTACACCTTTGGCTCCCATCTCAAATGGACACCTGTTATCGCCCTTGGTTACGCAGCAAGTATCTATTGTCACATTTTATTAAACAGTCGTCTTTTTTAAAGAGGAATAGTATGGAATACTGTCTACCCGATGAAATTATGGGACAACTCTACACAAATGATTCCACAAGGGAACCAGAGGAAATGAGTCGAAGTATCCTCTCAGCAGTCCGGTCCTGTCAACCAGCCAGGAAAAAGAAAGCATTGCCGGACCCCATCACCCATTTGCAGAACGTTATGCGTGAAAAGGGACTCCGCAACAGGGACCTGAAAATCTATATTGGGAGCTCAGGCAATGTCAGTGCGATACTGAAGCGAAGGCAAGCGCTTTCTTTGCGAATGATTCGTAACCTCAACAGGTATCTCCAGATTCCTGCTGAAATACTTATTCAACCCTATGACTGTATCTGATTCTTTTAGCAGGTAAAAACATATGAGCTTTTTTTCAAAAAAAGAACCTGCAGCCAAGCTGCCAGGAACCGAAAAACCCACTAGTTCCAGGCAGTTTGATGACTTAAAAGCCAAGATAGCGGGTACAGATCTACCACTTTATGTTGCAACACAAATCGCAACGGAAATGGAACGGTTGGGGAAAATAGATCCCTTTGTTGCTGAATTCTCCATAGGGGTCACCTATATCGAACTCCTTCTCTCCCTACCGTGGTTTCAGGAAACCAAAGATAACCTTGATCTGGGGCGAGCTGAAACCATTATGGCCTCACACCACTACGGACTTGAGGCCGTCAAGACACGGATCTTGGAATACCTTGCGGCAAAGAGTCTGAAGAATCAACAGAAATCCAGAATACTGATTGTGGATGATGAAGAAATTGCCCGCAATAATCTCTGCCTTTATTTCACAGGGCTCGGTCACACCGTGCAGATTGCAGCCAATGGAGTCGAGGCATTAGAAGCAGTAGAAGAGAGCGATCATTTTGATGTGATGATCACTGATTTGAAAATGGATAAGATGGATGGACTCACCCTGATTGACAAAATCAGCAAGTCCTCTCCTGAGACTAGTGTGATTATGGTTACCGGGTACGCAACGGTATCCAATGCCGTAGACGCCATGCGCAAAGGAGCGACCCACTATCTCTCCAAACCGGTGCAGCTAGACAAACTCAAAGAGACCGTTGAAGAAGCTCTCCGGAAACAGAAAAGGCTACAGATCAGCCAGGGCCCCGTGCTCTGTTTTGCAGGCCCTCCGGGTACAGGAAAGACCTCCATTGGGCAATCTGTGGCAACCTCCCTTGGCCGGAAATTCATTCGGGTCTCCATGGGTGGCCTACGCGACGAAGCTGAAATTCGTGGCCATCGAAGAACCTATGTAGGTGCCATGCCGGGTCGTATTATTAGCGAAATCAAACGGTCCGGAGTGAACAACCCTTGTATTATGCTTGATGAGATCGATAAGATCGGCCAGGATTTTCGCGGTGACCCTGCCTCTGTCCTTCTGGAAGTTCTCGATCCGGAACAGAATAGGGCCTTCAGCGATCAATATCTTGATGTTCCCTTTGATCTCTCCGGAGTTCTTTTTATTGCCACGGCAAATGATATCAGTAAACTCCCTGGTCCCCTGCTTGATCGACTCGAAATGATAGATTTTTCCAGTTATTCACTTGATGAAAAACAGGTTATTGCCAGGAAATATCTTCTTCCCAAGCAAGTGGATACCAACGGCTTAAGTGCTATCAATCCGCAGATCAGCGACAAGGCTTTCGAAAAACTTATTCTTGAATATACCCGGGAATCAGGAGTTCGGGGGCTCAGTCGAGAAATAGGAACCATCTGCCGAAAACTTGCACTTCAGGTTCTCCAAAGTGATGTGACCTCCCTACCCAATATTAACGAAGATACCATCACTTCACTACTTGGACCACGAAAGTATCGACAGGAAGCTGCCGAAGGTGAAAGTAAAGTTGGGGTGGTAACCAGTCTTGTTTGGACCCAGTATGGTGGTGGCATCATGTTTATTGAAGCACTGAAAATGCGGGGAAACACTAATCTTATCCTCACCGGATCGCTAGGAGAAGTGCTGCGTGAATCTGCCCAGACGGCACTTAGCTTCATCAGAAGCAATACTGAACAGCTTGGTATTGCAACTGATTTCTACGATGACTCCGACATCCATATCCACCTGCCAGCCGGTGCAGTTTCAAAAGATGGCCCTTCTGCCGGTATGGCCATTGCCATAGCCCTGGTTTCTCTACTCACCGGGCGCCCGGTACATCGTACCGTCTCACTGACAGGTGAGATGACACTCACCGGTCAGATCCTGCCCGTGGGAGGAGTTCGCGAAAAACTCCTTGCTGCTGTTCGAGCCGGATGCACCAAGGTTGTTCTGCCTGCCAAAAACCAGGAAGATGTGACCTCACTCAGTGACGATGTTATCGGGCATCTGGAACTGATCTACGTTGATACTCTAGACGACGCCATTCCTCACCTGCTCACGAAGTCATAAGAGAATTCCGCCATACAGCCACCCGACCATCAAGGTCCCGTGGCTTTTTTTGCTTGATGCACCTGCAAACTTCCCCTTCCACTGCTTGTTGTTGCATTCTGTTACAGAGTTGCATTCTGTTACAGGGTTTCATTTTGCAACGATTTCCTTCCCAGCAATGCTCAAAATCACCCAAATGACGTCAATACAGATAGTTACATATATGCATGTCTGTTTTTGTTTTTTCAGGCAAAGCCCTATTGGCCAATAGAGGGAAAAATGGTGTTGCACGCTGCAATGGCACAATGACCTCCCCACTACCACACGAACACTCCCCCTGGAATAATCACAGTATCACCCTGTTATCTAACTACTTTTAATTTTAACCATGACCTGGCACGCCAAATGCATCGTTAACAATAGAAAGACGATAAAGAGATTTTCACCCACCATACATAAGGAGAACATCATGGGATTTACTGACTGGTTTGGATTGGCAATAAAAAGAAATAAAAACGTTGATGTAAAAAAGATCAAAAAAGAGAACGTTGATATGGGAGCCATGGCTGCTGGCAGCCCCTCTACAGCAAGTGACGCTCTGGGCAGAATGATCGAGCAGCAAAACGCCACGACAAAAATCCTCATGGTGCAGGACGGAGATTATATGCAGCAGGTAACTGATTATGCCATGAAGATGGCCCA
The DNA here is from genome assembly GCA_964505715.1 of uncultured Desulfocapsa sp. GTDB lineage: Bacteria > Desulfobacterota > Desulfobulbia > Desulfobulbales > Desulfocapsaceae > Desulfocapsa. The sequence continues at coordinate 14,800 of CAZDJE010000066.1, read as the reverse complement.
GCGCCTTGACTGTGAAATTATCGCCCTCGATGTTACTGACAAGCCATTACAGTATTCTGGTGACAGAAAAGATCGGGAAAGTGAGCGTTTTTCTGAGATGGCAAGAAAGAATGCGGAACAGTTTACCGTGCAGGCGGCATCTCAGGGGGTCAAAGTTGAACATATTATGGACATCGATACCCCCGAAAAGGTTATTGCCAGAATCAGTGGAGCGGATGTTGGAATTCGTTATGTCCTGAGTAAACCAGAGGGGAGTACGGCCACTGCAGAGCAGCAGCGTCCCCATGTACCGGTTTTCGATCTGCACTGTTCACGTTTATAATTTATATATTATTTTAATTCATCAAAAAGGAGTATTCTAATGGAACCTTTAACACTTTTCGCTGCAACTGTAGGACTGATCGGTAGCATCCACCTGGTATCCACAACCTATGAACGTTTTGGCAAGGGAAGGTATGATACGGGAAACCAGCAGGGAAAAAGAGATGAATGGTACTGCTTTTTTCAACCATCTGATCTTCTGGGAGAAGACTGTAATAAAACAGAAATTGAAAAGAATCAACCACGTCTCACCGATGATGAGCGTCTGGAACAGGCTCGACGCAGCCAGGCAAATCGTCCACGTATGCAAGCCTAAAAGAATACAGCAGAGTCTCTTCCCCACGTCTAACCACACAGAAGAGCAGTAAGAATTTAATCAGAATATTTTCTTTGAAGAAAGCAGGTCGACGCAGACTCAAAGAAAATATTCTGTAGGATTCTAAACCGCTTCTACTAAAAACGATACCCGCCAATCAATCGCAGAGCATTCACGTTTGGCTCACCATCCGTACTCTGGTTTTCATATTTCAGTGATACATACGCACCATCCAGAAAACTGTAATCGACTAGAAACCCTAAAAGATTCATGGCATCCTGTGCTTCTCCACTGGATGAGACAGAGTAGTCTGAATCAAGTGCAAAATGGGTATAACGTACACTGAGTTTCAGATTTTCCAGACCAAGTTTAGAAAGGTCATAACTTCCCTGCAGCTTAAATGAGGCCGCATTGCGAAGTGAACCCGTTTCAAAGAAATGGAAAATCATTCCATTGGCAAAATAGGGAAATGCACCCCAGGCACCAAGTGTTGCCCCCTGTCCATCTCCATCGGAATATTTAGTGAGTCCCGTGGCAAATCCAAAGCCATTATCGAAACTTCCATCAAAACGGGCTGAATACATCGAATAATCGATATTCGTGGTATCATGATCCGCAAGCTCACCGGTCTCCTTAAAGTGTATAAACTGGGCACCGAAGTTGTAATCAAATCCACTGCTCAGCTTATGGTCAAAATCATACTGAGCAAACAGGATGTTATAGAGATCCGGCGCATAATAGCCCCAGACCTGACCATTATGCATCTCGTTGTCAAACTAAACACCAGCGTAGCCAACACCACTGTCATCGGCACGTTCTTTGTCGGCAGAAGCTACAAAACTGGTATCGGACATACTGTGAAATTCCGTTCCATTTGCTCCACTGTCCCAAACCCCAGCCATTTTATGGAAGTAACCACCAGTGAGCATAAGATGCTCAAAAGATCGGTTGGTATAGGTCAGTATCTCAAAACTATTTGCGAGCATATAATAGTCGTCTGTTTCAATCATCGGGGTAGATATTTCATTGCGTCCAACGAGAGCGTGATGCTTTTTGTCAGAAGTGTCAAATGCTAGAAAAACTTCCTGGAGTATGGCAAAGGATTCGAGATCTTGCGGAGCAAACACGAAGTTACGGCTCTCATCCTCCGGGTCATTAATCCCGAAATCAGTAGCCGCAGCCCCGGTCACTTTTGCATAGAATCCACCCATTACTGGCGTCTGAATGGAAAGCTTGGGAACAATATAAAAGCCCTTGGAATCCTTATGGCCCTTATTTACAGATGAATCACCCGTCGGGTTACTGTAGTCATAGTTTACCCAGCCAGTACGGATATCACCCGAAAAGAGCCATCCGCCCCCCAGGTCAATCCCCTGTTCCGCACAGACAGGCTGTACACCTGAAACACCGAGTACACAGAGACCTACCATACATATTTCTTTAATTTTCATATTGTTCGGACCTTTTATTTTTGACCGGGAGCAAAGGAATTGAGGCCAAGTTTATTTATAATATAGGCAGCTGCAAGTTGTCCGCGTACACTATTTCCGTAGGAATCAAGTGGAGGAGAGAAAACACCAACGGCTAGTTTTCCAGGCACAACGGCAAGAATGCCACCTCCCACACCACTTTTTGCAGGGGTCCCTGTTTCATACAACCAAGCTCCGGCATTATCATATAGGCCCGCAGTTGCCATTACAGCAAGGATGTAGGGCGGGTGTTCCGCATCGATAACTTTTTCCTTTGTTACAGGATTTACTCCACCATTAGCAAGTACAGCGCCCATAACTGCAAGGTCATGGGAAGTAACATTTACGGAACACTGTTTTGTATAAACGGTGGTTGCTTCGAGTGGATCGGAATAGATACGTCCATAGGACTGAAGTCTTTTTGACAGCGCCTGATTACCAAGGTTATCATTGACTTCAGAATCATACACCTTCTCGTTAAAGGAAAGGGTATGGCCTGCGAATGCATCCATATTGGTCTTAATAATATCCCATCGTGCAGCAGAATCGGTCGCTCCAACCAGGCTTGTGGAGGCAATTGCTCCCGCATTCACAAAAGGATTCACCGTACGTTCAGGTATCATTTCAACTGCCATCATAGAGTTAAAGGCCTGCCCCGTAGCATTGACACCAATTTTTTCCTTCACCGCAGCATGGCCATACTCCTGCATAATTTTGGCATAGGTGAAAACCTTTGATATTGACTGGATAGAGAATTTTGTATCAACATTTCCAATCTCAAAGACCCGGCCATCGGCGGTAACCACGCTAATACCATAGAGAGTGGAATCAACCTCCGCCAGGGCCTTGATATAATCAGCATTTTTTCCATCCTGGTTTGCCTTAAACTTACTATACGCCTCAGCAACAACGCTCTCGATCTCATTATCAGAAGGAAGTCGCTCCGTGCTAGGAGTTGATGTCGCAACCGCAGAAGGCTGGGGAAGCGATGTCTGTACAGATTGATTAGCAACACAGCCGGAAAACAAAAACACAAATAGCAGAAAGCTTAATCCCGTCCATGACAACGAACGGGGAATTCGTTTAAAACCTTTTATAGAAACATTCATTTCAATCCTCTCTTCCAAAGTTAATTTGTTCCTGCAGGCTCAGGAAATACAGTACAATTATCATTATATTATCACAAAATAGTGAGAAAGAAATGGAATTAATTATCGATACACGCGTCCTGCGGACGCATTGAACTTCGATATTTCTTTCCAGAATTACTCACCTTTCTATCAGCCCTACGTCACAGTACACGTATTGACTTCAGGCGATGATTATGTAATTATTTATTGAGATATTACTGTAATGGTGCAGTTTAACAAATATTGTGATTATTCAGTGAGTACCTGAAACTTCGCAAAACACTGAACTGTAACTGTACTGTATTCAGCGAGTACCTGAAACCTGTCAAAACACTGAACAGTTACCAAATATTTTACCTACTTCTGGTCTACTACTTTTGCACACTCACCATCTACTCAAAGCTTTATTGACCATATTTTTTCTCTTTGTCACTGCGACTCCAGGATTTGCTCTCGAGGAAAGTGTCCGTCAGGAAATCCAGGAGGAAGCCACGCGTGAACGTGAATCCGAAGCATCTGAAGATCCGTTAATAACACGCCAGACAGAAAAAACTGACAATCCCGTACTCCATGAGATCATGCCAGATCGCTTCACGCTCTATGGCAGCCTGCGAATTCGTCACAGGCAAACGGACGGGGCCTCAATTTTTGGCGATGGTGGTTCCCGTGTGGGTATGGAGGACCATTTTCAATTTAAACCAAACTACTGGCTGCTTGGACGTCTTGAAGTTGGTTTTAATCTACTCGATAATCTGGATTTAATTTTTGATCCAGGGGGACAGGGCGAAGGAACCTTTGGCGAGGATATGTTTGAACGGCTTGCCTATGTCGGCCTTGAGACCCCAAAAACATTTTTTCTCTATGGAAAAAACTGGTCAACTTACTACCAGGTAGCGTCCTTTACAGATCGTTTTCAAGGGGCAGGAGCCGGGGCGAGCGGAACGTTTAATGCTGGCACCGATGGTGGTCCAAGCGGGACAGGCCGAGCTGATCAGGTTTTTCAGACACGTATTCAAATCGATCATCCCTGGGGTCCCTTTTCCACCTACAAACCATTTAGCCTGAACGTTCAGTTCCAGCCAGGGGAAAAAATCCCCCATGCACGAGATTTTCGTTATGAATACGGCCTAGGCGGTAGCGCCATTCTTGAACGTACCGATAACATTAAGATTGGAATTGCCGCAAATTACTCCCACATCAGCCCGGATGCCCTCAAGGTTCTGCGATTTATTGGTATCGATAATGATGATCTGGCCATCTTACTTGGGGCACAGTGGTTTGGAGAAAAATACTATATTGCAAGTACTCTGTCCTGGCTGACAAACCATATGGCAACCGAAGATGGTATCTATTTCGATGCCTGGGGAAGCGAACTCTACGGTCATTACCAACTGACAGACCGGGTCTGGTTCGTCGGAGGCTGGAATTATTTGACCCCCCTGTCAGGAGAACATCAGGCGGGTGACTACACACTACAATACGTCATACTTGGTCTGCGTTATACTTTTAAAGAATTTAAACAGATGGTCTATGCAAATATTCGTTTTGACAGAAGCAAACTCTATAGTACGAAAAGCGAAGGGGTCGGAAATGTTTATACCATTGGCCTCAGATGGGATTTCGACTGGAATCCTCTTTGAATACAATCAATAAGGTTCTATAATTATACTTGAAAATCCGCAACAGCAAATCACGGTAACTGACTCTCTTCAATACCATATAGTTTTCCAATTTCATAGATTTTCCCGGATTGCAGCAACTCCGGAAATTTCTCCTCAAAATGCTTTTTCAGGCCCTGCTGATCTCTTGAAAAGGCAAAAAATGCCTTACTCACCAGCACCGCTTTGATAATGATAAAATCCTCATCAAGTCCGGACTCTTTCCACATGTTTTTGATATCAGCCTCATAATCAAGGATCGCGTCTATTCGTCCAACACTGAGCATTTTCATCATTCCCAGCAGGGTGTTATTTTCGTGGTAATCAATGGGAAAATTAAAATGGACATCAAAGCCATAACCTCTTTTAGCAGCAATTTTTTTATATTCAAGAGAACGCAATCCCTGCCAGTTACGAGCCAACTCTTTATGAAGAAGAAGATCTACCGCATCATTTTCAACAACAGGATTTGCAATAAGATCTGCATCAATATCGGTAGAATTCACCCCCAAAACAATATCTGCCTGTGCCGCCTCAACCATCCGTAAAGAACGTCTGAAGGGAACATAATTGATGTTCAAAGAATACTCGGGGGGTGGGAAAGCTGCCCGCAGGATATCAAGATAATATCCTGCGCCATCTCTATTGCTATATCCTTTCCAGGAATCGGTTACGACACGAATTTCCTTGGCAACCCCTGGCAGAGCAACAACAAGCAGCAGTACCAGAGCTAAGCTGGAACAAAATATGTTCCTACTAACTACCGTGGTATCATTAAAAAAGGGTCTCATCCCAGAACAGGGATTGGAACTCTATTATCATCTATAGCCACCATGGTTACCGTGGCCTCTGTCACTTTATTCTCTTCATTGGTTCGTCTCCCACGGGCAAGGACATCAAGATGAATAGTAAGCGATGTCCGGCCTATTTTTATGGTCTTACACCAGAGACTGACAATATCACCCACGTGTACAGGAAGATAAAAATGAATGGACTCCATACTGATTGTGACATAGCGATGATGGGCCTGACGTTGTGCCTCCACGGCTGCTGCCTCGTCGATCATGGAAAGAATTACCCCGCCAAAGATGTCACCATCAGGATTAGTATATTTGGGCAGCATCACCGAACGGATAGACGGTTCATTTGAAGGTTCTTTCATAGTATTATCAGCTATATTTATATATAATAAATGATTAACGTTATCTAAACTAAGTTAAAAGATCATTATAAGCAAAAGTAATCATCCCAGAAAAAGAATGATTAAACAACACCTTTTTCCATCAGATCCCACTTATCGTGCTTATAATTCCACTTCAATTTGACTGTTTTTCTCCATTCCCATACAATGGAAAAAGATTAACCTCTTCCCATAGGATCTCATATGATGGAAATCACATACCCCGGCCTGATGTGGCTCAGTGTCGGTGTTACTTTTTTTGTTTTGGAAATGGCAGTTCCCGGTTTTATTCTTTTCTTTTTTGGGATCGCTGCCTGGCTCACGGCTCTTGGTTGTTATTTCTTTCCATGGAGTGTTAACACCCAACTTGGTACTTTTCTGGTGCTCTCGCTCGTCTGTCTCTTTGGCCTGCGCGGGATTGTAAAAAAAGTCTTTATCGGTGACCGGAAAGATGAAGAGCCCGATTCCATACTGGCAAGTGGTGGGGAAAAATGTACTGTTACTCTTGCTATCAATCCTCCTGCTGAGGGGCAGGTAAAGTTTGCGGGCACCTTTTGGCGAGCCGAATCCAATGAAGCATTTAAAAAAGATGAAATCGTCGAAATTGTACAACAGAATGATCTGCTGATTACCGTAAAGAAGCTCACATAATCCAACTCAACGCCAATCAAGGAGAATAGAATGGAAACTTTTATAGCACTTGGCATCCTCATTGCTTTTATGGTTGTAATTCTTATCAAAACTGCAGTTATCGTCCCCCAGCGAATGGAATTCGTGGTGGAAAGACTCGGAAAATACAGAGGTACATTACTAGCAGGATTCCATATCCTGATTCCCTTCTTTGACCGGGTTGCCTATAAAAGAAGCCTTAAAGAAGAGCCTATTGATATCTCGGCACAAACATGTATTACCGCCGATAATGTCACCCTTGAGGTAGATGGTATTTTGTATATCCAGGTAATTGACTCTAAAAAATCAGCCTATGGTATTGACAACTTCCATTTTGCTACAGCCCAACTGGCTCAAACAAGCCTTCGATCGGCCATTGGTAAAATTGATCTGGATAAAACTTTTGAAGCACGGGAAACGCTGAATGGACAGGTTGTTATGGCACTTGATGAAGCGGCTGAAAACTGGGGAGTCAAGGTGCTTCGCTACGAGATCAAAGATATCCAGCCACCGCGTACAGTTCTTGAGGCCATGGAAAAACAGATGAAGGCGGAGCGGGAAAAACGAGCGGAGATTGCAAGATCTGAAGGCGATAAACAATCAACAATCAACCGCGCCGAAGGGAACAGAGCTGAAGCGATTGCTCTTTCAGAAGGCGAAAAGATGAAACGAATCAATGAGGCAGAGGGGAAATCGCGTGAAATAATCATGGTTGCAGAAGCCACCGCCGAAGGTATCAGGAGAGTGGCAGAGGCTTTGAGCACACCCGGTGGCAACGAAGCGGCTAATCTTGAAGTAGCAAAAAGCTATATCAAAGAATTTGGTAACCTGGCAAAAGAGAATAATACCATGATACTCCCTGCCAATTTAACAGATGTGGCATCCATGGTAACTGCTGTCATGTCCACCGTCAAACAAACAAAGGTGAACCCAAAACCACCCATACGAAAACCTGCAGGAAACACTCGTCCACGCGCACCTCAGGCATAGCCCACTTTCATTTTATGTCCGGGCTGCCAGCTCAGACATAAAATGGAAAAAAGAAAGGCGTTAGAAAAATTGTTACCACACCAACCACAATGGAAAGCGGAAGCCCAATCTTTACAAAATCACCAAAGCTGTACCCGCCAGGTCCATAGACCATAAGGTTGGTCTGATAACTCACGGGTGAAATAAAGCTACAGGATGCGCCCACCATCACCACAATCACAAATGGCATAAAGCTCACATCAAGTGCCGAAGCAATGGTCATTGAGATAGGAAACATAAAAACGGCCGACGCCACGTTGGTGACCATGGCATCCATCAGGATGCAGCCAATAAAAACCACAGCAAGTGCCAGGTAAACATTATCCCCGCCAAGCATCCCGAGAAAGTCACCAATCACAGCAGATAATCCCGATGCAGTTACCGCCGACTCAAGCCCCATGGCAGAAGCAATCACCATAAGAGTTGCAAAGTCTACGGAATGGCCTGCATCATTTAGGTTCATACACCCAGTGAGCAGCATCGCCCCCGCTGCCAGCAATGCGGCATTCAACATACTCATAAAGCCAAAAGCGACGGAAAGAACCATTGCTCCAGTGATAACAGAAGCCATTAAAGCCTTATCTGTTCTCTGAATAGTGGCACCACGGAGCTTCTTAGTCATGGAAAATTCGACTTCATTCCGATTACGATAAAAGAAGGTATCCTTTACTTCCAGCAGAGCAACATCCCCTGCCTGAATTATTGTTTCTTCGAGCGGATAATGCATGGCAGCCTCCCCTCGGGCAAAGGCAACCAACCACACCTCGAAGTTACGATTTTGATCCTCAATATCACCTATTTTCTGACCGAGCAGATCATTTCTCCTAGAAATAGCGACCTCCACCAGATGATGACGATGGCGGGCTACCTTCTGCTCTTTAGTTGAGTAAAGAGGTTTCAAACCAATTACTGCCCATAAACCTTTAGCTCCGCTGATATCAGCTGAAAAACATAACAGATCACCTTTCCGCATACTTATTGCGACACTCAGTTCCAGCTCCTTCCCATTACGCAACAGAGACATTATGTAAAAGCCTTCACTGGCCATCAGCCCTGCATCTTCAAGAGACTTCCCAATAAGTGGACCACGTTCCTCAACGGCAAGCTCAACCCGAAACCACCTACGCTGCACATCGGCTTTCACTTCAAGACTTTCAGGAGTGGAAGGAAGCAGTGATTTCCCAATCGTCATAAGAAAAACAAGCCCAATAATAGTTATCGGTATACCGATTAAAGAGAGATCAAACATCCCAACAGGAACCATATGCGGAAGGTCAGGCCCCCCCCGTTCAAGGGTCTCATTCACAAGGCCTGCTATTACAAGATTGGTGGCAGTTCCGATCAGAGTGCAGGTTCCACCAAGAATAGAGGCATAGCTCAGAGGAATAAAAAGTTTCTTCGGATCAAGGCCACAACTTTTTGATAGATCCCTGATCACGGGAATCATCATGGCAACCAGCGGTGTGTTGTTTAAAAAAGCGGAACCAAAGGCGATATTTGGTAGTATTTTCAACTGCGCTTGCAGGATTGAGCGGGGCCGACCAATCAATTTTTCACTCAGGATGGAAATTGCACCGGTTGAATACATTCCAGCAGCAATCATAAAAAGAGCACCAATGGTTAATACACCGGGATTATTGAATCCTTTGAGAGAATCTTCCAGAGGGGCAAGTCGAAAGGTGATGGTCAAGGTAAGGGCACCTATAAAAATGGCTGCCGGTGGAAGTTTGCTAAAGATCAGCAAGCCAAAGGTGACGGCTAAGATAACAACAACAATAAGCAGAGGCGACATAGTTTATTTATCCTATTTATGTAATGTTACAGAATATCATTGAGAATGTCAGGGCAGTTGCTCACCATATTCCAGCGCCTCTATAGAGAGCACTCCTAGCTTTCGAGTTTCAACGGTCCTTCCTGTAATGCAGTACGGAAGTTCGCCATTTCGACTCTTTCATAGTATTGAATTACGTCAAGAATAGATAAATACGGGCAACTGATTCCACCTTTTCTATCAAATAACAATGGGCGGAATTCAACTATCGAAGATAGTTCATAACTAAGCGCAACATCCGATAAGACGATCTGTTCAAACAGTGTAATTGTTGTCTTCTTTTTGGTCACTTCGGCAAGAAGCTGAAGCAGATTAACTTTTTGCGGAAGTTACTTCACGAATCGTAAACACTTCCGGTTGACTGAAGAAAATTCCCTAAAAATCGTTATTTTTTCCCTTTTTTATCTCTGTTTTTATCACGAATAAACAGTTGAATGGGGATTTTATCGAGCCCTAAACCATCCCGAAACTTGTTGGTCAGATAGCGTTCATAGGAAAAATGCACGCCTTTGGAGCTATTACTCATAATGACAAATTTGGGTGGTCTACTTCCCACTTGAGAGGTGTAGTAAAATTTGAGTCGTTTATTCTTGTATATTGGTGGCGAATGGTCCTCCACCGCATCCCTTAACAAGCGGTTAAGAGCCGAGGTCGGGAAAACGGAAGTAAACTGTTTAAAGACCGATCCTATGGTCGGAAAGAGCCGTTTAATGCCATACCCGGTAAGCGCTGATGCAGTAAGGAGTGGAGCAAAACCTACAAAGGGAGCAGCAAGAGCTATCTCACCCATAATCTGCTTCTGGCGTTCCTTGTCATCTTTTACCAAATCCCACTTGTTGACAACCAGGATCAAACCGCGTCCCTGTTCTTGAGTATAGCCGATAACTTTTGTGTCCTGTTCAGTAATCCCTTCCTCTGCATCAATAAGCACAATGGCAATATCACATTTTTCAAGGGCTGCAAGGGCCTTTAGGATCGAGAACTTCTCAAGTTTTTCCTTGGTTTTACCCTTGCGTCTGATTCCTGCGGTATCTATCAGCAGATAATTATAGTTTCCATAGGTAAGCAGAGTGTCAACCGAGTCTCTGGTTGTTCCGGAAACATCCGTGACCACCATGCGATCATGGCCTAATATTTGATTGATCATGGATGATTTTCCGACATTAGGTCTGCCAAAAAATGCCACCTTCACCGTTCCATCAGGTAGGTCTATTTCATCATCATTATCAAGCAGACTCTCTTCGAGCGCATCCATCAGAGTATAGAATCCATACTTATGCTCTGCTGATACTGCCCATAAATCCTCCACCCCAAGCTCATAAAACTGAGACATCTGCTCCATTTCCTGTTCAGGGCCATCGATTTTATTCACCACATAAAAAATGGTTTTTTCGGTTCTGCGCAAAAGATTTGCAACTTCCTTATCAGCAGGAGTAACACCTTGACGACCATCGAGAACAAAGAGGATAATATCAGCCTCTTCAATTGCGGCAAGCGCCTGGTTACGAATATGTCCACCCATGACATCCCCGCTGGCATCTTCAATACCACCGGTGTCAACAAGCATAAAGAGTTTATCGTTCCACACTACTTTATCGTAATGACGATCACGGGTAACACCTGGTGTTGGATCAACAAGTGCCTTTCTTGAACGTGTGATACGATTAAACAGAGTCGATTTTCCCACATTTGGGCGACCAACGAGTGCAACAATTGAATGGGTATGAATGGGCATGATATTTTTATTTGAGATCGGCAAGAAATTTATTGGAGGAATCAATGGCCACATTCATGGACTTCATCAACTCGCTAATTTGTCCTTCCAGATTGCTAAATTCAGACTGCAATGAGCCAATAGCCTGAGCATTCAGGTTATGTTTCAGGAACAGGACATTGTCATGAAAAATTTTCAAAACAGGTTCCATAGTTTTTTCAGCTTCCTTCATTGAGGAAAGCATGTTTTTATAACGTACTTTGGTGGACTTTAACTTTTCTTCACTGGAACGCCTAAGAGATTTACTCTCATACTCATCCATCTCGTCCTTCCACTCATCAAAAAGAGCATCGGCAACGGATTCTATCTTTTCAATACGAGTAGATACATCATCTGCGGCTTTTTTACTTTTCTCATACTCTTTATTCAGTTTATCATAGGCTTTTTTGAGATCCGTTTCTTCAAGTTTTACCACGGAATCGAACTGTTCAAGGGCAGATTGAAACTGTTTTTGTGCCCGTTGCTGAGCATCACGTCCATCTTCAACACGATCCACCAGAATATCACGCTTTGGAATACCGGCTGATTCCATGATATTGTAGTAGGTCTTGGTACAACCACCGAGAGAAACCAATAGAAATACACAGAAAAACAAAAACAGACTGTATCGTGATACTCTTTTCATTAAACAAACCTCTTTAAAAATATTAAGAGCCAATAATCGTTTAAAACAGACAAGCCTACACTGAAGGCTAGCCGCTGGCTATAAAGAAACGCAAGTAAAAAATGATATTTGTAACAGTTTTATTCCCAAATTCCGGCAATTGGAGTGTTACAGGAGGGACACTTACCATCGATAAGTGCATTTTTTTGAATGGAGAATCCATGACGAAGAATCACTTCAAAACCACAGGAGGGGCAGAGACTGTTTTCACCACCACTTCCAGGTCTGTTTCCGGCATAGACGTATTGCAGTCCCTGACGAATTCCGATATCACGTGCATGCTCAAGGCTTTCCGCACTTGTGGGAGGTCTATCTGTCAATTTGTAGGTTGGATAAAATCCGGTGACGTGCCAAGGAATGGTACAATCTATAGAGACAAGAAAGTCAGCAATATTTTGCAACTCTTTGTCACTATCATTTAATCCGGGAATCAGAAGGGTCGTAACCTCCACCCACACTCCGGCTTCATACATTCTTTTAATCGTATCAAGTACCGGTTGCAATCGTGCGCCACAGACCGTTTTGTAGAACTCATCCTGGAAAGATTTCAGATCAATATTGATCGCATCGAGCATCGGGGTGAGTAGCTCTGTTGCTGGCTTACTCATATACCCATTTGATACAAAACAATTCTTCAAACCTTCTTTTTTTGCAAGCTGCATACAATCATAGGCAAATTCAAAGAATATTGTCGGCTCCACATAGGTATAGCTGATGGAATCACACCCCGTTGCAAATGCATTCCTAACAATGAATTCAGGGCTCTTTTCTATGCCGGGAACAGCATCACCGCTAAAAGATTCAGGCTGGGAGATGGAGGAATTTTGGCAGTGGCGGCAGGAAAAGTTACATCCTAGCGTGGCAATGGAAAAGGTCTTACTCTGTGGAAGAACATGGAAAAGCGGTTTTTTTTCAATAGGATCAATATTTTCAGCAATAACTTTTCCGTACACCAGACTATACAGAATCCCCTCTCTGTTTTCACGTACCCCACAGATTCCACGATGAAAATTATCAATGGAGCAGAAGTGACTACAGAGGAAGCAACTAACACGCTTATCTGATAGTTTTTTGTACAGAAGTGCTTCTTTCATAGGTACGCTAGAAAAACCGGATAAAAAAGGCTGCAATCTTTCTACAGAACAGTACCAGTTGGGGCTCTTTATTAAATTGAGAAAAAGAACCGCGCCGGTACAACTCGGTCTGGGCGGAATTCGGAAGGGCAAGTTTTTTGGAAGCAATACGGGAGCAGACTCCCTCCAGGTGCCATTTTTTCATGGAAATCCTCCATCTGCAAAGATGAAACTCAAGAAAAAACTTCTTTTTACAACTTCTTTATACGATATCACAAACGCCTCTCCGAGTCAACGACACACCACAATATATTGCCCACACCACACCTAGACATACCCCATACAGTAGATACATTCAATCATCTCACGACCTTCCGATTCATAGTTTCTTCCTTTTATTTTCAAAACATGCTTTGTTGAAGCTTTGTAAATCTGGTAAGCATAGGTACAACAACAAACCATTTGGAACCAATTTCAATTGCAGGAAAAAATATGTACTCAACAAGAATCCTCTTCCTTATTATTTCAATTTTCATCACCAGTTCCTCCACCACTATCGCATCCCCGTCAGTTGAATATTCAAGAAGGATTACATTTTTGACCACTGCAGACTTACAGGGAAATATGGAGCCTTTGCGGACATCGGGCAAGGTAAACAGTGAGCAAAAAGATCGAGTCGCAGGCGGTATCAGCCGAATTGCATCACTGATCAAAGAGATTAAAGCTGAGAACCGTGATCCAGTCATCATTTTAACAGCTGGTGATGATTTAATGGGACGCTATTTCCACAATTTTTCAGGAAAAGCGATCTCAAAGCTCCTTGATACAGCAGGCTATGATATTTTTGCTCTTGGAAACCATGAATTTGACAGTGGTCCCGGTATTTTGGGTGAAGCCCTTTCACAGGCACAGTTCACAACACTCTGCTCCGATCTCAACATTAAAGACACAGCACTTGATGGCAACTGCCAGCAATTACTCATTCAAACCTATGGTGATATTTCCGTTGGCTATTTTTCTTTAATGACGCCTGAATTTTCTTCTGTCACCAATGGTGGCGATGTGTCTCGTAAGAACTCAACTTTTTTTGACATTGCAGAGAAAATGGTTGCCACACTCCAAAGGCAGAACGTTGATCTTATCGTGGCTGTCACCCATATCGGTTTCGATCTTGATCAAAAACTTGCCACAGCGGTTAATGGAATAGACATTATCATCGGTGGCCATTCCCATGATTACCTGGAACAGCTTGAAACGATCAATAACACCCTCATTGTGAATGGCGGTGAAAAGGGAACGGCTCTGGTTCGGCTTGACGTGCAGCTTACTAGCAACAAAAAGCTGCTACCAAATAGCGCAAAATATTCTCTTCTTCCAGTGTTGGAATCAATTCCTGAAGATAAGGCAACAGCAGCACAACTCAAATTATTCAGCGATCAATTGCCACCAACGACAGTCCTTGGCAGTACCGAAAAAGTGTGGCACCTTGATAAGCAGTCACTACGGTCCCAGGAATCCTCTGTTGCGGATATGGTTAACAATTTAATACTAAAAAAATTCAAGGTTGATCTGGTGCTCAATAACGGAGGAGCATTTCGGGGAAAGAACAGCTATCCAGCGGGGCCGGTTACTGACACCATGCTTCAGGAGATTGACGGTTTTGAAAACGACATCTACCTACTGAAA
>CAZDJE010000065.1:0-21097 GCA_964505715.1 uncultured Desulfocapsa sp. | reverse complement strand
TAAATTTGTAAATATTTCTTGCCGAACTTGTTTATCTCTATCCAATGTTTATTTTCAACTTTTATCGTTTTACCAGAGCAGGCTAAATAATTAGCACATTGACAATATCAACAAAAATACGCTATCAACACAACTACACACAACCGTTACACATTAATTTCACAAGGTTTTAGCCACATAACAGCCAACCACAGAACCTCTTTCTTGGCTCCAAATTGACATGAGGATATTTTTATTTCTTCATTATAAGCATTATGTATAATGCGCTAATGCAGATATCTTGTTTTCTACAAAATTGACTGTACCCACTCCTAACATCTACAGATCATATCCATAAACGGTAAAACTACTCTTTATTCTGATCAAAATCTGCCTACTCCATCCCCCTGTAACTTGGGGGGGCGGCCACGATAGGCGACTGATATCCCAATGTATTGTCAACTACTCACGAAACCAACAAGTCATTATTCTACCATAAAATCAGCAGCTTATCTCGGCCCATCCCCATTTTATGGTAAAAACAATATTTGATGCAATAAGCATACGTCGAGGTCTGATCAAGCGCTAGAACAACAACTACTCGTGCAAATGCCATTAATGAGTTACCATTCATCAATTACATTTGCAATAATTTTATTTGTAATAAGTTCAGTACATTATGGAGAGAAAACCACAAAGGGACAATGCATTAGATTACAAATACGAAACAGAAATAGGCTGCAGTATTAACAATATCGATGCATTTGTAGATTATTCTAAAAAAAATTACATGCGGAGTACTAAACGAAAATTCGTACCTTGAGATGGGTATAAAAAAAACAAAAGAACTATGCCAAAACGGTAAAACTACTCTTTATCCTCATCAGAGTCACCCGACTCCATCCCAGGAAGAGCAAGATTAACCTTCTTCGCATAAGGCTTTTTCCCAGTAGCATCCACAACCCGACGAACCTTCCTTGTGGAAACACGTTTCCCTTTAGCAGCAGCGCCTTTCACCAGGTACTCATCGAACAGGATTTCAACAACATTGGATTTAGCGCGAGGGGCTGGTACCAGACTGGCACGAGCCATTTTTTCTTCCCCAAAAGACAGAAGAAGAATCTTAGATTTTTTATGGGCATCAAAAAACTTATATTCCTTATCCAGAATAAACTTAGGAGTGGCAAAACGCTTCACATAGCAAAGGTTTTCAAGCCCTTCCTTATACACCATATTAAAGACAAGGCCCTTTTTCATCTTACCGATCCAGCGAATATCATGACCGATAAAGAGTTTATCCGTGACCTGAATTACTTTATATATCCCTGTTTCATAGATCAGCAGTAATCTGTCATATTCGGAACAAGAAATTGAAAATTCGGCCTCTCCCCCACTCACTTTAATCTGATGGCCAAGGAATCCTTCTTCCCGGTCATAACAGACGGTAAGATTAGATAGGGCAACACGGCGGACACTCACTTCGGTGAATTCCCGCATTTCTGTAAGACGCGGATATTCCTCACCATATTTAGTAAGGATTTTGTCTATATAGTTGGTGGTAAAGAGAACCATATCTTTAAGATGCTTAACTATTGCCCTGATTTCGCCCTGAATAGATTTGATCTCTTTTTTCTGCTTATTGATATCATAACGGGAAATACGCTTAATACGGATTTCGAGCAGTTTTTCTATATCTTCAGCAACAACAGGACGTTTAAGTTCTTCTAAAAAAGGCAGCAGTGCTTCATCCACTCCTACAACCACGGCTTTGTAACTGGTCTTTTCTTCTATTGTCTTATAGATGCGCTCTTCGATAAATATCTGTTCAAGTAATCGTGCATGGAGCCGGTCTTCAAGACGATTCTTATCAATTTCAAGTTCACGGGTTAAATCACTAAGGAGTTTTTTGGTGTTATACTGCAGCACTTCTTCAACTGTTGCAGTTCTTGGAACACCGTTCTGCACAAGTGTTAGATTAGGGCTGATAGGTACTTCGCAATCGGTGAATGCGTAGAGTGCCTTTATGGTATCTTTGGCATAGATGCCACGGGCAAGTTTGATCTCTACCTCCACCTCTTCAGCGGTGTAGTCATTGATGGAGACAATCTTGATTTTACCGGCCTTGGCAGCTTTCTCTACGGAATCAATCAGCGACTGAGTAGTTGTGGTATAGGGAATTTCTTTAATTAGGATGGTTTTTTCATTTGCCTCTTCCATCCGGGCACGACAACGAATTTTTCCATTACCATGATTATAGAGCGAGACATCTACCATTCCACCCTGGGGGAAATCGGGATAAAGAATGAATTCTTCTCCCTGGAGAATTTTTTTCTGGGCTTGCAGCAGTTCACAAAAATTATGGGGCATAATCTTTGTGGCCATACCGACTGCGATTCCTTCAGCCCCTTGAAGTAATAACAGAGGGATTTTGGCTGGCAGGGTTACCGGTTCCTGCATTCTGCCATCGTAGGAATCCACAAACTCTGTGATTTCCTTGTTAAACAGGATCTCACGAGCAAGCGGTGAGAGGCGACATTCGATATAACGAGGAGCCGAAGCAGAATCTCCCGTATAGATATTTCCGTAGTTCCCCTGGCGTTCAATGAGATATCCCTTGTTAGCAAGGTTAACAAGAGCTGCAAAAATAGACTGGTCCCCATGGGGATGCAGTTTCATGGTGGCCCCTACAACATTTGCAACCTTATGAAAACGGCCATCATCCATATTATGGAGTGTTTGCAAAATACGGCGCTGAACAGGTTTTAGGCCATCATTGATATCTGGAATGGCACGCTCCTTAATGACATAGGAGGTGTATTCGAGGAAATTATATTCAAAAAGCTGACGAAGTTTACCGTGCTGTGATTCCAATTGTCATCCTACAGAAGATTTTCCATTATATAGTTTTTACGCTCAGGAGTGTTTTTTCCCATATAAAAGGAAAGCACTTCTGACATTTCACTCACAGATCCCATATCAACCTGTTTTAAAATAATATCTGGACCAATAAACTGTTTGAACTCTTTGGGTGATATCTCACCTAAGCCCTTAAAACGAGTGGTTTCAACAGCCTTTTTCACCTTCCCTTTGCCCTGAAGCTGTCGGGTAACCTGGTCTTTTACCTTCTCACTATAGCAGTAATGCGTTTCTTTTTTGTTCCGCACCCTGAATATTGGCGTTTCAAGAATATACACATGACCAAGTTTTACCAGAGGTTCGAAATAATGAAGGAAAAAGGTGAGCAGCAGATTTCGGATATGTAACCCATCCACATCGGCATCCGTTGCCAGTATAACCTTATCAAAACGAAGATCGGTGATAGATTCCTCGATGTTTAAGGCGCGCATCAGAGAATACATCTCTTCATTTTTATAAAGGAGCGCAAGTTTCTGCCCAAGAACGTTCATGGGTTTTCCCTTGAGTGAGAAAACCGCCTGGGTTAGAGGATCACGCGATGAGACGATGGAACCGGCTGCTGATTGTCCCTCTGTGATAAAGATCATGTTTTCACAATCTTTAGCAGAAGGTTTATTTCGAGTCGGGTGGTGTTTGCAGTCTTTTAGTTGCGGAATTTTAAGAGCAACTTTTTTCGCCTTGGCTTTAGCTTCTTTTCGGACACTTTGCAGTTCTTTTCGAACCTTCTGATTTCGCTGAACCTTTTCCAGCAACCTGTCTGCTGTATCAGAATCCTTATACAAAGCACTAGATACTGCGTCCTTCACTTTATTAACGATCCAAGAGCGAATATCGGTGTTCCCAAGCTTGTTTTTTGTCTGGGATTCAAAGACAGGTTCTACAATTTTTACAGAAAGTGTTCCAACAATACCGTCACGAACATCATTGCCACTGAATTTTTTATTGGAAAACTCATTCACACCCTTCAGGACACCTTCTCGAAATGCGGAGAGATGCGTTCCTCCTTCACTAGTATAGGTTCCATTTACAAAACTATAATAGGTATCGCTGTATCCTTCGCTGTGGGAAAATGCAAATTCCAGGGTAGGATCCTGATAGTAGATCATATCATAGATCCCCTGTCCGCCAAGCTCCGTATCAAGCAGATCGAGAAGACCATTTTTTGAAAAATAGCAGGTCTTATCAAGGTAGATTCTCATCCCGGCATTGAGGTACGCATAACGCCAGAGTCTCTTATCCACATACTCAATATCAAATTGAAAATCGGGGAAGAGCTCACCATCGGGGAGAAATTCTATTAAGGTTCCATTTGGTTCTGTGGTCTCCCCTTTGTCCTGATCATTCAAAATGCCATTAGAAAATGTTGCAGAGGAAAATTTCCCTTCACGAAAGGCTGTGACCTTAAAATAAATGGACATGGCGTTAACGGCCTTAGTACCGACACCATTTAAACCAACGGAAAATTGAAAAACATCGGATGAATATTTAGCCCCGGTATTAATCCTTGAGACACATTCAACAACCTTACCAAGGGGGATACCACGCCCAAAATCTCGAACAATGACCCTGCCCTCTTCGGAAATTGAAACATTCACTTTTTTTCCGGCTCCCATGATAAATTCATCAACGGAGTTATCTATCACTTCTTTGAGTAGTATATAAATACCATCATCCGGATGAGTTCCCGAACCAAGTCGTCCTATATACATTCCAGGTCGTTTTCGAATATGCTCGAGCGAACTGAGGGTCTTTACTTTACTTTCGTCGTATACTTGTGGTTTTGGCGGCATGTTTTTAAGGCAGCAAGGGATTTTTCTGATGGCTACTGTGTGAGACCTTGCAATAGTATTGCATTTTACTATATTTGGCAAGAGACTGAATAGCAGCCACAAAACATAAGAATCTCATTAAATAAAGGTGTACGAGTTGTCACTCCAACCAACCATTCTCAGCATTGCAGGTTCCGACCCAACTGGCGGTGCAGGAATCCAGGCTGACTTGAAGACGATCACAGCAATTGGGGTGTATGGGGCTGCTGCCATCACCTGCCTTACCATTCAAAATGCCAGAGGTGTTCAGGAAATCAAGCCACTTCCTGCAGAGTTTATTAAAGCACAGATTCTTGCAGTTCTGGCAGATCACAACGTCACTCATATAAAAATAGGAATGACTGGAAATGAAGAAATAATAGCTTCTCTTTCCAGATTGCTCGATTCATTTTCAGGTGAGGTTATTTATGACCCTGTTTTGGCGGCCACCAGTGGACAACGACTCTTTACAAGCAACACGCTTTCTTCTCTGCGCCAGGAACTCCTGCCCTGCGTGTCCTACCTCACCCCGAACAGTTCGGAACTGCAGCTACTCGGCAATCACAACATTACGTCACCCCAGGATGCCATAAACAGTGCAAAAAGACTCTTAAAGCAGTACCCGCAAATGAAAGGGATCATTGTCAAGGGTGGGCATTTGAATGAAACAAGCACTAGCATAAGTGATTTTCTTATTCAAGAAGACGAGAGTGTTAGTGAATCAAAACGTCAGCGAATCCATAACCCTCATCTCCATGGTACCGGCTGTACCTACTCATCTGCCCTTGCCTCCTACTTATGTCTTGAAAATGATCCGATTACTGCCTTCCAGATGACTGGAGAATATATGAACAACATTATTGAGGCTGGAAAAAACAAATCGGTATCAAGCAGTGACAGCAACGGGCCTCTCCTTCATTTCCTAACCTAATTTATACCGCATGCAATGTAGTAGTTTTCTTTTCTTGATTTCTTTTTATCAGAAGCCAAAAAGTTTCATTTTGTAAAATGTAGAAAAATGTTTGCCATCCATTCTTTTTCTTTATATACCTATTCTATAATAATGAATACTACATATTCTCATTCCTTTGAATACGTATGCTACACTCAATACATAATGCCCTAATCCAGTAACTTAAAAAGTACCATCACATTTTTAACAGTTTACGAAAAATCTTTTTTATAAAAAAAGCTTAGGGAGGCCCAAAAACAAAAAATTAAGCATCCAGTTGCTAGAAGATAGTTATTAACTCTATAACTATCTATAAAACTAAACATTATTCAGGAGAACACACATGAAACTTGTCTCAAAAATTGCTATTGGCTGTGGATTTGCTCTCGCGCTTGCCTCTAGCCCATCATTTGCAGAACAACAATTTGTTACCATTGGCACAGGTGGTGTAACCGGTGTTTATTATCCTACCGGTCATGCTATTTGCCGTCTTGTAAATAAGACCAGAAAAGAGCATGGAATTCGCTGTTCAGTAGAAAGTACCGGTGGTTCTGTATACAATCTGAATACAATCGCAGCCGGCGAACTTGATATGGGTGTTGCCCAATCTGATTGGCAGTATCATGCATATAATGGTACCTCAAAGTTTGCAAAAAAAGGACCAAACAAGAAACTCCGCGCAGTTTTCTCTGTTCATCCTGAGCCCTTCACCGTTGTTGCTCGTGCCGATTCCGGTATTAAAGACTTTATGGATCTGAAAGGTAAGCGTGTAAATATTGGTAATCCCGGTTCCGGACAGCGTGGTACCATGGAAGTTCTTATGAAAACAGTTGGCTGGACAAATGACGATTTTAAACTTGCCTCCGAACTGAAATCTTCCGAGCAGTCCAAGGCTCTTTGTGATAACAAAATTGATGCCATGGTTTTCACCGTTGGCCATCCTAGTGGATCCATCAAAGAGGCTACCACCTCCTGTGACGCCGTTATGGTTAGTGTAACCGGTCCTGAAGTTGACAAACTTGTTGCAGACAATGACTATTACCGTACCGCTACTATCCCCGGTGGCATGTACCGTGGAACCGACGCTGACACACCAACTTTCGGTGTTGGTGCAACATTTGTATCTTCCACCGATGTTCCTGAAGACGTTATCTATAACGTTGTTAAGGCAGTATTTGAGAATTTCGACCAATTCCAGAAACTTCATCCTGCATTTAAAAACCTGAAGAAAGAAGAGATGATCAAAGACGGTCTCTCTGCTCCTTTGCATGATGGTGCTGTGAAGTACTATAAAGAAGCTGGCCTTATGTAACAGACCATTCTGAAAAAAAGGCGTTCCGTTTAACGGTGCGCCTTTTGTTGTTCCTGAGCACTACTAATTATCAGATAACTGCGAAGTTCAATCGTAGGAACCCGCCCCTGCGGGCGAAAGATAACAGGGTCATTCATATTTATTGCCCACAGGGGCGGACTCCTACACGTAGTATCAGCAAAGCTGAGCTTCGGTGGTAATCAGGTTTTTGTTTGTTCCATTCTCCATTTGCAACATCCAGAATTTTCAAAAATGATTTACTAAGCCAACACTACTCAATCCTAAATGAAGGAATCATCGCATGAGTGAAGTAGACAAAAGTATCAAAACCGATGAAGAACTTCAGGAGATGATTGCTGAGACAGATTCCGGCGCACGTAATCCAACGGGAGCCTTTCCCAAAAAGGTCCTTTTTTTCGTTCCTCTTGCCTGGACAATTTTTCAACTTTGGTACGCATCCCCTCTTCCATTTATATTTAATTTTTTTGTAATCAATGACACCGAAGCAAGGGCAATTCATTTAGCCTTTGCCGTTTTCCTTTCCTATACAGCTTACCCTTCATTCAAATCCTCTCCCAGAGACTATATCCCTTTACAGGACTGGGTTCTCGGTTTAATTGCCGCATTTTGTGCATCCTACCTCTTCTTTTTCTACACAGCTCTTGCCGATCGTCCCGGTGATCCAACTCAGATGGATATTATTGTAGCTGTTACCGGTATGATTCTGCTGCTGGAAGCCACTCGTCGAGCACTTGGACCTCCATTGATGGTGGTTGCAACAATATTTTGTATATACACCTTTGGCGGCCAGTTTATGCCAGATGTTATTGCCCATAAGGGAGCAAGTCTTAACAAAGGAATGTCTCATTACTGGCTTGGTACCGAGGGCGTTTTTGGTGTTGCACTTGGTGTTTCCACCGGAATGGTTTTTATGTTCGTACTCTTTGGTGCTCTTTTAGAGGCTGCTGGTGCCGGTAACTATTTTATCCGCACTGCATTTGCCGGCCTTGGCCACCTTAAGGGAGGTCCTGCGAAAGCTGCTGTTGTTTCATCTGGCCTCACAGGACTTGTGTCGGGATCATCAATTGCCAATGTGGTGACCACAGGGACATTTACTA
The DNA here is from genome assembly GCA_964505715.1 of uncultured Desulfocapsa sp. Classification (GTDB taxonomy): domain Bacteria; phylum Desulfobacterota; class Desulfobulbia; order Desulfobulbales; family Desulfocapsaceae; genus Desulfocapsa. The sequence goes on along the minus strand of CAZDJE010000065.1, from coordinate 13,012 downwards.
TCCCACTGATGAAAAAAGTTGGTTTTAGTGCCGAAAAAGCAGGTGCTATTGAAGTTGCATGCTCAACAAACGGACAGCTTATGCCACCTGTTATGGGTGCTGCAGCCTTCTTAATGGTTGAATACGTTGGTATTACCTATATTGAAGTTATTAAATGTGCCTTTTTACCTGCGATTATATCCTATATTGCACTTGTCTATATAGTACACCTTGAAGCGTGTAAAATGGGTCTTGAAGGAATGGAAAAAAGAGTCAAGCATACATTGGCTCAAAAGATGCTCTCTTTCGTCTTCAGCTTTCTTTTTATGCTGGTTATGGCAGCTGTAACATATTACGGCATTGGCTGGATCAAGACTGTTGCTGGTGATGCAACAATTTATATTGTTTCAGTACTCCTTGCAGTTTCCTATCTCGGCCTTATTAAGTATGCCACCAGAGTACCTGAACTTGAACAGACTCATAACATAAAAGAATTACCCGATCTCTGGCTCACCGCCCAGGCCGGCTTATACTTTCTGTTACCCATCGTGGTTTTGATGTGGTGCTTGGTAGTTGAACGTCTCTCTCCTGCCCTTTCCGCCTTCTGGGCCACGGTTTTAATGATGGTTATAATCTTAACTCAGAAACCATTGAAAGGCTTTTTCAGAAAGAGTCAGGACAAGATCTTCAGTTTTAAAAGCGGATTTGATGATTTTATCAACGGTCTTGTTGCTGGTGCCAGAAATATGATTGGTATTGGTGTTGCTACAGCTGCCGCCGGTATTGTTGTAGGAACTATTACTCTTACAGGAGTAGGTCTGGTTATGACTGAATTTGTGGAGTATATTTCAGGTGGTAACCTGATGCTGATCCTTGGGTTCACAGCTATTATCAGCTTAATCCTTGGTATGGGCCTGCCTACCACTGCAAACTACATCGTTGTTTCCACCCTTATGGCACCTGTTATTGTTGATCTTGGTGCTCAAAATGGGCTTATCGTACCTCTTATTGCTGTGCATCTTTTTGTCTTTTACTTCGGAATTCTAGCAGATGATACTCCCCCCGTAGGGCTTGCAGCTTTTGCGGCCGCAGGAATTTCTGGAGGTGATCCGATCAAAACGGGTATCCAAGGGTTCACCTACGATATCAGGACCGCCATCCTTCCGTTTATGTTTATTTTCAATACTCAGCTATTGATGATCGGTGTAAATAGCATTGGGGTACTTATACTTGTGGTGGTAACAGCAGTTGGGGCCATGATGGCGTTTGCCGCCGCGACTCAAGGGTATTTTCTCGTAAAATCCAGATGGTGGGAAACGGTCGCTCTGCTACTGGTCACCTTTTTACTCTTTAGACCCGGATATATATGGGATAAATTTTTTCCACCACTTACCAATGAGTCTCCGACTCAGTTGGAAACCCTGCTCACCGAGATCAAGCCCGGTCGCATGATGCGAGTTATGATTACGGGTGAAAGAATGAACGGTGAAGAATATACCAAGACCCTTATGCTCCCCGTTGGCGATGAAGAGTCCGGTAAAGCTCGCCTTGAAGGTATTGGAATTGAGACCAGAACTGAAGAGGGTAAAATTCTTATCGACAATGTGGTTTTCGGAAGTGCGGCTGAAAAGGCAGGGATAGATTTTGATCAGGAAATCCTGAATATCCAGATGCCAACCGATAGACTTCCCAAGCAACTCGTTTTTATACCTGCCTGTGCTTTATTTGCTCTGGTATACTTTATTCAAAGAAGGCGTAGGGATCAGCTAAATTTATACCCTGCATAAATAGATCAATATTAGACTTCCTTATAAAAAGATTCCAGATTGTTGCTTGTTCAACGGTCTGGAATCAACTTGAAAGTGAAAATATCACTTCTTGGAGAATACAATGTTTAAGAAAATCTTAGTTCCCATTGATGTTGATCGTCCCGTTGCTGCCAAGGCGGTTTATGAAGGTGCTGCAGCCCTTGCAAAGCCTTTTGGTGCAGAGATAAGACTTATAAGTGTAATGCCCGGTTTTGGCATGCCAATAGTTGGTTCATTTATTTCAGATCGTGTCCGTAAAGAAGCCCTAGAGAACTTCAGAGATGAACTCACCACTTTTGTTGCAGCCAATTGTGAGACTCCGGTTAGATTTCATATTCGTTCCGGAAAGCATTATGATGAGATCGTAAAACTTGCAAAAAAATGGGAAGCGGACCTGATAGTTGTCTATCATAATCGACATCGTGAAATCAACGAAGTGTTCAGCCATACCTGTGCCAAACACGTTTACCGAGATGCCCCATGTTCTGTTTTAAGGCTGAGAAATATTCGGGAGAATGTTCTCTAACAGATCTATATTCCCTGTGGTCAATTGAAATAACTGGAGGTGAAGATGAGCGTTCAAAATAAGATAGCTGTAAATTTGTTTTATCCATCTGTTTTATCTGTACCCCTTAGTTTCCTACTTGGTTTAGTGTTTTGTATGGCACCCTTGTCCGCCGGTGCCTACGAAATTCTTCTTGGAACTGGAGAAGTTGGAAGTTTTTCCCATTTTTCCGGAAGAATGCTGTGCCGAACCATTAATAAAGAGGTTTCCGAACTCAGTTGCAGCGTTAAAGCGATTGATGATGAGATTGACAATCTCACCAATCTGCAAGGTGGATCACTGGACCTTGCAATTATAAATTCAAATGTCCTGGATGCTGCCATCAACAAAACAGGACAGTTTCAATTTCTCGATATTGACTATAAAAATCTATCTATAATAACCCCACTTTATGACAAGCCAATTGGAATTATTGTTAAATCCAACTCCGGAATTTCAACATTGGATGATCTAAAAGGGAAACGTCTTAATGGCGGTGCTCCTGGATCTATTGAACGTCGTGCCATGGATCTGATTATGAGCGCTAAAGGATGGTCAACTGAAGATTTTGCCCGTTTTGAAGAACTCCCCACATCCCATGGTCAAGGAAGCATGGCATTTTGCCAGGGAAATGTGCAGGCACTAATCACAGTTGGAGTTCATCCCTCACGTTTTACACGTCGCTTACTGGAGAATTGTAAAGGAGAAGTGCTGAATATCGATGATCCTGCCATTGATAAAATGGTCAAATCTCGTGCGCCTTGCTGGAAAACTGAAATCAAGGTTTCATCCGATGCCTTGCCTGCTAAATCATTTGGCACCAGAGGAATGCTTGTTGCCTCCAGCGCAATCGATAAAGAAACTGGCTATGCTATTACTCAAGCACTGTATAAACATCAGCTTCGCTTACAAAAAAGCCATCCTGCCTTGTCACTCTATCCTCTAGAGGATGCACAAAAGGGAATTGCAGGTATGTCGCTCCAACAAGGTGCTGAACAGTTTTTTTCCGAAAAATAAACCTTTCACAAAAACACCCCGCACAGGCTGGAATCCAGAGTTTTTCCACAAAACTGGACTCCAGTCTGCTCGAAGGTGATTAAGATGCCTGAGAACTTCAGGGTCGACCTGCCCTCTGCACATCCTGTTTTCTAAAACCGTAATTCAAAGTGGTAGGATGGGAAAGACACAGAGCTGGTATTTCTATACGAACCATTCCTAAAATTGTCTCTTCTCTTTTGCGGCCGACACTGAACAATCCCTTTTTGACAAAGATCTCTGCGGGATTCATATCTTATAAACTTCTTTGCAACTGCTCTTTTTCCAGGCACAAAATACCTATTTTTCTTGTGACTATTGTTTGCCCTTCCGTTGTTCCCATAATGATTATTAGCGTACCCTTTTCTGCCATTGTGTCGCTGCTTAAAAACAGCAAGTGCAATCATCCCCACACCATTATGAGGCTCCCAAGCACTGTTCGCATATCTTTTGCTGCTTGTGAAAGTAAATGCATCTATTCGATGTCTTCCCCTCTGCCATCCTTCATAATATCGTGTCTCATATGGAGCCAGAATAGTCATGGCCTCGTTTGATTGTAGCTTGGAGTCTCTACCATTAAGGATATTCCTCCCATCCACTGTAAGGACAACTCCAACTCGTTTGCTGCTCTGATTGCTTACTCGAAGATGATAGGGGGTATTAGGTTTTGCCATAATATAATGCTTTTCTATTCTGTTATTATTAGAAGGAAGGGTGAAAAACGGTAAACTCCCTTTTCTATCCGAAACAACTTCTATTTGCACATCACCAAACATTCTTTGTCTTTCAGCCCAAGACAGAGTCGGTACATTCAATAAAACGATTAATACGACTAAACTCACTAGCGATTTCAACCTGGTCATTTTATTCTCCTGTAAAAGGTTTTCGGATTTCAATTCTCATCCTGTTGATACAACTCTTCGTTGTCTGTGCTTCTACGGTAGGCTGAAATTAGAGAGAAAAAAAGACGATATCGATGGAAATCAGGCCGATATCGGGCCTGCTCACAAACCGTATACCTGTACAATCAAGTAGTTACCTGACTACCGAAATTCATTACGTTTGTTGTCTAATAGCTACAAAAAGAGGAATTATAGAGAAGAGGTGGAGTCAATATCAGGAACAATTGAGAAGCGTAATTTTTACAGACACTATATTTTGTGTTTTTTTTGACTATAACTTCAGATAACCCGTCATCCGCGAGTGTAGTTATCTGAAATAACGAACTTTTTGAAACAATATGCTTTAACGGCAACACGCTAAAGTTACAATTTTATTAACATTCAGCCTAAAAGGAGGCTATCGTCGGCAAGTTCTTCGTTGCGAACACGATTAAACATTTCGAGGAGATGAGGAACGTCAAGCTTATCACGTTCTTCACCATCCACATCAAGTACGATTTCACCCTGATGGAGCATTATGGTGCGATCCCCACTGGCAAGCGCATCCTTCATTGAATGAGTGACCATCATAACAGTCAGGGAAAATTCCTTTACCACCTTGTTGGTAAGTTCAAGGACAAAAGCTGCCATACGTGGGTCAAGTGCTGCGGTATGTTCATCAAGAAGCAGAAGATGACTGTCACTAAGGGTTGCCATAATAAGGCTGACTGCCTGTCTCTGACCACCGGAAAGTAGCCCTATCGAGTCGCTTAAGCGATCTTCTAAACCGAGACCGAGAATGGCAATACGCTCTCTGAATATTTTTTTTCGGCTCCCGGACAGGGCCAGACTCCAGCCCCGTTTTTTTCCGCGTTTATAGGCAAGTGCCATATTTTCTTCAATGCTGAGTGTAGCGCAGGTGCCTGCGAGGGGATTTTGAAAGACTCGAGCTGCAAACCTAGCTCGTTTATGCACTGGCCATTTGGTAACATTAACCCCGTCAATCCCGACTTTTCCTCCTGAAACAGGTGCCTCACCGCTGACGGCGCCAAGAAGGGTTGATTTTCCAGCCCCGTTGGAGCCAATAATCGTCAAAAACTGCCCTTCCGGAACGGTCAGTGTTACATCCCTAATGGCCCTATTTTCAAGAATAGTTCCAGCATTAAAGGTGATATAGATATTTTGTAGATTAATCATCTGATTATTTTACACCTTCACAGCCTTAATTCTGATTTTCCCTTTCATTTTAGGAGCAATCAGGGCAATGGCCACCAGAGCCGCGGTGATCAAATTTAAATCCGATGCCTGCATTCCAAACATTCCGCTACTGAGTGCAAATGCAACGGCCAGCCGATAAAGAATAGAACCTACGATAACTGCAAGTACTGCCACCCAGATACGTGCCCCAGACATCAGGGTTTGACCAAGTATTACAGCAGCAAGTCCCACAACTATGGTTCCAACCCCGGAGGTTACATCGGCAAAAGAGTTACTCTGGGCAAAAAGAGCACCTGCAAACCCGACAAAGCCATTGGAAAGAGCAAGGCCAAAATAGGTGAAAAACCCTATATTTCCACCCTGCGCAGCGACCATTCGGTCGTTCACTCCAGTCGCCCTCAACCCAAGTCCGAAATCACTTGTGAGTAATCGAATAATAAAAAGCGAGGAGAAGAGAACCAGCAAAAACACAATGGCCAGATGAACATGAAGCTGATCAAATCCACTCTGCTCAAAGGGAGTGAAAATGGTGGGTTCACCGAGCAGGGCAACATTAGGACGACCCATAATTCTGATATTGATCGAAAATGCAGCAATCATTGTGAGGATGGATGCGAGCAGGTGCAGTATACCACAGCGCACAGCGAGAAATGCAGTGATCAAACCACACATTGATCCACCCACGATTGCAAGAAGTGTTGCCAGCCAGGGATTTATGCCTGCAATAATTGCCGTTGCAGCAATTGCCCCTCCCATGGGGAAACTTCCATCCACCGTTAAATCGGGGAAATCAAGTATCCTAAACGTTAAATAAACGCCGAGTGCGACAAGACCGTAAATCAGCCCGATTTCAATGGTCCCTAAAAAGGCAAAAAGTGACATCCTGTACCTGTTACTCCCCTACTACTTCTTCAGGTTTACTGCCTGTTTAAGCAAAGACTCAGGAAGAGTAATCCCTAAGGTCTCGGCAGCCTTTTCATTTAAAAAAAGATCCGATCCCTTTGCAAATGAAACTGGAATTTCGGAAATGGCTTTACCCTTCAGCACCGCATCTACGTATTCTGCGGTCTGCACACCCACCTGATAGTAGTCAAAACCAAGGGAAGCAATGGCGCCGCTTTCAACAAAGGATGTGGAACCACCAACAACCGGGATTTTTGCCTGATTACAAACGCCAACCAGAGCACCAATGGCACTGGCAATGGTGTTATCAACAGGGGCATACATAACCTGTACCTTTGAGGCGATTATGCGAGCAGCACCCTGTACATCGGCACTTTTAAGGGCAGTCGCTTCTATAAGCTGAATGTTTTTTTCCTTGGCAGCACTCTGTAAAAGTTTGACTGCAGACACAGCATTGGCTTCACCTGGATTATAGACAACGCCAATCACCTTAAGATCTGGAATGATTTCCTGCATCAACTCTACATGTTGGGCAATCGGTGCTAAATCGGAAAGCCCTGTTACATTGGCTTCAGGTCTTTCCAGGTTTTTGATAAGTTTTGCACCGAGTGGATCGGTCACTGCTGTGAAAATAACAGGAATAGATCTGGTAGAGGCAGCAAGTGCCTGGGCAGTAGGTGTTGCGATTCCAACGAGAACATCCGGTTTCTCGCCAACAAACTGCTTGGCGATCTGGACTGCAATTGCAGGATTTCCCTGGGCTGTCTGAAAGGTGAATTTAAGGTTTTCCCCTTCTACATATCCCTTTGTTTTAAGCCCATCGAGCAGTCCCTGACGGGTAGCATCGAGTGCTGGATGTTCCACAATCTGGGATACAGCAACAGTATATTGCTTGGCAAATGCATTTGCTGATCCTGTAATAAGTAGAAGAACGGTAAAGAACAGCGCGACAGCTTTGAAACCTTTCATTTTTTCCTCACTAATATTTTTGTTTCATTCCAGTAAAACAGAGTATTGAAATCGTTACGATAGACGTTTTGGTATCCATAATTATTGCTGGATAGTAATCTTCCTGTGTTCTTTTGTCATTAGAAGACTCCAAATTCAAAACAGATATTTCATGCTGATTTCCCAATAGATCTTTTGCAAATTACCGTCATTTCAGATATCTTTTAACTACCCTCTTATTGATAAAAATGCGCCGTAATTACACGGCTATATTACCATCATATTTTACTCTGGAATGTACAATGCGAAGGTCAACACGGCAGACTTTTCAACTGATCGTAGATAAAGAATGGAATTCTAAAAAGGCGGGAATTGGAGAAAAAGTATCGTTTACGATAGAGCGAAATGCTCTAGAACTTGAACTGCAGGTGAATGCAAACTTTCATAATGACCCTGCGCCAATAGCTCCAGTTGGTGAAGTTGACGGACTGTGGCAGTACGAAGTGGTCGAGCTGTTCCTACTCTGCAGCAATGGTCACTACCTCGAAATCGAACTGGGTCCCCACGGGCACTATCTTATCTATTACCTGAGCGGAATTCGAGAGGTGACACGGACGCTTTCCCCGGTCAGTTGTAGGTGCACAATTTCCGGGTCTAAATGGAGTGGAACCTTAAAACTAAGCCTTGAGGATAGCATACAGGAATTTACTCATGTGAATGCATATGCTATCCACGGCCAGGGAATGGATCGACGTTACCTTGCCGCCTACCCTCTTCCAGGTTTACTGCCTGACTTTCATCAGCCGGAACATTTTCACCCTATTGCAGATTTGTAAACCTGGCACGATTAGAACCTGATTAAAGAACGGCTACTTCTGTTATTCCACATATGCACCAAAAGCGAAATCACTGTTATTATACAAATCCATATCAGCATCCGGATATTCTACCTCTTGACCATTCCATGGCTTTCTAAGGGTGTAATTTCCGTTGTTGTCACTGCCAACAACATTATCCCTGTGCATTGGAATTTTCCCCCCTGCCGTTGAGATGTATCGTGGAATTGCATCACCTGAAATATTGCCATACATCGACTCTAAGATATCTCTACCGACTTCAAGAGGTACTCTAAAATGTTTAAATTGAGGGTTTCTGTAACTGCAGTTAAAGATGTAATATGGCCTTACATATGATTCCTGTATGGTTTCACATAATTTCCACATTTTCACTTTGGAATCATTTATCCCTTTTAACAAAACAGCCTGGTTCAATACGGCAAAAACGCGTTTAGATATTTTTTTGAAGACATCCCTTGAGACAGGAGTTATTTCGCGGGCAGTATTAATCTGAGTAACTACTCTGAGAGGCTTTTTATCATTACTGGCCTCAAGTATATCGAGCAATTCCTCATCAACACGCATGGGCATGGTAACCGGAATTCTGGTCCCTAACCGTTTCATTTGTACATGATCTATTGAATCAAGTTCTGATAAAATAAATTTCAGTATTGAATTTGGCAAAACAAAGGCGTCTCCTCCGGTGATAAGAACGTCGCGTATCCTATCATTTTGCCGTATATAATCGAGCGCTTCACCATAGGCCTCCTTTGAATAGACATTGTCTTTTCTTCCAATATGAGCAAGCCTCAAACAGTGAGTGCAGTACATTGCACACATATTAGTGGATTTAATGGTTACAACTCTTGGATAGAATTGATCAACCAGACGGGCAGGAGAATGGTCAGCGGCAACCGGTGGTATCTCAATTCCAGCATTATTTATCATTTCACCGGTTGGAATTGATTGCAGCATAACAGGATCATTCACCATTCCAGGCATAATCAGGCTGGTATAATAGGGCGTCAAACGCATCCTGTACGACTTGGTGACCCTGCCGATCGCCTCGGCAGCCTTAGGAGGAAGGTCAATCAGTTTTGCAAGTGTTTCTACTGAATCGACAGCATTTCGCAGTTGTCCAGATGGCTTATCCCAATCCTCATCGCTCATTTTTAATTCGCGCTTTATTTTTGCGATGTTCTCTTGTATTCGGGGCCAAAGTTCGATTCCACTAGCAGCCTCTTTGGTCTTTCGATTCAGATAATCCGTAACCCTGTCATTTGCTTCATTTGCAATGGGTAAGGCCTGAGTAAGTCGTCCACCAACGGACACCATATGTTCATCTATTTCCTGATGTTTTATGGCAAGGCCTTCAAGTTCTTTGCATGAAAAGCCCAAACCATAAATATCAATTTTTCTGTCTTTATGGAATTCACGAAGTTTTCCAAACAGAGCAACAATTGGAGCAGTAAGTTCTTTTTTTGCTGCCACCGTAAAGAGATCTGCGATCTCCTTACGTTCTTCATGACTTGGATCACGACTACCCTGCAAGGGGGTACAAAGCTCGTTAATTAAATCCTGAGTATAACAATCAAATAAATTTGTCTTCTCTACAGAATAATTGGAAGAATTATACATTTTGTTCTTAGATTCACCCAAAATAAATACCTTTTCCTTTCGGGATGAATCTTAAGCCTCCTCTATTGTTTGTTTTATAAATCCGACACCCTGTCGAAGTCCTGTTTCCATATTTTTTCTATTTTCAGCAACTGACACAACCCTGCCCACAAAAGTTCCGGGCATGACAATAAAATCGGTTCCCACATGTTCCAGCACCACAAAATCATTTTTCAAATCGCCACGTGCTATCTTTGCAAATGATTGTCTTTCATAGGGGTTATTCGGAACAAAACCCTTGGTTCGTTTCTGTTCCAGTGCTTTATAGTTATGGGTTCCCCAATAAATTGAATCATAGGTGGCTTGAAGCTCAATACAGTTGTCGGGAAACCGATTCTCTGTGACTGCGTAATACTCAAGCTCAGGCAACAGAGGGGTTCCCTTGGGCAATCCCTGTTCAAGCGTGTAGCAAAATTCCAGAGTAGTTCCCTGTTTGCGAGCATTGATTTCTATAAAATAGACAGTGTCGTCATTGGCCACTATATAGTCACAGCCAAAAATTCCGCGGTAGCCAAGCCGTCCTAGCATCTGCCCAACCAGAACCGTATACCTATTGAGTTGTTTCTTTTGATATGGCGTTACCATGGACGGATATGTGGAACCAACAAAACGGTTTCCATCTTCAATGCTCTGGTCTGCAATACCTGCGATATACACATCACTTTCATTCGCAACAACAGCAAGAACAGTGGGATCAAGGGTATGAGGCATATACCTGGAGACAAGAAATGTCCCCTCTTTACCTACGCTCCACGTTTGAACCTCTTCCTGATTCAGGCTTACAAGAGAATTGGAACCCGCTGCCGAGTAGGCACAGCTGATAAAAATACCATTCTTCCATTTTCGTCTTAACTTTTTGGTGGTTCTTAAAAGCGATTCAACGTCGTCACAGAAGCAATGTTCAGCAGTGGGTACCAGACCGGCAACCTGCTGATATTGGAGGATTTTATTATTACACTCTATGGAGAGGGCACGATCTGGCCCAAGGATACTGACGCAATCTATCTCATCAAGGGTCATTTCCTGTACAGATTCGAATAGATAGATATAGAGATTATCTTGATTTTGAAGGATGGTATCGATATGTTCGCGTAGAGCAGAACTGCTTGAAACTGCGGTCATAAAGTCTGCAGAACTGATCCTGCAGCTTATATCATTGTTTCCCTGATTGACCGTATCTATTGAACATTTTTGATGTCTGGAGATGGCAGGATTTATGACAATGACATCCTGATAATCATACTGTCTGAAAAAGTCAGGTACAACTGCAAGGAAGCGGACTTCTCTGCCGCTAAATTTCACCTGTAATGCTTCCTGAAGCAACCTGTTCAGGTAATATGCCTTAATATCACCACAATACAGAAAATAATAGACTTCTGGATCGTATTTGAAGTTGGAAAACAGCACTTCATGATTCTTATTAATATCCATAATGGCCATTTTCGCCCCACAGGTTCCTACTAAAATTTCTTTAGAGTATCATTCTCAAATAGAGATAATTATTTATGCAAACAATTACGTTTTCTTCTGTCCAAAAGATTTTTTCAAACAAAGACTAAGTGTGATTATGATAGTTTTGAGAGGACGCTGAATAGTTACGGCTGAGTATTAGGGACTACTCCTAAGACATTTCAAACTCAGGGTGCCAGTTCTATTTTTTTGGTGTGCAGGTTTTCAGAAAAGAACTTCAGGAACTGCTTTTTTTGAATTCTGTGGGAGTAATACAGGTAAGTTTTTTAAATAAGGTCGCAAAATTCTGACTCGATGAGAAGCCCAAAGAAAAGGCTATGGTGCTTATGTCCGTACCATCAAGCAGCATTTCTTTAGCTAAAACAATTTTTTTACGAAGGATATATTCTTTAGGACTTATGCCAAAGGTAGTGTGGAAAATCTCATATCCGTGGCTTCTGCTCACGGCCATCAATTCAAAAAGATGTTCAACAGGGCCCATAAATTCAATATTTTGATCTAGAAAGGAGTCTACTTTCTGAATAGATTTTTTACTGTCCATGAGAATAAACGTTGGCTCAGGCACACTGCGTATAGCAGAAATTACAATTTGACGAAGTGAATTTTCTATCTGTATCAGATAACCGGGGGCCCGATCATTGTTCTCCTGAAAGATCGTTTTAAATGATGAAATCATCAATGCGGGTGCGCTACGAACAAATGGAATAGCTGGTATTTTTTGAATGACTTGCTGTGTCGCCATAGGTGTTGAGAGAAGAGTACGACCAGAGTATGACAAATCAACAGCAAGGTGATACATGGAATACGGGGTAATAATTTTATCTTCCGTCTGATATTTTAACGAAAGTGGTGGATGGTAATAAAAAGTTCCTCCTTTGGCGTTTAAGACCTCTCCGGTGTCGTACCGAATACGGAAATTCCCCCTTTCAATATAGAGAATTGAAGTCCAGAGTTTATTATCAAAACTTGGTACAAATACCTTGGCAGAGTGGGTTTTTGAATGACTAAACTCCCGCACCTCAGGAAAATGTTCCGTTAACTGAATGAGTTTTGTTTCCAGCATATCGTTCTCAGAATATTCAATTATTCAACACTAGCCAGATATCTCAGGTCATACGAATACGCTCACAATCGGGACATATCCAGGTTGGGCCATTTGACATTCCCCATGTATTTTCCTTAAAACATTCTTCACAGATCATAAACCCACAGGGACAGCTTAAACAGTAAGGGAGTTCCTTCTTACAGCAATGGCATTTATAGTTACCAAGTTTTCGCTGACGGTAGGATAACTTCTTCCCGGTTTTTTTTTGTTCATCACTCATTGTTCAAGGCCTCCTGCAGCCACTTTTTGTAGTCATCACTTATAGCTGATACCGGAATAGCGACAATTTCCGGAACATCGTAGGAATGGTGTTTTTTGATCTCAAATACCAGATCTTCCCATAATGACTGACGGGTCTTCATGAGCAACCGGTACTCTTTGGCCTGCTCAATCTTACCATTCCACCAGTAGAGAGAATCAACGGGAGACTCAATCTGAGAACAGGCAATCAATCGTTTTTCAAGAAGAATTCGACTGATTGTTAATGCCTCTTCTTTTTCTTCAACTGTTGTATAGACAAGTATTGTATCGGTCATTGATTTATATATGTTTCTTTTTTAGTATATTATAGTTATTAGAATTTCAGTTAACAGTCATTCATGTTTTTC
>CAZDJE010000064.1:0-21426 GCA_964505715.1 uncultured Desulfocapsa sp. | reverse complement strand
TTTTGATTGGAAATACACCTTAACATACTGTCTCATTTGCAGGATCCACTATAAAACGAAGAAGCAGTTATGAATTTGGCGTTAAACAATGTGGTGAACCTGCTTAACGCCATCCCTGAAGAAGATTATAAGCTGATCGTTCTTTTTAACGGGCCTGCTGTAAAACTTGTTACAAGCCCTGCTGTTACAGGATTTCATAAACGAATCAAAGATCTCAGGATCAAAGATGTTCGTTTTCAGGTGTGTAAAAATGCCATGGTCCGTTTTGATATTACAGAAAATCAGATTATTGAGGAGTGTGAGATAATACCTGCCGGAATCGTTACCCTCATAGACTTACAAAAAGATTCTTTTGCCTATATCAAACCATAGGGCTTCAGTTATTTTTTCTCCACGGCGAGCAGAGTCATATCATCATCACCATCGATCTGTTTTCCAAACGCTTTCAATTCGCCGATAATATTTTGTGTTGCTTCCTTAAGCGGAAGCCCACGTCCATCCACCATAGAGCTAAGAAAGCGTTTCGCGCCGTATAGTTCACCCGTTGCACCACCATACTCAGTTAAACCGTCTGTATATAAAAAAAGCCTGTCACCGCTCTCTAAACGCCCCTCACCTTCGTCCCAGACTCCATCCATCCCGGCTGGAGGGCCTCCCACATCCAGAAAAGTACTCTTACCATCACTGCTCATATGAACAATTGGTGGGTGCCCGGCGCAGCAGTAACGAAAAGTATCATCCTGAGTATTAAAAAGAAGATACACAATGGTCATGTAGCGATTAAAGCGGGCTATGGGAAACTCCTTATTAAGCTCCCTGATCACGTCTCCCGGCGACATAACGCTTTCCACCTTACCATCCACGTCCTGTCTTTTAGTAATTGCAGCAGAACCACTGAGGGCCTGAGTAGCAAGAGCTGTCATCATTGCAGCGGGGAAACCATGGCCGGAAACATCAAGAATGTAAATCGCCAGATGCTCACTGCCTATCCGCTGAATATTATAAATATCCCCTCCCACTTCCTGGCAGGGGTTAAAATAGGAGGCAAATCGTAATTTCTTACAATCGGGAACACGCTTAGGAAGGAGGTGCTTCTGAAGATCGGCCGCAGCATGGAGGCCCTGAAGCAATTCTTGCTGCTGGGCAATCAACTCAGCATTTGCAGTCTGAAGTGAAACCGTCAGGCGGCTAATAGTCAAATGAGTATTGACCCTAGCCAACAACTCATCCCTACTTATGGGTTTAACCAGATAATCAACGGCTCCGAGTTCAAAAGCCCTCATCTTTGATTCGACATCTTGACGAGCAGAAAGCATAAGAATCGGGATAGATTGTAATCGTGTATCACCCTGTAGTTTTGCACAGAGTGAAAAGCCATCCATCTCTGGCATGGCAATATCAAGGAGAACAAGGTCGATGGATTCCTTATAACAGATTTCAAGACCTTCCCTGCCATTAACAGCCTCAATAACCCGATAGCCACCATCACGAAGGAAGGCATTCACCAGAATACGGATAGCTTCACTATCATCAACCACAAGGATTGTTATTTCGTTCAAGTTATTGTCCATATCTTCACTGGCGGGAAAAATATTTAACCAGTCTTAAAATATTCGTATCCCCAGATCTCCGATAACTCACCTCATCCATCACCTCACAGATAATTGCAATCCCTCTACTGTTTGGCGGAAGCAATATTGTATCCACAGCAATTTCACCCTGAGCATTGTTTTTCAAAAAATTCTCAAATTTACCTTTGTCCACAAAGGTACAGATCACCTTGTCATCGGTGGTGATGAATTTCATACTCATAAACATATCATCTTGAAACTGATACGAATGCTTAACAATATTATTTGCGGATTCAGTTATGGCAAGCTCAAGCTGATACGTTTCAATATCAGTAAAACCGAGATTTACAAAAAGAGCATGGACAGAAAAGCCAAGAAGACGGACATCGGCAAGACGCGCAGGTACCCGAAAGACAATAGTAGATCCTGTGGGAATTTCGCTATTTATCAATGGCATTAGAATAGTAGGGTAGGGGGATCAGTTACTATCCGCCCGGATAGGAGAGCTTTTTTCTACATCATAACACAGGGAACAACTTACCGGACTGAGGTATTCAGCTGCGCCTTGCTCAACATCACAGAACCGGTTAGTTGATGTAAAAATGACGTTGTTTTTCGAGATGGTTTAATAAATTCAAACCCATACTTTCCATCTCTGCAATTTCGTATAACTGTGTGTTCTCTGAATTTAAAATTCCTGCCAATGCGCCCTTCCATAATAAATTCATCTCCGACCGAAAGCTTCGAAGGGGACACCAGAAGCAGCCCACCAGGCGAGATATCCAGAACAATCGCCGTAGTACGCTTTCCGGTACCACTATTAGTGCAATGAACAATAATATCTTCATTCATTATCTGTTTATTGATAATTCGACGATACTGTCTTTTTTCATCACTTTCTATCTGCTCTATTGGTTCACTCCCCTCCATCTGCAGTGAAGCAAGTAGAGCTTCATCAAAACCAGTCGACTTAGGTTCTACAATGACTTCCTTTTCAGCGACAGGTTCCTTTGGAATAATTCTCTTTTTCTGTTCCTCACCAAGTCTTTTAAAGGCTTCACTACGATCTGCTGCCTGAATAAAGATATCATCCAGATGTGTCATCTTGAGCAGACTGAGAACCATCTCATTAACCCCGCAAAGGACTAATAGCCCGCGCCCGTCTATCTCCTTAAGCGAACGAACGATAGCCCCAAGCCCCGTGGAATCGACAAACTCAACGGAGGAAAGATCGAGCACAATATCCATATGCCCTTTCTGAATAAAACTTTGCATGGAGTCAAAAAAAATCTGCGCAAAAGAAGCATCAAGCCGTGACCCTTCACAGGTAACAATGAATATTTTCTCAACAACTTCAGTATTTATCTTCATCGCAGGTCACCAACCTAGTAAGGGGGACTTCATAGTATTTATCAATGGTGTCCGATTGGCAAGAGGCGTTGAAGGAAGGACCTGAACCAAGCACAACTGATCAATAATAATAGTAAACACCACCATGATAGCAGAAAATTAAATACACTACAAGCTGGTTCAAGAGATCGGAAAAACCACGTACGCAACAACAACAGTGTAAATTCAGCGATTTAATTCACAACCAAGAGCGCGGCAATCCAGAAAAAATGATAGGGACGCATCAAAAAGAACCTTGGCATATTATTTACCGGTTTTATAAGGATACCCCTTCCGCGCCCAATCATACACACCATAACGCAAATTGTAAATCCGCTTAAAACCACGATCAGCAAGGATTCGTGAAGCAACCGTTGATCTGTTTCCAGTTGCACAGTAAATAAAAACATCCTCATGCTTTTTTGATTCCAACTCAGCAATTCTTGCCTGTAACTGTTGGATGGGTATCAATGTTGTTCCCTCAATATGCAGCTGCTGGTACTCTCCTGGAGTTCTAACATCAAGGATAAAAGGATGTAAATTACTTAACAATTCTGCAGCTTCATCTGCTGTAACTGCGGTGTAATTGGGCCGAACAAGCTCAACCACAGTAATCGTACCAGCGGCCGTCGTACCAAGAGTAAAGGAATAGCTGCCCACACTCTTCATTTTGAAAAAAGGTGACTTTTCCGGCGCTGGAAAGAGAATATCCTTATATTTTAACTCCTCCACCGTAAAGGGCTGTGAAGAAAACTTCTCTGGATATCTAAACTTTATGTAATCGCCGCGATACACGGTGAAATTATTCTCCTTTGTCGCTGGATCAACGTCCAGCACCCGATATCCGGTAAGTATCTTCCCAGAGATACCTGCACTGCTGACCGGCTGACAAAACAGTGCGAAAACTGTCGAAACAATAAGTAAAACAAGAGATATCTTTTTATTCATACCCTTTCCTTTTAAAAGCATTGTAGGCAATAGAGTACTTACTTTATTGCCCGCAGTAAATTTTCAAACTATCCGACAACTGCACAACTGTTCTCTTTGAGATGCAGTCTGCACCATGGCAGGATAAAACACCAGTTTAAAGGTTCCATTCTTTTTATCAAAAAATTATCGAGCATACATTGATTCCAAAGGGTTGCAATGGATCTTCTCAAAAACAAATCCGCTCCAGCAGGTGCACATCCATTGGATTTTCATCCACATCGATGATAAGCTCGAGGTTTCCCATCTGTTGAAGAAAATCCACAGGTAGGTAGATGCTTTTTCACAAACCAATATCTTTCACGACACAGAAACAGATAGCGTCCGTCACACTCCATGAAACGTCGTTATGGAACAGTCAAATAATCTATTGGAGGAACACATGTCAGCACCAAATACAACAATCGGGCTTCTTACATTCTGTCTGCTTATTCTCGGAACAGGACTCAGCCATACCACTTCAATTATAGAGGATGAAGAAAAGGATACAATTGATGATTGGGAGTACAGCTTTGAGAACAAAACGCAGGAGAGAGCATTTCCACAAAGCGCCCGGGTAAAAACTCTGGTTTCCCCAGCTCCAAGAATGCAGCGTATGGCTGAGTCCATGGCAATGAATACGGCTCCGAGTCTAATGGCAGATGCCCTTGGGTTTTCCGTAGGAGGTGCCAAGGATAGTAACAATTTCTTCCAAAATATTGAACGAGGCTATCTCCCCCGCTATTCATCCCTAAGCTATGAAGGCCTATTTTATGACTATACCTTTGATACGGCACAAAACAAGCCGTGTGAAACTCTTTTCTGCCCATCCTATAGTCGCGGCATCAGTAAAGACATCTACTCCGGTGAAACAGATTATTATCTCTCCGTTGGATTAAACTCCGGACTGACGACAGAGAGTTTTCAACGTAAAAAACTCAACCTAATTGTTGTGCTCGATATTTCAGGCTCCATGTCTTCCCCTTTTAACTCCTATTATTATGACGGAGTGAAGCGTCGCAAAAATGAAACTACTCGCGGGAATAAAATGGAAATCGCCAACCAGGCAATCGTCAATATGCTGAGCCATCTCAATGATTCTGATCGTTTTGGCATGGTTCTATTTGATGACCAGGGCTACAGAGCCAAACCTCTTCGCACAGTCGGATCTACGGATATGCAAGCTATCTCCAAGCATATTTTGGACTTACATTCACGCGGCGGGACAAATATGGAAGCTGGCTTTATGAAAGGTCTGGAGCAATATGGTTCCATTGACTCCTCTTTAAAAAATCCAGCCATATACGAAAATAGAATCATTTTCCTTACAGATGCGATGCCTAATCGTGGCGAACTTCGTAAAGATAGCCTTTTCAGCATGGTCAAAGAGGCAGCCACCAGGAATATTTTCACCAGTTTTATTGGCATCGGCGTTGATTTCAACCCAGATCTTATCGAGCATATCAGCAAGACTCGTGGCAGCAACTATTATGCAGTACATTCCAATAAAGATTTTAAAAAGCGGCTCGACACTGAATTTGATTTTATGGTTACGCCCCTGGTCTTTGACCTGAAACTGCAACTCACAAGTGATGACTACGAAATCACAGGGGTTTTTGGCTCTCCCGAAGCGGATCTCGCCACCGGTCAGATGATGCAAATCAACACTCTTTTTCCCAGCAGCACTGAAGATGAGGAGGTACGTGGTGGAGTGGTTCTGGTGAAATTACGAAAAACAGCTTCTGCAAATGGCCCAATTAACCTGGAAGTTTCCTACAGCGATCGCAATGGCAAAAAATATAGCAGCAGTGATACCGTTCAATTTGATTCAGACAGTGTGCATTGGGATAACAGAGGGGTTCAAAAAGCAGTACTACTCAGTGAATATGTTTCCCTTCTCAAAAATTGGCTACTCGACAGCAGAAAAGGCTGTAACGACACTGTTACACGCCCAACCCCCTGCTTCCCCTATTATCGAATGGGTTTAGTGAATCCTGATTTCCGCCCAGAGCACAAAGAGATAAAAACCTGGGAACAACGCTCATGCCCACTTGAGATTTCAGAGGGCTATAAAAAGCTATTCAGCATTTTCTCAAGCCACTTTGCAACGGAAATGACAATGCTCAACGATTCAACCTTACAAAAAGAAATGGATATTCTAGAGAAGCTAAAAGGAAAAAACAGTGGAAACAAAATAGACGACTGGAAAGTACAATAGACAACCAAAATAAACACAAACCTAAGAAGAACCCAGTAAGTGCTCACAGGTGCCGCATTTTGTCTGTTTTCTTCTCTCCGCAATAGTTGACAAGCTCGTAAAAAGTTCAAATTGGAGATGGCTAAGTAAAAAGCTTCATATGCGAGGCGCGTATTTTTTATTCAATTTCGGCGTACTAGGGTACGTCGTAATTGAATAAAAAATGCAGCAACGAAGCAGATGAAGAGTTTTTACGACGCCATCAATAGTTTTTTCTATGCGGATAGAGAAAAACAGATGAAAGGTGGTGCCTGCGGCCGCTTACATCATTAACTCCGAATCATATCCGCTATCTGAAATGCCACTTCGAGGCTCTGTTCGGCGTTTAGCCTCGGATCACAAGTCGTAAGATAGTTATTTGCCAACTCCTCATCAACAATATTTCTGGCACCACCCGTACACTCAGTAACATTATTTCCCGTCATCTCAAGATGAATACCGCCGGGAATGGTTCCTTCTGCCCAGTGGGTCTCGAAAAAACAGGTTATTTCAGAAAGAATATCGTTGAAATTACGTGTCTTAAGACCGCTTTTAGCCGTGTAAGTATTGGCATGCATCGGATCACAGTTCCAGACAATATTGTAGCCCTCACGCTTTGCTTCACGCAGAAGCGGAGGCAGTACTTTTTCAATATTATTCATGCCGAGTCTGGTTATCAGGGTTAAACGCCCCGCTTCATTCTCAGGATTTAAGGCATCGATAAGCTGCTTCACATTATCAAGGTCATAATCAGGACCGATCTTCACCCCAATGGGATTATTGACACCTCGCAGAAATTCAACATGGGCACCATCCACCTGCCGGGTTCGCTCGCCTATCCAGAGCATATGGGCAGAACAATCATACCAATCTCCCGTAATTGAATCCTCACGTGTAAGCGCAGTCTCATAACCGAGCAATAATGCCTCATGGGAGGTAAAAAACTGTGCCTGCTGCATCTGGGGACTATTGGGATCAATACCAATGGTCTCCATAAACTGCAGAGCCTGCTGAATCTGCTTACCGAGCCGTTCATAACTGCGCCCCATGGGAGACTGTTTCACAAACTCCTGATTCCACGCTGATACTCTATCCAGTGCCGCAAAACCACCACGGGTAAAGGCACGAAGCAAATTGAGGGTGGATGCAGCCATATTATAGCCTTCCTGGATCCGGTTGGGATCAGGAATACGTAAATCTGCAAGAGGTTCCGAGCAATTCACCATATCACCGCGATAGGACATAAGCTCTACACCATCCACCATTTCGGTGTCCGATGAACGAGGCTTTGCAAACTGTCCGGCAATACGACCAAGCTTAATAACGGGTTTGCCACCGGCATAGGTCAGTACAACGGCCATCTGCAGCAAAACTTTCAGCTTCTCACGAATATTGGGGGCCGTAACCTGGGAAAAATCCTCGGAACAATCACCACCCTGGAGCAGAAAGGCATCTCCTGTTACAGCTTTGGCCAGTAACGCCTTCAAATCTCTTATTTCACCCGCAAAAACCAGCGGAGGCAAAGCAGAAAGTCTCTCTATTACTGCATCATGGGCCGCCATATCTGGCCATTTTGGCTGCTGAAGAGCGGTGAAGTTCTGCCAGCTTGTTTTTGTCCATTTATTCTGTTCTGTTCCCATGATCTTCTCTCAATGTATAAATATTATCTTACAAATCGTCCATATAAGGTGTGGTTGCGGCATATTTTTGCAGCTATTCAAGTTCCATCCACTCCTGTCAAACAAAAATGCCCTTCCTAAGGATTCAAGGAAGGGCATCAATTTTTCTACTTCCTAGCGAATTTTACAGTTCAAGCCATGACTCGGAGAATACGGTCTGTCCTGAAAGCGCTTTATAGGTCTTGTAATGTTCAAGGGCAGCTCCCGAAAGGGCAGATGTACCCGGATCATCACCATCCATCATCGCATGAACCATATCTACATGCTCCTGACGTTCACCTTTACAGATGGCCATAAGCTCATCATCATAGGCATTTACGATGGCTGTTGAAAGACCATATTTCATAAGCATGATCAGGTAGGTACGATCGAGGTATTTACGAAGATTGTCAGCTACACCATTTGATACATTGGAAAGACCAACGGTGGAACCGGAACCAGGTGCGATATCCGGCAGCATTTCCATAAATTCCAAGCCCGCCGAAATCTGGTCAGCACCAAGAGTAATAGGAGTTCCAATTGGATCAAAGAGAATCTTCTCATTGGGGATGCCGCCATCATTCATTGCCATCATCAGATCTACGGACATCGCCGCACGTTCAGCAGAATCTCGGGGCATACCATCAGCTCCCCAGAGAAGAGCAATAACGTCACACTTCATTTCAGCAGCAACGGGAATCATCTGTTCCATACGCTCTGGCTGGGCGGAAATGGAGTTCATCAGGGCCTGTTCTTTATTAGTAACAGCCTTAAAACCGGCTGCCATTGCATCCATATTGGTGGTATCAAGACAAAGAGGAGTATCAACAACTGCTTCAACAGTCCCAACAACCCATGGGAGAAGTTCTGTACCATCTTTTCGTGCAGGTCCGATATTCAGGTCGAGATAAGATGCACCGGCACCAGCCTCTTCCTTGGCCATTTCCTGGACAGGGCCCTGAACACGATCCTTCATGGCACCGCCACTACGATATCCCATGATATTGATACTTTCTGCAATTGCTTTAACAGTTTGCCCCATTGTACTCTCCTTAAGTCTCTAAATTATTGTTTTTTCAGTTCGTCCGTTTTATTTTCACAAAGACGCTAATTTACACTTTTTTTTGCTTTCTGTCAATTGACGCTGATTTTACTTCCCCGCCGATGGAAACAGATCCATATCTGTATGCGGAAGAAAGAGTGCCGCCATATAATGATTCATAAAATCAGGATTTTCAGAAAGCTCCATATTGGTCATAAGTGTACGCACCGCAACCCGCTCACGGAAGCGCTTATGATCCGTCAGGCTTATCTGGCAACCCAGCATGGAGGCGTTACCAATATAGAAGAATCGATCCCGATCAATATCTGGAAGTAAGCCAATGGAAATAGCACGTTCAAGATCAATATAGGATCCAAAGTTACCGGCAAGAATAACCCGATCAAGATCAGCAAACGTCAGTCCAACGGATTCAAGCAAGGTTTGATACCCTGCATACATGGCCCCTTTGGCCCGAATCAGGTTATCGAGATCCACCTCAGTAATAACAATATCCTCACCTATCATGGAATCTCGGTCCCAGGCCAGAACATATTCCCAGCGATCCTGACCTTCCCGAATTCGAGGATGATTGAGACTCCTGTTAAACTTCCCCTGAGGATCAAGAACTCCGGCATCAAGCAGTTCTGAAACAATGGATATAAGCCCGGAACCACAGATACCGCGAGGTTTGGTGTGCCCGATTGTTACGACCATTGGGTCATATGTCTCGGGGTGAATCTGGAAATTCTCAATGGCTCCTTGGCTTGCCCGCATACCAAATTTAATTCCACCGCCTTCAAAAGCTGGGCCTGCAGAACAAGCCGCACAGACCATCCAGTCCTGATTCCCGACCACAATTTCGCCATTGGTGCCAATATCGATAAAGAGGGAAATCTCTTCACTTTTCTGCATTTGACAAGCATGCACGCCGGCCACGATGTCACCGCCAACATAGGAAGAGATACAGGGATAGAGAAACATTCTCACGGATGGGTGAGCCATAATGCCAAGACCAGCTGCCTTGGTCAGCGGGAACTGGCTAACACTTGGAACATAGGGAGCCTCCCGCAAAAATTTTGGATTGATGGCGAGCATTAAATGTGCCATAACCGTATTCCCGGCGGTCATAATATAGCTGATATCACTGGGGCTGATAATATGCTTTTTACACACTTCCTCAATAATATTATTGATGGTGTAAATAACCTTTTCCTGCAGGCCTTTCAGCCCCCCAGGACGCTGGGAGTAAATCATACGGGAGATAACATCTTCACCATAACCGATCTGGGAGTTATAGCCGGAACCATCCGCTACAATTTCACCGCTATTCAGATCAATTAACACGCCACCACAGGTCGTAGTACCGATATCAACGGCCAGGCCGTAGAGACGATCTGTAGTATCACCGGGTTCCACGGCAATTATTCTGTCGGACTCCGTTGGTCCCTTGCCATGCAGAAGAATGACGGTTACATCCCAGTTGGCCTCCCGGAGCACAAGCGAAAGCTCATGGATAAGTTCAGGGTGATCATAACTTGGTTCAGGACTGTCTGGCTTGGCATTTTTCAGCGCACGCATCAAACGCTGCATGTCTGAAATATTGTCGTTAATCGTTGGGGGCGGAACCTTCAAAAATACTTTTCCGACGGGCGGATCGATATCCCAGGTTCCAATAAGTGATTCCAGCGATCTCGCAGAAATGGCACGGGTCGTTTTAGGCTTTCGTTTTAGGGCCTTCCCATCGGCCTTAACCATTTCAGGAATACGGACGGTTATATCAGAGACCACATTTGACTTACAGGCCAGCCGTACACCACTATTGTACTCATCCTCTTTCAGGGAAGCGGCACTGTCAGACTTCACCTCTCCTTTTTCGAGAGTAACCTTACACTTTCCACAGACCCCATCTCCACCACAAAAAGCATGAATATATACTCCTGCAGATGCTGCAGCGGTAAGAAGATTTTCTCCATCTTCAACAGTGACATGGACGTCATCGGGTAAAAAATGTATGCTATGTGTCATAGAGGGTTCTCGCTGATCAAAATTCATGTGCTTTTAGGTCAGAATAAAAATAACAGGATGTCGCACCTTGTCAAGAAATTTTATTTATAGAACACATAAATAAAATTGATCGATACCGTCCTGCATTCACAAATACAATTCGAAGAATATGACACAAGATAAAAACACTCCTTTCTGGCTCAAGGCACATATCGAACTCGACTCTGCTCTTGAGGAATCCGCCGTTGACTATCTGGTTGGAGTTATGGGAGCCAGTGTTGAACAATCCGTCGATATACAGATACCTCCCCTTCGTCTCAACGCATATATGGCAGAAGAAAGCCCTGATAAGGCAGTGCAACAAGGACTTCAGGACAAGCTCGAGAAGCACCTAATAGAACTGGCAACAATCTTTCAGGTGGAAAAACCGACCATCTCCTGGGAACGTATCGAGGATCAGGACTGGTCTAATAACTGGAAGGCCCATTTCAAACCCTTTGCAATTACAAAAGGACTTGTAATCACACCCACATGGGAAGAATATAGCGCATCGGAAAACGAACGGATAATTGTTATGGATCCAGGAATGGCCTTTGGGACCGGGCATCATGCAACCACCAGTCTCAGTCTAGACTTTATTAGAGAACTCCTTGCCATGAACAGTGCTCAGCATGTCCTTGACGTCGGAACGGGTACCGGTATTCTCGGTATGGGGGCAGCTCTTTTTGGTGCCACCTCTGTGCTTGGAATTGACAACGACCCGGAAGCAGTACGTGTTGCGACTGAAAATGTCGCTTTAAATACTCTGGATTCGGTGATGGATGTTTCCATTGAGCCGCTGGAACAGCTTGACACTTTTTTTGACCTTATTGTTGCCAATATTATCCATGATGCCCTTATTACCATGGCCGGCCCCTTCAGCCGTCTTCTTTCGCAGGGAGGAAATCTTGTCCTCTCTGGCATCCTTCACGGTGAACAGGAAAAAAGCATTATTCAGACATATACCGATTCTGACTTTTTATTTACCAACAGGAAGGAACAGGAGGAATGGGCTGCCCTCCACTTCACTAAAAATAGTTAATCACTTTCAGCGTTTGCGGAGTTTTCCATGGGACTGATCTGATAATTCTCATCAAACATAATCCCCATGCCATTCTCTTCACATCTGGCCACAATACCGGAGGCACTCACCCAGACACGCTTTCCTTTCCATGCCTTAAGGGTTTCAAGGGAGAGAATAAATTTCAAGGTCTGTAAATCTTCAAGAGAGAGCAGGAATTCGAGCCGCACCTTGCTTACCAGCGGTAGTGGATGATCGGTTTCAATAAAGGCACCACCTGCACTGATATTAGCCGTCAGGTATTCCATCATCGGTGTTTTTCCAGCCAGAGTTTCAGCGGTCAGCTTTGTCTGTATCCGCTTGAAATATCGTTCGTGTATTCTACGTTCGTCGCCTGACATTTTCCCTCCTAATGTTGCGTCAATGATTAAGTGTCGTATTATGCGTCGTATTTTTTCTGTGCCTGTTGATGTTCACTCACCACCAAACATCCTTCTTCACCGAACTTCGCGGCGGAAAGCTTGCGACCAGGAGTCCTGCTCTGTTTACCAAAAACCACTCTCCGGGCCGAATCATCGGAATCAAACGCTATCTGTACCCGAACCTGGGGAACACGCTGATCCGATGAAAGTAATAGGGTTCGAACCGCCGCGACCACCTCGGGGGGCATCGTTAACCACTATCATATTCCCGACGGCTCTTCCACCCGGGGAAAGCAGCGCTTTTACCGGGGAGAATTTCCTCTGCCCGACGATTGTGTATTGTAAATATTTCAGTTTCAGCCAGACAACTATCCGCAAAAAACATGGATAGTAATAAAAGACCCAAAAGCAGACTTCTCCCCATAGATTCAAACCTGATGTTAAATGCTATCGTTTTCATAATTAGAAGGCAACTTTTTCCTGCATCACCGGTTGCTTTTCTTTTGCGATTGCTCAGGTTTTATGCAAAGATAGGCCATAACTAGAAACTTTTATTCACATACTGCTAGGTAGTGTCACTCCCCCATGCGTCGATTCTTTATACACCCTGAAATTGCAATTAATGATGAGATACTGCTCTCCTCGCAGGAATCCCGCCATATCAGCAAGGTACTCAGGTTACCCCTGGGTGAGCGCCTGCAACTCCTTGATGGCAATGGAAATATCCATACCTGTGAAATTATCTCCCTTAGCAAACAAATACGTTTGCATATTCTATCATCGGAACATGTTCAGGGAAATGCAGTGCCCCTACGAGTTTATCAGAGTGTTCTCAAGGGCCAAAAAATGGAACTTCTGGTACAGAAATGTACAGAACTAGGTGCCACTGAATTTACCCCCTTCTCCAGTGAGCGCTGTCAGCTGAAAAAGACTGAACTCTCAAAACTATTAAAGAAACATGAGCGCTGGCAACGCATAATCGAAGAGGCATGTAAACAGTGCAACAATCCTATTATGATGCGTTTGAATCCCCTACTTTCCTTTGACGAAATGCTTGTGCAGCAGAAGAAGTCCGTACAGAAGATTCTGTTCTGGGAGGAAGAGCCACTGGAAAACTCACTCCACTCCTGTTCCTTACGGGAAGATAGCGCAGGGATGCAGATTGTTTTTGGCCCTGAAGGTGGCTTTCCCAGTGCCGAAGTTGAGGCAGCAAAAAAGGAAGAGTTCCAAATTTTGAGCCTTGGACCCAGAATTTTAAAGGCGGAGACTGCAAATATTGCTGCAGTTTCAATTGTGCAGCACTTACTTGGTAATATGTAAAACCTTAACAGAATACAGAGTATTTTCTCCTTAGGTACTCATTTCCCTTCAAAAAAGCACGCTAATCATTATAGATATTGAGAAAATGGGGAAAATATGCTACATGGAGACGTTCTTATTTTTTTGTAACAAACAAGACTCTTCAAAGAGAGTCACAAAATGCAGTTTCAATTTACCCTAAGGAGCCGTCAGTGCAGGAAAAAGAAAAAAAGTGTATGCCGAACAGACCAGAAAGTCCAACCAGACGTAAAGCAATCAAGAAAATGGCAGTAGGCGTGAGCGTATTGACAGGATGTGCTGTTTTACCTGAAAAATGGACCAGGCCAATTGTTGGACAAATCACTCTTCCAGCCCATGCTGAAACCAGCGGGCCTGTTGAAGCTGCCACTGCTCCAGCCCCTGCTCCAGCTGCAACCGAAACACAAAGTACTGCATCAGGTGACTACAACACAACTGAAACATATACTCTATCAAGCTTTGCCGGAAATGATAAACGATTCACCTGGCTCAATGCCACCGGATCAACCTACGGTGGACCGGTAAAATTTGTTTTCAGTAATGGTTGCGGTGAGTTGAACGTTCCAAATGCCAGTGTAACTTACGGAGCCGACGGCAACACTTCCAACCATGACCAGGCCTTCTACTTCTGCGGTACTGACTTTGCTGCAGGAACGAAGGAAAATAACGGAAACAGAGCTTCAGTCTTTGCTCCTCCAGGCTGTCCTGCTGCAACGGTCACGATGTATTACAATAAGTAAAAAGTTTGCTCATCGGGCATCCGGCAGAAAACTCCGCCGGATGCTCTTCCCAGCCTCCCCCTTACTCTTTTCTCCCCTGTTCTTCTTTCTTCAACGACTTCATTCCATAGATTTTTACCCAACGCAAAAGATGTATTGGATGTCGAAAAATACGGCACCAGAGTATTGAAACCAAACTTCCTGAAATGCCGTAATAGAGTATCAGCCACCAGTTGCCCGGGAAGAGAGTAGCCTGGAAAACACTCATTACGCTTTGATTCTTCCGCTGCAAAATTTTCACACGTGGCCATCCGACAAAGGGTTCCCCCACCCTGGAAGGAGTACTCTGCCCGCACTCTGGAATTCTCTTGAGAACCTCTTCAGACCAGGGTGTTAAGTGATGAAAAAGAGCTAAAGCCCGATAGAGCCCAGGATACTCCGCTCTGATTTTCTCCCAGTCGAGCGTATCCCCGCGAGCTTCCACAAGACTCACAATATCAGCAACCGATATTGACTTATAAGGCTCGTAGGTCAGAGGCGCATGAAAGCCATGCTGAAACAGATGATAGAGCATATCTTCATCCGCAAGAGTATATGCCGTCACCCCATCCACCACAAAGGACACAGCTCCCTCAAACAAATCTGTAAACCCCATTTCCCGATAATATGGCGGATCCTTTGGGAATAATCCATGGTGCAACTCCACACACACCTGCATACCGCCAGAGGACAGCAACAGAGGGGGAAGGTGATAGTAGTGATTGGGAAGAACTTCGCTTGAGAGCAGAAAACCGTTTTTTTGCAGAAGTGCATGGGCTTTTTGTGCATCTTCTTTGGTCAGAAGCAGATCTATATCACGCATGGGCCGTAAACCACTCTCCGGATAAAGAGTCTGGCAGAGTGCTGCTCCCTTTAAAACAAGGCTCTGAATACCTTCAACTGCAAACAGAGAGAGCACATCACGCAGAGTGCTCATCAACAGCTCATTTGCCCGCCTATGCCGAAGACATAAAAAACGGAGTCCACGAAGAAAGCTATCGGGAACCTTAGCCCCGGACGATATGAGATGCCGGTACAAAAGCGGCCCCATCCCTTGTAATTCTGCCTGAAATAGCAAGTCATCCCACTCCTGAAAAGTATTGCAGGATGCGATTAACAGACGATGGTGAGAGGGATCGGTTTCTATCCTGGCACACAGATTGAGAATGGACGCTATCATTTAAGGACCAATTAAAACAACAGTGGAAACGACTCATGGAGCTGTTCATACAGTCCATCAAAAGATCCATAGACCAACTGACAAATAGGAGTATTTCTTGTATAGTCAGCCAGTTGGCTAATGCCAAGTCCCTCAATATTTCGTGCGTTCACATAACACTCCATAAGCTTTGCACATCCCAGCGCCGAGGAGAGCTGGTTCAGCTCAGTTACAGCACCTTCCCGATACTCGGGAAAGAGAATAAGTGACAGAGCGGGAGTGAGGGGAGAGAAATCGGGATTAAGCAGGCGATGAGGCAGCATAAAACCTCCAACACCTGAAATCGTATCCTTATGCTCATACTGCACAAATGAATTCAGAATAGCAGAGGAACCTGCTTTCATAGAAAAAGGCCGCGTAAATGGGAGTAATTGCTTCTTTTTTCCCGACAAAAGAACAAGTTCGTCCGTTAAATAATTACACCCCTTGGAAACAAGCCATGCTGTCAGAGTACTCTTTCCAAAACCACTTTTCCCAGGCAGAAGAACAGCTCCATTAGCAGAGCCAATGGCCGCAGCGTGGATAGCGTGTCCTGCAGCATTGTCCACAATGCACTGGTAGATAATTTCATTGATCAGGGTGTAGGCAAGCTCATAACGACACTCACCGGAATATTGGCATCGCTCACCAAGCCATAGTGACAGCATTGGATTTATGCTACCGCCAAGCATTACATCGTAACATGCTCGTGCAGCGCTTTCGGGGCCTGTCTGCAGATCACAACAGAGAAAATCGACCAGACCTTCAAGCTCTTCGCCATAAAAATTGATGGTGACAAACTGGTCACAAAAACCGACGGTACGACTCCCTGTTTTATTCATCACTACTGGGAATTAATGCCCCATAGTCAACAAGAGATGTAATAGCAACGGTAACATCTTCGCGAATTGTCTCCTTTTGATGCGAATATGTCTCCTCAAGAAGAAGAACAATCTCCTCGACACTCTGCCCCTGAGAGCACATCTCCCACACCAGATAGGCCGTTTCATTTAGATACACCCCACTGGTATTTGAGACTGCATAGAGCAAAATCTCATTATCAAATTTTTCGACTTTAAAATCGGGATTCAGAAGAAATTTATGTAAGTATTCCATGGTCAGCAACAGGTAGAAGAAAAAAGAGAGACAGCAGATTTTAGCCTGACTCTTTATACCAGAAATGAAGTGGAAGGTCATCTCCCGTTGTAATCTGTACAGAATGGAGACCAACGCCAAAACAGACTTCTGCTAAACAAGAAGCCCCCCCCCGTACCTTTTAGCAGTGCTCCAAATTTTCCTTTTGCTGAATCCCAAAAATCAGGTATCCTCAAGTCTTAATCAATCCTTATCAATTCATCATTAACAGGAAGCCTGCGAAATACTTGATATTCGCAGCTCCATAAGCAACACGAGGTACTTCATGTCCAAATGGTATATCGCAGTAGATGGAAAATCCATCGGCCCAGTATCAACAAACCAGCTCTCTTCCTCCCTCTCATCTGGGCAGTATCCTGCTTCCAGTATGGTATGGCGTGATGGACTTGCCGACTGGCAGCCGGCAACAGAAATTTCAGAACTCAGCAATCCGACTCCTGCGGCCGCACCACCACCGATGAGTGGCAATCTGGCCCATGAAATTGACTACAAGATCTTCGGCCATGAAATGCAGTTTGTGGAAATTGAACTCGACCCCCAGGAAAGCGTAGTTTCCGAAGCGGGAGCGATGATGTACATGTCTAACGATATCACTATGGATACCATTTTCGGAGACGGTTCCCAGCAATCACAATCCGGTGGATTTTTCGACAAGATGCTCGGTGCCGGAAAACGACTTATATCCGGGGAGGGGCTGTTTATCACCATGTTTACCCATAGTGGTCAGGGAAAAGGAAAAGTTGCCTTTGCCTCACCATATCCGGGTAAAATTATTCCCCTTGATTTGAAACAGTACAATGGAAGAATAATCTGTCAGAAAGATGCCTTTCTTTGTGCCGCAAAGGGTGTCTCCATTGGTGTTGCCTTCCAGAAGAAAATCGGAACCGCCCTCTTTGGCGGTGAAGGCTTTATTATGCAGCAACTTGATGGCGATGGCTTATCTTTCGTCCATGCAGGAGGCACCATAGTCGAAAAAGAACTCGCAGCAGGAGAAACCCTACGGGTGGATACCGGTTGTCTGGTGGCTCTTACTCAAACAGTAAATTATGATATAGAGTATGTCGGTAACGTTAAATCCGCAATTTTCGGTGGTGAAAGCTTCTTTTTTGCCACCCTGAGCGGACCCGGCCACGTCTGGCTGCAATCCCTTCCATTCTCACGTCTCGCTGGCCGTATTCACCAGGCCGCGCCACAGACAGGCGGACAGTCCGTTGGAGAGGGATCAGTGCTTGGCGGTATAGCCACGATGTTTGAAAAATAAAAGAACAACGGGAGAAGAGGTGGTATCACCTTTTCTCCCGCTGAGTATCCGTCCAAAAAGGGAATTGAATTAGCTCTGATCTTCGATAAAACTCCTGACTTCTGTGGAAATATCCAGCGTCTCGCCTAGTTCATCAAGCCAACTGCGTTCCTCTTCGGTATCCACCTCAATGGTTGCCACTGCCAGCATATACATGGTTTTTCTCATCGAAGGATCATCAACCCCCGCTGTCAACTCAGGAAGGGACTTTGGTCGATGAAGCTCATCAATTAGAAACATCTTTTCTTCTTGGTCAAGATCCGCCCCACGCAAATGATCAAGTATGGCTTTTTCTTCAGATTTATCAAGTGTACCATCGGCGTGAGCTGCAGCAATCATAACCTGGATAAGCCGTAAAGCCATCTCCTCTCCCTTTACTGATGGCACGGGAGGAGGATTTGCAGCGGCCTTCGTTGCTCCCGGCAGCGGCGGAGGTACTGCCCCTGATGTTTCAGGGATCGATGGAATTACTGGTGGAGCCGAGCTGGTCGTACCTTTCTTATCCTTTAATATTTCAAAGGCTCCAACGCCTAGCCCCACCACGGTCATCAAGCCCGCCCCTGAGGTCAGGGAATCAAAGAGACCGCTCTTCTTCTTGGAACCACCGCCACCAAGTGTTTCTTTAAGTATCTTTCCCAATAATTTTTCGGCATTAAACATCTACAATCCTCACTTTCTCTAATCTTTTGAAAAACTCGTCCCAGTTATAAACAGCCTTACCCCTTATACCCGGTATCCACAATCAGATCATCACCTCTTGCACTTTGAACAGCCAGCTGATCGCATCGTTCATTCAATGGATTCCCTGCATGCCCCTTAACCCAGTGAAAACTAATTTTCAGCCCCTCTGTTAAATCAAGAAGAGCCCCCCAGAGATCAGGATTAACAGCACGATTTCCATCGGATTTCAGCCAGCCCCGTTTACGCCATCCCTTCGCCCAGCCCTTACTGATTCCGTTCACCACATATTTCGAATCTGAAAAAAGAGCCACCGTTTCGCTGCGCGTTGGCAAGGCTTCGATTCCCTTAATGCAAGCCATAAGCTCCATTCGATTATTCGTCGTGTGCTGATACCCACCACTCAACTCCAGCGGTCCCTCCCGGAGAAGAAGTACTGCTCCATACCCACCCGGCCCTGGGTTATTAATTGCTCCACCATCGGTATAGATCTCAATGGAAGCATTAGATGCAGGTGCCGAATAGCTCTTTTCACTCTTCTTCTGTGGCTTTTTTTTCTGGGACCACTTGGGATCAGCCATCCAGCTCTTTGCCTCGGCACGGCTCACAAACCCTTTATATTTTGCCCCGCCATATCCCTTTACCTGGGCCTCAGCTTCGGGCCAAGAAGAATATATTCCCGGTTTTCTGCCATCTGCTACTGCATAAAATTTTTTTTTAGTCATGCCTTATCATTTCCTGAAAATAAAAAAACCGCCAGAAGCTATTGCCTCTGACGGTTTTATACAATACTCACCTGCCATTATCGCTATTTCGGGATCAATCGACACCGATGATAGTAACCTAATTAATCAGTGCAATCACAAAAAGACCAACAATAACAAATGCAAAAAACACTCCTACCTTAATACAAACCGAATGATCTTCTTCCGGCTTCTCGTGCCCATGTTCGTGTCCACTCATACCCACTCCTCCTGCTGAATTGAAAATAACCACTAGAATATGAGTATATGAACAATTTTAAGTCACTTTGTCGATCTCTTTATATGAATTATCCTCTTTCACCCAAAATTTTTCTGTTTATCGGCACATGCCACAACTCTAGGGCTTGTCCGAGAATAGACATTTCTTCTCAAATCGAGGTGTTTGAAACAATAAGCGCAGGCATACAGTTCCTATTCAGAGCATTATTTTTTCAAAATAACGAAGAGTTGGGGAGAAAGGACATTCTCGGACAGGCTCCTAGCCTGACTTGCACGTTCCCGTTGTCGTATCACTTTTCAGGGCGGTCATCACCGTGGAAAGCTCAATAAGAACCCCCAAGCCCTCTTGGACCTCCGGCCGCCTCATCGCAGCCATCATGCCAAAAACACCGCGTATCGGTTCAATTTGCTGAAAATCAACCTGCTGCATCTTAGCCCCCACACGCTCTGTCACCGTAAGTACTTGCTCAAATGCCTCAAAAACACCACGCTGTTTTAAACACTCAAGGCGTTCCACGACATCATTGAAAGCGAGTTTAGAAAGACCATCCGCATCTTTCTTCATCTCCATAATGGAACCGAGCATCTTCAAACCATCCGCAAGATTCCCCATATTTGCGATAAACTGTTTCAGTAGATCCTGCAGGTTTTCCGGTTCAAATCCCTGGAGAGTACCCTGCAGTTGCTCAACCAGTTCCTTAAATATTTCCTTGGAGAGGGGTTCAAAATCTTTCTTAAACTCCATAAATTTATTGAGCGAATTTAAAGCTTCTGAAATATTCTGGCTGGAGACCAGTGTTTTTCCCACCATTTCCCCGACATCTTCAAGCGCAAACCTGCGATCCAGGCCACTCATCTTGCCAATGGTACTGATCACCATATCGTTGATCAGCGGCTCCATCTCTTTTTTCAGCTCCACATAGGGCCGTATGGCCTGTTTTGCCTCACGCACCTCTAATGTGAGTTCATCGAGCCGGGCAAGGATTTTTTCTTCATTGGTCATAATCCCTCCCTTAATCCTGTACTTTTCCAGCAAGTGACATCTGTGCCTCAAGAGGCATTTCTTCACCACTTACCAGCTTATTCCAATAGACCCATTTAAACATCATCTTCCCCCAGTGATTTGCCTTAGATTCACCAAGTAGTGAAAATGGTCCCAAACCGGGTAGAGGGAATTTGCCTGGAAGTGGCTCATAGTCATAGTTAAAATCAATCAGTGCAGCCTTATCAAAACCTGTTTCAATAAAACAGTTTGCATGGCCGTCAAAATCTTCCTTCAACTCTTCTCCGTTAATTTCCCGTAAGAAATTTTCAACCATGACTTCAGCGGAAAAATGGGCAACGGACCCAGCCTTCGAAGTCGGCAGGGTGGTGGTATCACCAAGCACAAACATATTTTCATGATGTTCGGCCTTCAGGGTGTGATTATTTGTTTTCACGTAACCGATTTCATCCATGGCCACCCCGGATTTCACAAGAACACGGGCACCAACATTTGGCGGAATAGATACCAGCAGATCAAATTCAATCTCATCCCCTGCTGCCGAAATAATTTTCTTATTGGTACAATCCACTTCGGCAAGGTCATAATTAGCCGTAATATCAATTCTCTTACTTTCAATGAGTTGTGAGAAAAAAGCACTTGCCTTCGGTTTTGTAAAGGCCCCT
>CAZDJE010000063.1:0-21744 GCA_964505715.1 uncultured Desulfocapsa sp. | reverse complement strand
AGATTGTGATGAAGAATAGTATTGGGGGGGCCCTCACAAAGGGCGTGTTGTTGCTCCTTGCGGGAAACTGTTTGTTGCTGGTGTCCTGCAGCACCCCTCCCGAGGGAGACAGCTCGGATGGTAAACGCTGGTTTGCTATGCAGCATTGCAATGGCTGTCATGGGGAAAGGGGTTCAGGGGGAAAAGCTCCCCAAATCCAGGAGACCGATTTGACTTACCGTAAACTATTGAGCAAAGTGAGAAAATCCAAATCGGCCATTATGCCTTCTTATTCAGCTGAGCAGCTTTCGGATAAGAATGTGGCAGATATTTTTTCATATATCCAATAGAAAGAGTGACCTGTAGTCATTTCCCCGCAGAACATAAGGGCACGTCTTGAAATGCAAGAAATGGTTATACTCTGGTTGAAGACAGTCAGATAATACAATATATTTTAGCCCCTCACACTATTGCATTTCAGGACCTCCACTTACAGGAAAACAGCAACATTCGGAAGAATGTGTGTTTTCATTGTATTACCAGCAGGCATCAAGCATGAAGCCAGACCAGTGCTGTTTCTGCTATGGAAAACTGCGGACTCAAAGAGACAGGTAAGTAGTGCCACAGAATCCGTCTCGCTTATAAATAGATTGTTTCAACGTGATCAATGGGCTATCTGAATGTAACAGACTCAAGATTGGACAGAACAACGATTTGCTCAGGAAAGAATGGCAGGAAAAATATACCCTATTGTTTATGCATATTTAAAGGTAATCTGACAGTACACTTGGAAAGGCAGTGACTGTCAGATCAGGTTCCAGCCACTACAAATTATGACTGGGGAATAACTCCACCCATTCCTACGCATTCAATACAGTATTCTTCATTCGTTTCAGGACTATGGCAGTCCTCACAAAAATTTTTGTTGCAACCAATACAGAGTGTGAGTTTGTCTTGATCTGTCTTTTTGCCACATACTTCGCATTTTACTTGTTTTTTGCTCATTTGTTTCCTCTTGATTTGAAATTAGCAGTTAGCAACAATTTGTAATTATAAGCTCCTAAAAGCCGTTTGTATCCCCGTTGCGTTATATTAAGTTTGTAGACATCTATGATAAAGAAGTCAAGGAGAAAAAGGAATTACTCCCACCTGAGATCTATTATCCGAACGCATAGCAAACATATTACGGTACTCTCTGGGACGCAGACTGGTACATTTAATGAAGACTTTTCGAAAAAAACTATTATCCATATAGCCTACCTTATAGCTGATTTCATCAAAACTTGCATTACCAGATTCCAGCAATGCCTTGGCACTCTCCACCCGTATTCGCTGGAGATAGGTGAGCGGTGTGATTCCGGTGGCTTTTTTGAAATGCCGTTCCAGGGTACGCCTGCTCATACCGTTTTCTTTGGCGAGTTCGTCGAAATCAAAAGAATCGGCAAATCGTTTTTCCAGCAGTTCCTGAATTTTCAGAATTCGTTGATCTCCATGTCCTCGAAAACCAAGAAAAACTGCATAGGGGCGCTGTGAATGACGTTCCGGGCTTCGCAGAAACACCTTCGAACATTCCAGTGCCACTGCAGAGCCTAAAAATTTATTTATCATATGGATGGACACATCAAGATAGGAATCGTATGCCCCGGAACAGACAAGTCCCTCGTCATCGGTAATCAATTCTTCCGGAGTTAAGTTGACCTGCGGGAAGTATTGACGAAATATATTTTCCATGGCCCAGTGTGTTGTGGCTACCTTGCCGTCCAATAATCCTGTAGCGGCAAGAAAAAGTGACCCAGAGCAGATTGCCATAATCTGACACCCTCCCCCATACGATTCTTTTATCCAATCCATCGCAGGCTTTTCACGGTTCAGGGTTTCCAGATTCAGAATACCTGGAATAACGATCAAATCAGGTGTGCATGCATCAATGGAACAGTGGGGGGTAACCAGAAAGTTATTAAAACATCGAACCGGTTTCCCGTCTGTGGTAACGGTTTGCACATTAAAATAGTGGACTGGGGACTTCCCCTGGAGTCTTTCATACAAAACTCCGGTCATGGAAAAGACATCCATGGGCCCGGTAATATTGGTTGCGACAGCATCGTTTAAGGCGAGAATTGCTATATTCAGAGGACGAATGATTTCACTTTGCATGACGATATGAACCCGTTTTATGTCGTTAGTGACACTTTCTTTCAATGAAATTGAACGATAGTATACATATAACACATTGTTACAGTTAAAACCGTCAACAAGATCCCCACTAACCCAAAAGAGGACAAAATGCGCAAACCAATTGTAATGTCAGTTATCTGTCTCGTAGTGTTAACCTGGACAATACACTCCGTACAGGCAAGACCAGGAACACGCTACGACGATGGCACCAAAACCTGTCGACTCATCGACGCCGGAAAGTTGGACTGGGAAAGTGATCACTGGGGAACCGGTGCTGAAAAGTTTGTACAGGTTTGTAAAAGTTGCCACACCAGAGATAATGACAAGGGGGCAAGATTTCTCTACATGGAGTCCTATGGCTCTGAGGGTTGGAACAACGTCTTCTCCAAACGGAGAATATCATGCAGGCTTGCTGGATCCTGGGACGTTTTGAGTAAAAATGAAATTATTTTAGTAAATGACTATCTCTACCGAAACGCCAATGACACATACGATCCAAACGATGCCGATACCTGCGGTTGATAATACTTTCTCTCCCGGTCGGGAGATACATCTTGGAACCCCTCGGTGCAAGCCGGGGGGTTTTTTTGGTCCTGGAAAAAAGGAGCTTCCAGAGACTGCTGAAACTGAAAAGAAGAGAGGAAGCTAAGAGATGATCTCAAAGGCAACTTTTTTTTAAAACTGGTTCCCTGTAGCCATTCAAAAATAACAGAGCAGAAGAAAAACGCCTTTAACTCAAGGGTGCTTCAAATCATTCAACACGAGCCTTTTCGACAGCACCCCGTACTGAAACAGGATAGGGATGACGATCACGCAGAAAGATGGGCATATTGTTTCTCGCATTTCTTGCCGCTGCCATGGTTGGATACACGCCATAAAAAACCAATAGCACTGGAGGTTCAGACGGTTTTTGCAGCATCACCAGCTTATCGGCAACTGCCTGGTAGTCTGACTGGGAAACAATCTGTTTCAAATTAGTTTTAGCCTGTTCCGACTTTAACGCCATAAGCTGTATGCTAAAACTAGCAGCTTTTTCCCCATTCTGCCATTTTTGGCCGGCAGCAAAAAATTTCCCCAGAACCGGATCATTTAAAAGGTGAGCAGGAGGAGTTGCTGCAGAAGAAAGAGCGGATGGTGTCTCGAGTCTTCTTTTCTGCTGAGAACGCTCAATACGGGTACTGACAAGACGTTTACTTTTATCGGCGGTAATAATAGTCCCTATTCCAGTTTTTGCAACTGTGGGGTCAATCTCAGTTTTCTCTACAATTTCAACTGGAGAGATATCCACCGGAGTGTACTGTGGCGGTTCCTGAACATTTACAGGAAAAGAACCGGTTTTTTCAACCAATTCTATTTTTTGAAGCCGCACAACCTCTTCCACAACGGCCAAATCCGCTCCGGATTCTTCAGGTTTTCCAGGAACTGAAGCAGAACTTCCATTCTCAGTTCCGACATCCCCCCCCTTGAAGAGCGGACTATTCTGCTGATTTATTACAGACTCAGCGCTTTTCTTTTTATCGCCGTCGCCAAAAAACAAGACAGCAATCAGCACTACTAAACAGGCTGCCATTCCACCAAAAAAATACTTTGGCTGCAGTGGGAGGTGCTCTAATATTCCATATTTCGAAGAGAGTAAGTCTTCGTTTTTGCCGTCATCCTTAACATGATCAAGCAGTACCAGAAAAGAGGTATCTGCGCCTGATGACTGCAGTGATTCTTCCGCATACATATTAATTAATCGCAGATTGCCTCTTCCCATGGAGGAAATTTTGGCCGATGCCTCCATGGTAAAGACCTCCTGCTGATCTTCGGCACGAAGTCCCTTTGCACAAAAATTCAGATAATTCCATGTTTCATTATCATCGAGTGCGGAAAGAAAAAATTGTTTTTCAGAAATCATTTCAAAATTACAGAGAGTCAGCTGTTCTAGATTTCCCCTAAGACTTTTTCTTCCTGCCAGAAGTATCTGCAAGCCGCCACCCTCGGCATTCACCTCATCAAGAATCTTTCGCATTCTCTCAAGGGTTGCCAGGTACATTGTCTCCGCTTCATCACAGATAAGGAGAAGCGACTCTCCTTTTACCCGAAGAGTTGCTACCAGCTTTAAAAAAATCTTTTTTGCATCAGCCCGATTTGTATCCTCAGGGTATTGCAGATCACATTCCTGAGCAACAACGCGAACAATATCTTCAAACGATTCCACAAGCTCGGGCAAAAAGAGGACCCTGTGTTTGGTTTTCCACTGCTCCAGCAACATTTTGCAGAGCATGGTTTTACCACTGCCCTCTTCACCGATCAAAGTAACAAAATTCACTTTTTCGTCAAAAGCAGTTTTTATATCATTTAATATGGCACCACGTCCACCACCTTCGAAAAAATTCCCGGTATCACACGCTTCCTGAAACGGAGAATCTTCATTTTTTTGATCACTATGCATATAATTTCACCTAACCTTCACTGCCATCATCCCGCCGTAAAAAATATCCCTCAAAAAGAAATAAACACTGTATATGATACGAT
Organism: uncultured Desulfocapsa sp.; assembly: GCA_964505715.1. GTDB lineage: Bacteria > Desulfobacterota > Desulfobulbia > Desulfobulbales > Desulfocapsaceae > Desulfocapsa. The sequence goes on along the minus strand of CAZDJE010000063.1, from coordinate 17,070 downwards.
AACATCTTCACAGAAGATTCTGACGAAACTATCAAAACCATTCGTTGCTAGAAATGTATACAGAACAGCCCGACTGTTCAAGGAAATTATATATATGCTTACCCCATTGTTCATCAGCGCCATTTTTCTGTTAGCAGGATTTGTTCAGGGAATGACGGGATTTGGGTCTGCCCTGATTGCAATTCCTTTGCTCAGCCTCATTATTGACATCAAAAGTGCCGTTCCTCTCTGTATCCTGAACAGCTTGGTTATCACCACCTACCTTTCCCTGAAAATGCGGAAGCATCTTGATACAAAGAAAATCCTCCCTCTATGTATTGCTGCGGTCCCAGGTATTTTAGTTGGATCAACAATTTTAAAGCAGGTTAGCTCAACGCTTATCCAACGAGTCCTCGGTGTTTTTCTTGTTATTTATTCGTTTCATAGTCTTTTCAGTAATCCAAAACCCCGAAGTTTGCATAGTGCATGGTCATATTTAGCAGGATTTCTATCAGGGGCAATAGGAGCAGCATTTAGTGCCGGTGGACCACCAACCATTATATACACAACGTTGAATGACTGGGATAAAGATACTATTAAAGCAACACTCAATGGATTTTTTCTTTTTAATTCCTACCTGATAGCGATTGTTCATGCTGTCACCAGGCTCACAACCGTTGAAATTTTTACTAATTTTATGATCTCTGCACCATTCGTCCTGCTCGGAACTGTTCTTGGAACTATCTGCTATGGAAAGATTCCACGTAAACTTTATTTGCAAATCACATTTGCCTTTCTGACGGCAATGGGTATCATAATGATGATAGGATGAGTTGTTCCCAGAGACCACACCTTCATTCGTCTTCTACTCCCCGTATAAAATAACTATTACGTGCAGTAGTAGAGCAATGCATCTGCGGCATCTAAAAACACTCACTGTCTCAGATCGAATCTACCTGAAATCTATTACGGCTTCACACCTCCGTAATAAATTTAAACTCACACTACTACGAGGCCCCAATGAATGGAGCAGAACTTCTGGTTCAATGTCTGGAAAATGAAGGCGTTACAACAATATTTGGTATCCCCGGTGAAGAGAACCTCGCTTTTTTAGAAGCCCTCCGCAGTTCATCCATTCGGTTAATCCTGACCCGCCATGAGCAGGCAGCCGGTTTTATGGCAGCAACCTATGGTCGTCTTACCGGAAAACCTGGCGTATGTCTTTCAACTCTGGGCCCGGGAGCCACAAACTTTGTAACCGCTGTATCTTATTGCCTACTTGGCGGTATGCCAGTTGTCTTTATCACGGGACAGAAACCAATCAAAAAAAGTAAGCAGGGCCGCTTTCAGATTCTTGATGTGGTCAGCATGATGGCGCCACTGACAAAGTTTACCAAACAGGTAGTAAATGCTGGAACCATTCCAGCCATGACCCGAGATATGTTTCGAATTGCAGTCAATGGGAAATCAGGCCCGGTACATATGGAACTCCCAGAAGATATTGCGGCAGAAGAAATAGAGAGCTTGCCCGTTCCCCGGACAGACCTCCTGTATCCTATTGCCGACCCTCAAGCCATACAGCAGGCTGCAGAAATCATCAAGGCGGCCAAATATCCACTTATTCTCTTTGGGGCTGCAGCTAACAGAGCTCATATCTGTCCAGTAGCACTCGATATTGTCCGCGAAACAGGCCTACACTTTTTCACAACCCAAATGGGAAAAGGAGTGGTGGATGAACACTCCCCTCAATGCCTTGGCACGGCAGCACTCTCCGACCATGACTATCTCCATTGCGCCATAGATCGTGCAGATGTTATTGTTAATGTCGGGTACGATGTAGTTGAAAAACCTCCCTTTTTTATGAATCATGGAACTATGAAAGTGATTCATGTCAACTTTGCTCCAGCTGATATCGATGAAGTCTACTTTCCTCAACATGAAGTACTAGGAGATATCGCTCACTCTCTTCGCGCACTTCAGGATGCCCTTTCCGATATGCCTCCCGGAGACAACAGTTATTTTGAACGGATCCATGCAGAAATCAACGCCCATGTGTTTCAGGATCAGGGACATGACCAGTTCCCTAACACACCACAGCATATTGTCAGTGATATCAGACAGACCGTAGCCCATGACTCCATTGTTTCACTCGATAATGGTATGTATAAACTCTGGTTTGCCAGAAACTTTAAGGCAAGTCACTCGCATTCTCTGCTTCTCGACAATGCCCTGGCAACAATGGGAGCTGGCTTCCCCGCAGCCATTGGTGCCAAACTAGTCCATCCCGATAAGCAGGTTGTCGCCGTCTGTGGCGATGGCGGTTTTATGATGAATTCCCAGGAGCTTGAAACAGCAGTCCGACTGGAACTACACATTGTCATCATTATTTTACGCGATAATGGCTACGGAATGATAAAATGGAAACAGAGGGGAATGAACTTACCCGATTTTGGCCTTGATTTTGGTAACCCGGATTTTATACAATACGCAGAAAGCTACGGAGCGAAGGGACATCGGATCACAGAAAATGGGATGTTCGCAACGATGCTACAGGAATGCCTTGAAACACCCGGCGTTCACCTGATTGAAATTCCGGTTGATTATTCTGAGAATGAAAAAGTCTTTTTGAAAGAGTTGCAGAATAAAACCTGCCTTCTCTAAGCAACCGACACAACAAACACCTACCGACTTCCAACTATTTATATGGGCAAATTGTTTTCTAATACTCGTCTTATTGCCATTCTTATCTGGCTCCTGGCTGTTGCGGCTTCGTTCGCTTGGAACAAAGTGGACGATATACGGGAAAAAAATGATATCGCTAGCGGCACCGCCAGGGCATTTTTTGATCAGATAATTGCCTCCCGACGCTGGAATCTCATGCATGGCGGAGTCTATGCTTATACAACCGAGAACAGCCCTCTCAACCCATACCTGCCAGAGAACAAACGTTCCATACATGATAAAGATGGCCGCCTCCTCACTCTTATAAACCCTTCCTATATGACCCGGCAAATTGCTGCAATCAGCCGAGAAAAAGGACAGGTTCGCTTTCACATCACCAGTCTGAAGCCCCTGCGTCCCGAGAACAAACCCTATTTATGGGAGATTCCCTGGCTCGAATCATTTGCACTTGGCAGTTCTGAACAGAGTGGCTTTAGCATGGAGAATGGGGAGAAAATCTTTCACTATATGGCACCACTCCCCTATTCCACGGCCTGTGCTCCATGCCACGTGCAGAGTGATCAACCAGGGAGAACTGTTCGCGGTGGTATTTCCGTAAGTATCCCTGTTCCCTTTCATAAGTCGCCATGGCCATTACTCTTTAGTCATATCCTTGTTGCCTTGATAGGACTGGCAGGCATCCTCTTTTTCGGTCGGAGACTTGCTCATAACAGAAAAAGTATTCTTACTGCAAATCGACAGCTCGAACGTGAAATTGAAGAGCACAAACAAACAGAAAAAGAACTTATTACGATCCAGGAGAATCTGGAAACGATGGTCAACTGCCGAACATCGGAACTCCGCAACACCAATATCGTGCTCGACAGCAAAGTAAAAGAACAGCTAAAAATTGAGACCGCACTGGTCGCCATCAACGACGAATTCATACAAATATTCAACAGTGCCCCAGATGGTATGCACGTTATAGACCGTGACTTCAATGTAATCAGAGTCAACAAAGCATTTTGTCAACTCACCGGAAAAAAAGTTGAAGAAATCCGGGGACGCAAATGCTATGAGGCCCTTTCTGGAATACTTTGTCATACCGAACAGTGCCCACTCACTCAAATCTCTCATGGCGCCAAACGGGTTGAAATTGAAGTCAGTAAAACCCGAAGTGACGGAAAAATTATTCCATGTATTGTCACCGCCACCCCCTTCAGGGATCCAGGAGGAAAACTCACGGGTATAATAGAGGTTACCCGGGATATCAGTAACTGGAAACAAGTGGAGCAATCACTGTCCGCCACAGCAGAGCATTTACGGGCCAGAAACATGGAACTTGAAGATTTTGCGCATGTCATCTCCCATGACTTACAGGAACCCTTGATGCTTATACAGGCGTTCAGTGACAGGATTCGTACTAAATGTGCGACAAAACTGCCCGAAAAGGGCATCACCTATCTCGAGCGTATTGAAAGTTCCACCAACCGGATGCAGAGCCTTATTGACGGTCTGCTTCTGTATTCCAGAGTCAGCAGTAAGGCCGCTCCTTTTGAAACAGTTCCATTAAAAATGGTTGTTAAATCAGTCTTGGAAGACCTGGCCATCCGGGTAGAAAAAAATCAAGCCAAAATCAGTGTGGACCCAAATCTACCAATAATAGAAGCTGACCCGCTGCAAATGAGACAATTATTCCAGAATATCCTTGGAAACAGTCTAAAATACACCTCTCCTAATCGCAGACCGGAGATATCGATTCAGTTGTGTTCCCTTCCCCACCCCGCACGACAATCAAACCTATACCCGCATCAAAATCACAGACAATGGCATAGGGTTTAAGGTCAAATACCAAAAGTTAATATTTGACATCTTTCAGAGACTCCACACCAGACAACAATTTCAGGGCACAGGCATCGGCCTCTCAATCTGCAAAAAAATCATGTCACGACACAACGGAACCATATCAGCAGAAGCGACCCCTGACAGGGGCGCTACTTTTACCATCACCCTGCCATTACATCAAAAGAAACCTGCCGAAATCAAAGAGCGCAACAACACCTTTATTAATATTGTTATGAATCGCCGTTAAAAAGGCTCTTTCCTTGGAAAATTGGGTATTTTTACCTATTGACCGTTTTCCCATAGCCTTGTATTTTTAACTTTTAGGTAGATTGCCGATGAACCATTAGAAAAGAAAAGCTACACCGTCATAAAAGGTTAATAAATGCTTGCCAAAAAAGAACGTCGCAAATTCGTAAGATTTCGTCCTAAAGATGGTACCATGGCTGTCAATCACCACGCATTGGGTCCAGTTATGAACATCAGCATGGGGGGCTTATCTTTCCGCTACATGGGTGAAGATGAGACAAAACCAGTCTCCGATCTTCTTGGTATTTTCCTAGGTTCAGATGATGTTCTTATCGAAAAAATCCCCACAAAGGTCATATCCGACAAACTGGTTTCGCAGGGATCGACTTTTATGAAGACCTCTACCAGACAACGCTCTATCGAGTTCACCAAACTCACTCAGTCGCAGCGCTCGAGTCTAAAGGAGTTTATTGGTAGTAAAACAATGGGAACCTATTAGCCCTCCTGCCCGTCACATTTCTTTTTTTCTTCCCCCAATTAGAACACCGAATACTGTTCAACGGCAAGTAAGCCAAGCCAAGAGCCCTGTGCAGAGGCTAAGCATCTGCGTTTAGTGGTCATTTAGAAAGACTTGTTGTAACTTCAGCGTCGTCTCAAGACTATGATAAACTCAGCCCTGTAACTGCTAAGTACGATTTGTTTTGAGGAACAGCCCATGTGGAGTGATGCACCAATTGACAGGAAGTCTGCTTCTAGGTAGACTGAATCATGTCGATTTTTCAACTTACCAGGGAGCCTGTTTTCCCCGATCCAGTATTTGCCGAGGACAATGGCCTCCTTGCTGTTGGAGGAGACCTTTCCCTTGAACGATTGCTGGCCGCTTATTCCAAGGGGATCTTCCCTTGGTATTCACAGGGTGACCCGCCTCTCTGGTGGTTCACAGACCCCAGGCTAGTTATATTTCCTGATGAATTTAAAGTCTCCAAACGACTTGCAAGAACACTGAGAAACAGTGCTTTTACAATTACATTTAATCAAAACTTCGATGAAGTCATCAATTCCTGTGCTGAAATCAGAGTAAAAAACGGGGAAGACACCTGGATCAGTGAGGATATGAAAAAGGCCTACGGCAATCTTCACCGTGCCGGATATGCCCTTTCCGTTGAATGCTGGTTAGATGATCAGTTGGCAGGTGGGCTCTATGGTGTTAAACTCGGCCAGGTTTTTTTTGGTGAATCCATGTTCACCAAGATCAGCAATGGCTCAAAAGCTGCTCTTGTAGCACTGGTTAATTATTTAAAACAACAAAAAGTTGCAGTGATCGATTGCCAGATGACAACTGATCACCTGATCACATTCGGTGGTCGGGAAATAGATGGCAATGCATTCAGACGTCTGCTACAACAATATATTCCTCAACCGTAACTATTCAGCGAGGGCAATTAATTACCCTTAACTCTGAACTGTTACCCTCAACCTTTTACAAGCTAACGATAATGACTCAAGAAAATACAAATGAACGATGTGACGGCTGTGGAAAAACAAAAAAGTTATCAAAAACCCATGGCAATGAGTTTTGCACAGATTGTCTGGGCCTGGTCACGGCCATACAAAAAAAGCCGGAAACTATTAAACGGATCTGTAATCTTATAAAGTCCGACCTGAGATATAGCAACGAGAACGATTCGGAATGCCAGATTTCAGAACTTCAGGATCTTCCGGAAGTTCTCGATGCGGTACGGTTTCGCACACGGGACAGAGAGCTCAACACCTGGTATGTATCGGTCAGTGAGCTTGAAGGACATCCCGTAGAAATCTTTGCATCCACCGCTTTTGATAGAGACGATCATCTTCAGTCCCGTATTTCCAATCTAACCACAATTACAAGATTGGTTTCTCTTATCCTACGAAATGTTTTCCTTGGTGAAGTCCTCACCCTTGAAAAAACAATTAAACAGTTGCATAGAAGTTCGAGGCAGAAAAATGACCTTCCCGACATGCTGACAAACGTTTTACGCAGCTATAGTAAAGATATTAAGGACTAGCCATTAGTACTCAAAATCAAATTCACACACTAGAGAAGACTTATCCAAATGACGCAGTACTTTTCTTAATACGTAAAGAGTGGGAACCTGAAAGCGAACTTCCCAGTCGGGATTAGGTGTTGGTGTCTTTGATAGGAGTGTGATATCCACAAGGCGCATCTCTTCCGGCGCCACACCGAGCAGCATCATCAGCCTGTGCTGGGTTGCTGCCATAATGACCATTGACTGAATCGTTGTCACTCTAGTCTGTCGCAGTTTCCAACGCAAATCAACAAGATCTTCCCGTTGAAACTTTGTTTTTTTCAACTGTTGACATTCTTTATGATGGATCGAAAGCCCACGCTCACTGAAAAAAGCATACAGCCCCTTATCCGTTGGATTTGGCTTACAGCAGGCTGAAATTTTGATCGTTACGGGATCGAGTGTGGTGAGTTCCACCTTATTCAACTGCCCCGTCGGTTTACTTAGGGGTGATCCTCCTTGATAGAGTTTTTCTTTAATCAGCTGAATCAATTTGGAAAGACTCAACCGCCCCTCTCCCACATGAATATAGAGTTCATCAAGGTTCGCTAATCTAAAGTACGTCAACACCTGTTGCAGTTCTATTTTCTGCAGAAGATCAAAGGGCAGACCATATCTAAGCATTTCCTGACTAACAATGGATTCACCAATGGTTTTTGATAACTTTTGTCTACGCACCCGAAAGGTTTTTGAAAGTTCAGCTCGCGCTCTGGGAGTGCTGCAACGAGCAAGCATTTTGGGCTGGAACTGCAAAGGGTGATCTGCCCTAAGAATACGGATAACATCCCCATCACGAAGCTTATGATCACTGGGAACCTTTCGGCTGCCTATCATTGCACCAGTACAGCTATGTCCAACATCGGTATGCACTCTAAAGGCAAAATCAAGCACGGTGGATTGAACCGGAAGACAGAACAGATCGCCACCGGGGGTATAGGTATAGATTTCCTTTGTGCCGCTGGCAGCGATTACCTCCCGATACGACCCAACCTCCCCGGAACCAATAACATCAAACAACTCCTGAATCTCCCGAATAAAACGTCGTTGAATATTACTTTTCGAGTTCCAGTCTTTAAAAAGTCCACGCTGGGCTCTTCGAGCCATATTTTTGGTGCGGATCTTAAACAGATACTTCTTTCCTTTAATAATGATTCTTGCATGCAAGCCCTGGTAACCGGTGGGCTTAGGGTTTGCAATAAAATCACGAATAGTCCGCGGAATTGGCGGAAAGGTCTGGTTCAAGATTCCCAGAACGGAATAACAGGACTGTGTATTCTCCGCCATAATAAGAATTTCAAGAGGATTATCGATCTCCTTTCTTAAAATACGATTTGACGGATCGTAGTAAGCCCATAGTCCTTTAGTTCGTATTGTAACGTCTGCATTCAGCCATACTTCCCGGGTGTTCCTCGTTAGCTCACTGACTATTTCCATGGCCTCAGGAGATTGTTTCAACTGTCGTATATGACCTAGTAATTTGGCGCCCTGCTTTGGAAATTTATAGGACAATGCCAGATTATACATTTCCCGCTTAAGGCTGAACAGTCCAAAAACAGTGGCAAGTGGTGCATAAATATCGAGGGTTTCATCGGATATCTTCTGGCGCTTGCGTTTGGGCATTGCTCCAAGAGTGCGCAAGTTATGGAGACGATCGGCAAGTTTAACGAGCATAACTTCCGGTCTCAGCGCTGCTCCTATGAAAATTTTCCGATGAACCTTTTTTGAAAGCGTCTGCTTATCACTGGAATCCTTGGTAACCTTGGTGCAGCCTTCTACAATAGCTGCAACATAGGCACCAAATTTTTCACCGACAAGCTGGGTAGTCACATAATCGACATCCTCAACGGTATCATGAAGAAGTGCAGCAGAGAGAATCTCAGGATCGACAACATCCATCTCCTCTGCAAGGATCTTGGCAACAGAACAGGGGTGCATAATGTATGCTTCGCCAGATCGTCGCCATTGATCATCATGTGCCTCCGTTGCAAAATCCAGTGCATCCCAAAAAATATGGGCCTTGGGACCAGAATCCAACAATTGCCTTATCTGGGTACGATACAACTCAAGATCAAAGGGAATATACTGCATAATAACCAGAAAATTTCGTTCTTTTATAGAGATCCAACTGGAAATCCGAAAATACAATTGCTTTTAAAACAATCATGACTATCCTACTCAAGACAAAGGATGATGACATATTGAAATACTCATAACGATGAGAATCCATCTCCTTTTCCTTAACTCTACCAAATCAAAGGCTTCTTGGAAAAGCAAAAAAAAATAATGCAAAGAAAAAGACAATTTAAACAGAAAAAAAAGTCAGACAGACATACCAAAAAACAGCAGTACCCAAAAGACAACTCACGCGAAGATAGCTTGTACCAGCAGGTATTAACCCTTCTCTACAAACAAGCAACGCCCCTGGACAACAAGGACATATTCAAACAACTGGATCTGCCACTTTCTAGCCGAAAACCCCTTTTCAAACTTCTTACCCGGCTTTCCAACGAAAAAATCATCACTCAGATTGACAAGTACACCTTTGGACTAGGCCCAAAAAATGGCATGGCCGAGGGAACAATGGATCAAAATGCTAAAGGTTTTGGTTTTGTCAGTGGACTCAGTTCCAAGCTTGATACTATAAAATATACACGGGATGCTTTTGTCTCACCTGGCAACATGGCTAATGCTCATCATGGTGACAGGGTTCTGATCCGTGTCTACAAGGTCAAAAAAGACGGACGGCCCGAGGCGGAAGTGCTTTCTGTGATCGGTCGTGGCCGAGAACAGATGGCAGGTTTTACAAGCATAAAAGATGGAATGGTTCTTGTCTATCCGGAAGACTCACGCTATCCTTTCTCTATAGTTATTACGGATGACATCCCTGATAATCTCCAGAACGGGGATGCAGTTATTGTAAAACTAAGCGGGGAAAGCAGCGACGCCCGCCATGAGCAGGGAACAATTGTTGAGGTTCTTGGAAATCCTGACTTAGTTGATGTGCAGATGAGGATGGTGATAGAAAAGCACAATCTTCCTCACAGATTCAGTGACCAGACAGAAACAGAGGTCGATGCGATAAGCGACTCCATTACCCCCTCCAAAGGGCGACTGGACCTTCGCGATATTCAGCACATTACCATCGATGGAGAAACAGCTAAAGATTTTGACGATGCCATAGCGGTTATAAAAACACGCAAAGGATTCAGGCTTTACGTCTCCATCGCCGATGTTTCCCACTATGTACAACCTGGATCTTCACTTGACAAGGATGCATACGAACGGGGCACATCTATCTACTTTCCGGGACGTGTTATTCCCATGCTTCCTGAAAAGTTATCCAATGGCTTGTGCAGCCTGGTACCCGATGAGGATCGATACGCCTTTACGGCCATTCTGGACTTCAACAGACAGGGCCACCTCCTTGACAAATCATATGCAAAATCAATAATAACCAGCAAGAAACGATTTACCTACACATTGGTTCGACAGATCCTGACGGATCATGATCTTGATACCAGGCGCCAGCATAAAGAATTTCTGACCCCACTCAAATGGGCAGGAGAACTGGCAACGGAACTTATGCATCTGCGGGAGCAACGCGGGTCAATCGGCTTCACCATTCCCGAGCCCTTTATGGAACTGGATGATGATGGAAAGATTGTATCTATCAGCCGCACCGAGAGAAACTTTGCCCATAAAATAATTGAAGAATTTATGCTTGCCGCCAATGAAGCAGTGGCGGAAACATTCACCGACCATCATCTCAACGGCCTGTATCGCATACATGAACGACCTTCCCCTGAAAAAATCCAGGAATTTGTTGAATTTGGACTCTCTCTTGGGCTTGACCTCCCACCTCTTCGCCAAGATCCTGACTGGTTTGGCCAGGTCCTTGATCTGGTAAAGGGAAGCCCAAAAGAATATGTAATCAACAACCTCCTGTTGCGCACCATGCAACAGGCAAAGTATGACAGTACGAATGTGGGCCATTTTGGGCTGGCGGCAACTGATTATACCCATTTCACATCTCCTATCCGCCGTTATCCTGACCTCACCGTCCATCGAACGCTGCAGACGTTCCTCCTTCGTGGTGCAAAAACCAAAATCAAAAGGAAAGAAACGAACATATCAATAAAGGAGATGGGAGTCTTTCTTTCTGCCCGTGAACGTATTGCAGTCAAAGCAGAACGGGAAATGAACGACAGACTCAAAGTGCGTTTTATGCACGATAAGATTGGAGAAGAATTCAAGGCTGTTATTTCAGGGGTCACCGCCTCAGCCATTTTTGTTGAACTTACAGACTCATTTGTCAGCGGTGGAATTTCACTCACTTCCTTAAAGGACGATTACTATATATTCGATGCCAAGCATCATCGCCTCACCGGAAAACATAGCGGAAGGTCTTTTCAGATTGGCGATTTTATACAGGTTACCCTGCTTGATGTGGACCTGCGACGCAATCGAATTTATTTTGGTCCTCTCCCTGAAAAAAATGAAAAGGTGTAGAATTCTACCCCTCTCTTGACCCTTGACTTGCATGGAGATTTCGCATAAAAAGTTTAAAGACTATGTTTAATAACTCACTTATTCACCACAGATTCTTTTTCAACCGCCTTTTGGAGGATTTCTACTATGGAAGTAAACTGGTTTAGCACCCTAATCGGAAATCCCTTTGCAAAAGGACTCGCAATCGGTCTTTTTTTCTGTCTTGTTATTTGGATTCGAAGTTACATGCGACGCCGTGAAATTACTGCAGAAGTGACACGATTACGCACTCACCTGCACACAAAGCTTGAAATTGATTCCAAAGAAAATGAGAGGCGTAAGCAGGAAATAGAAATCCTGAAGCAGGAACGGGACAATCTTCGCATCACAGTCCAGTCTCTCAACCAGAAACCGGGCCGTAAGGAAATTCGGCAATATTATGTGTATCAGACGGCACTCGATATGATGTTCGAAAAGGCACCTGGATTTGCTCCAGCATGGCAGATAACCCTCAAGGAAGCTGAAAATCTATTTGAAAAATCAGAACGAGGCGTGGTTCCCCTGCTGAAGCGTCTAATGCCAACGACCCCCGACAAACAAATCGAAGAGTATGAGAAGCTGAGTAGAGTTCCTCATTAGGTCCGTGTAAATAGCCCTACTGATAAAACCGGCGTAAAAAACTTTATTGGCGGCCATGAAACTCAAGCAACCTGTTTCATGGCCGTTTTTCTTTTCCCTGCTCCAAAACTCTCATCATGTCACAAAACAATTCTCTTTTAGATAATATAGCCATTGTTCTGGTGGCTCCCAAGTATCCTGAAAATATCGGTTCGGCTGCACGTGCAGCATGGAATATGGGAATTACCCGAGTCATTGTTGTAGCAGACGAGTATCCGGATCACCAGCGAATGGTAAAACTTGCAACCCATAACGCTGCACACCTGCTGGACTCCATGGAGTTTCATGAAAATTTAGGCGATGCCCTGAAACCTTTCTCACAGATTATTGGAACCACGGCACGAAAAGGAAGACATCGCCTCCCCGGCACCAGTCCTCGTGAGAGTATAAAAAGTATCCTGCCCTTGCTTTCTGAAAACAAGATCGCGTTTCTTTTTGGAGCAGAAGATCGCGGGCTCACCAATGAAGAGTTGAAGTATTGTCACTTCCGTTCGGTCATTCCAACCTCTGACTTTTCTTCTTTGAATCTTGCCCAGGCCGTGGCCATCCATTGCTATGAAATCTACTACGCAGTGGTTCATGAGCAGAAGGAACTCTCTCCAAAACCTAAAATTGCGACATCATATGAAGTTGAAAACATGTACAAACAGGTGGAAAGCAGCCTAAGCCAAATTGATTTCCTACAGGAAAAAAGCCACGAATATTATATGCGCAGCATCCGGCAATTCTTTGGACGAATGGAACTCAAATCAAAAGAAACAAAATTAATCCAGACAATTTGTCGCCAATTTCTGTCACATGTTTCCAATAAAAACAATCTGTAATCTTTGTCAGCAGGGCTCTTTAGCACGGTACCTTATGCTAACTTTCAAATGATTTCAAACAAACGGTTCCCTCTCATACCACAAAAACTCAACTCTCTGATATTTTTCATTTCAGCTCCAAACGGAGTGTGTTAAAGTGTCATTTTTTATAGTCAGAAAAGTAGATTCGGTTGCCAGAGATTCAACTATGTTTCTATTATTCTCCTTAATTTTGATACACTCGTAAAAAATCCAAAATAAGGATGGATTTGTTAAAGGCTTCATATTCGAGGCGCAAGATATTTATATCAGAGCACCGAAGAAGATAAAGTTTTTACGAATCCATCAATTTTGACACAATACATTTTTCGTTAACACGTTCCCCAGAGAGTCCTTCCATGCTTCCAGCAAAAATCCAGGCTGAACTTCAAAACAAAGTAAATAAAAAAATAGCCCCGTTATTTACCAAATATGAAATGGATTTCACCAGTCTTGAATCCGGTATGAAATGGAAGCCCATTGTCCTTATTATCGGCAATTATTCTTCTGGGAAATCCACCTTAATTAACGAAATTATCGGCACTGATATCCAGCGTACAGGTCAGGCGCCAACCGATGACGCCTTTACCGTCATTACATCCGAGGGAAGCAGTCGTCCGGCAGAAGTCCCTGGGTCTACACTTATCAATGACGATAACTTGCCATTTGTTAAATTCAAAAAGTATGGCGAAAAACTCACCTCTCACCTTTGCCTGAAGAATATTGAGTCTTCGGCCTTTTCAGATATGGCCATAATTGACAGCCCGGGAATGCTTGATGCGACCACGGAAAAAGATCGTGGCTATGATTACATGGAAGTGCTTGGTGAATTTGCCAAAATGGCTGATCTGATCGTCCTCATGTTTGACCCCCATAAAGCAGGAACCATCAAGGAGACCTACTCTGCCATACGCAATACACTCCCTGAAAAATCAGGTGAAGACAGAATTGTTTTCGTAATGAGTCGAATTGATGAATGCGACAATATCAGCGATCTTGTCCGCTCCTACGGCACCCTTTGCTGGAATATGTCTCAGATGACAGGCCGTAAAGATATTCCCCATATTTATCTCACCTATTCGCCCAATGTGATAAACTCTACAAAAGCTGCTGATTCATGGCCACAGGAGCGTACCGAGTTAATTGGAAAAATACATGCCGCCCCCAACCTTCGATTAAATCATATCCTTGAAGATGTTGATCGTCAGGTAAACGAGCTTCAAATAATCAGCGAAGCAATGACTGAATTTACAAAACGAGGCCGAAAGCGCTTCTGGGAGATAGGAAAAATAACAGCCGGTCTTGCCCTGGGGCTTTTCTGTTTCGGAGACGTTCTCACAAACAGCCTAGTTTCCCTGCCAAGCCAGACCCTGATTTCCTCACTGCGGGGGGAGGGTTTTTCTGCCGGAAATCTGATTGCGCCCCTTGTCTTTCTCTGCTGTACTCTTGCAGTTGGAATGTTAATATTTACAAATTTTGGATTTAAAGGACTACTCAAAAAGACACTTTCAAATAGTAGCGATCTGGTTGATCTTGACAACGAATACAGGCGAAACCTCTGGCACAAAATGGCAACAAAAGCTGAGAACCTTATAGAAAACAGCAAGTCTAAGGACATCTGGCAGAGCCATTCCAGTAACCTCAACAAAATACATCGGTTTCTCGATGGTGACCTCAAAAAATATTACGACAAATTAAGATCTTGATGAACGACTTAGGGGGCTCCGTAAAAGATATCTCTTTCACGGAGCCTTGCAATGCACAATCAATCCCGCTTCCTGACTGCAAAAGATCTAACTCCTGTTTCAATCACAACTAGCAACACAAGAGTAACAACAATACCCATTCTGTAATAGCCGCCCTCTTTTCCTCCGATCATGATCCGAGAACAACACCAGGTTACCCACCTGTAATCATACCCATATTGTACCTGAATAGTTCTTTAATAATTATTATTGAATATTGGCATTGTTTTCGCATACATTTACACAAAGAGAATAAATGATAAACAATCAATCCATGGTGATAAGATGATCTCCGCCGTCAACTCTGCACTTTCAGGACTTCAGGCATTTGGCACCAAGATGAACTCCAATGCCAACAATATCGCAAACGTCTCATCGGAGGGATATAAAAAATCACGCGTTACTCTGGAAAATCGGGCCCCACAGGGCGTACAGGCATCGGTGGAAACAGTAGATAGCCCCGGAGCAATGAGGCTTGAAGAAACAAATAATGGAAGCGAGCTTGTTGAACTTTCAAATGTTGATCTTGCAGAGGAATTACCAGAATCACAAACCAATGCCAGGTTTTACCAGGCAAACATGAAGACCCTGCAAAGCGCCGACGAAATGACTGAAAGCCTTATTAATATCAAAGCTTAAAAGTACTGACTGTCTTCCCCCTGGCCTGTTCAGCAGGCCTAGTTCTCCTCTACCCGTTGTAGCGGACAATCGCTGCAACGGGGATTTTTCTTTTTACAAAACTCTTTTGCCACCATCACAATCAAGGCATGAAATTCATTAAAAAGAAGTGTGTCTTCAGGAAGGTTGTCCATAAACTCCTGCTGAAGACTGAAATAATCGGTATCCTCCTCAACAAGATGATGTCGGGAAAAAACCCGATGGGTATAGGTATCTATCACAAAAACTGGCTTTTCAGCTGCATAGAGTAAAATAGCATCGGCAGTCTCCGGCCCAACGCCCTTGACCTTCAACAAATTCTCCCGGCTATCCTCCAGATTGTCCTCGAAGAAAAACGTGAGCTCTCCCTCATATTTACTCTCAATCATCTGGAACAGGTTTTTCAATCTACGAGCCTTAATATTGTAATAACCAGATGGTCGGATATATTCTGCAAGCTCATCTACTTCCATTGCAAGCAAATCCGCAAAAGAAAGCAGGCGAGCTTCCTTAAGATTCGTAAGGGCCTTTTCCACATTCCCCCAATTTGTATTCTGGGTAAGGACTGCCCCCACCATCATTTCAATCGATGTTTCAGCGGGCCACCACCCCTGCGGTCCGTAATGGCTATACAACCTGTCATATACCCGTAAAAAAGGATTACTGTTCTCTTGCTTCATAACTCAGTTCAATCCCCAAGGCATATACCAATCTCTCTGGCAGTCGAGACCTTATCATTATTTAAATCCACTTTTTTACGGGATTTAACAGCATCCTCGAGAGGAACTGCACTCATATTCGGGGAAACCAAAGCAACCATATGGCCAAATTTCCCTTCCTCAATAAGGCGCACAGCCGCCGCACCAAATCGCATGGCAAGCAGGCGGTCAAAAGTCGTTGGGGACCCTCCACGCTGCAGATGTCCAAGAACCAGAGACCGGGTATCCTTATCCGTCCGTTTGCGTATTTCCGAAGCCACCCACTCACCGACACCTCCAAGCAGGAGTTCACTACGCCCGAGTTCTCCTGTTCCTTTGCTGATCACATTACCACCAGCAACAACAGCACCCTCTGCAACAACAATAATGGCATAATCTTTTTCATGAAGAGCATTGTCCATTATTTTTTCACAGACTTTTTCCATATCAAAAGGCAATTCAGGTAGTAAGATGACATCGGCTCCTCCGGATATCCCGGAGTAAAGCGCAATCCAGCCAGAATCTCTCCCCATGACCTCAACAACCATAACCCGATCATGGGATTTTGCGGTTGAATGAAGTTTGTCAAGCGCTTCGGTCGCTGTTGCTACCGCAGTATCGAACCCAAAGGTACGATCGGTTGCTTCCAAATCGTTATCTATTGTTTTAGGAACGCCGATAACAGGCATTCCTTTTTCGGCGAACTTACGTGCTATTTCAAGACTCCCGTCACCACCGATGGCAACATGACAATCAAAGCCCAGACGTGTGAAGTTATGAAGTATCTTATCAGAAACATCTACTACTGTGACCTCCCCGGCAAGATTAACAACCGGCATGGCAAAAGGGTCGCCCTTATTGGTCGAACCAATAATCGTACCACCCGTAGAGTAGATATCCTCCACATCCTCAACCCCCAACCGAACCAGCCAATCCGTATCAAGCAGCCCCTTATAGCCGCTTCGACTCCCATACACTTCCCATCCTCGTTTATAACAAGCATGAACTATGGCATAAATAACAGCATTCAGTCCCGGCGCATCACCGCCTCCAGTGGAAATAACTATTTTCTTCATACAAAAAACCTTTTCCCTTCATTTTTTCAATTGAAAACTAAACAACCACCTACTACAAGTAGGTGGGTTTGATTTCGCGGACTGAAAGT
>CAZDJE010000062.1:0-22233 GCA_964505715.1 uncultured Desulfocapsa sp. | reverse complement strand
ATAGTGGGGAATTCCTGATTGCAACTTTGGGGATTTCTATTATGCAAAAAACAGGAAGTGGAACTGTTATTGATTTTGTAGAATACTTAGAAGACAGAAAAGGCGATCGTGAACAAATAACCAATGTCAGTTGTGATATGTTGCTAGCCTTAATTAATGGCGTCGGTGAGCAATTACCAAAGGCAAAGATAACTTTTGATAAATTTCACATCCTCAAGGTTATCAATCAAGGAGTGGACCAGGTTCGCCTGGAAGAAACAAAGGCAAATCCATTGCTAAAGGGTTCTCGTTATATCTTCCTGAAAAATGATTCAAATTTGACGGTAAAGCAGAAGATCACCAAAGAGACACTGTGCCTTTCTCAATTGAATTTAAAATCAGTTAGAGCCATGAATATCCGTGAATCGTTTCAACAGATATATTCTCTTGGCAGCCTGACGGCTTTTGAAGAAGGCCTGAAGTCATGGTATTTCTGGGCAACTCATAGCCGACTGTCTCCAATGATCAAAGCAGCTAAGACAGTGAAACGTCATTGGGACGGTGTGATACGTTGGCAAAAGAGTAAAATTAATAACGGAATACTTGAGGGACTAAATTCTGTGTTACAGGCCGCAAAGCGAAAAGCGAGAGGCTACAAAAGCAAACACTTCAAAACAATTGCTTATCTTTTGACAGGTAAACTGGACTTTTCTGAGATAAATGAATTTGCTTTACCCACTTGAATTTCAAAAGAGCCTATTACTAGCAAATAGAGTGCCAAAAGATCGCAACGCCCTTTTATTGCCCAGCGAAATGGCTCTAAATATTTAAAATAAATCTCAATAATAAGAAGAGATAAGCATGCAGGTCGACCGCCGTCTGAGTAACCGCCGTCTGAGTGTGCAGGCTGAGTTATAACCGTCTATCAAGTCGTCTATCAACCAATCTATCAAGTAGAGTTTTTGATAGACGGTTACCACGACTTTTGCCGATCCCCCCTCTGAAATCCTTGTGAGAAAGAGGGGAAAACAAAATACCCGGATTTTCATGTCTGGCATGACAATTGCTCAACATACCAGAATGGAACGGATTTCCCTGATCGGCCTGACTCGCCAAACATGGCAAACGTGGTGGAAGGGGGAACGATATATTAAAGGTATAAAAACAACCCGCGAATAATGCTCTGGCCCATGAAATGTCGGATAAACCGAGCAGCACCGTGCATGGTTTTATGGTTAAGGAACGACGCTTCATTTCCCCTCTGTGGAACGTCTGTCGACTCTAACTAAAACGTTGAACAATGTTGAGGTACTGGGTCCGTTTGGTGCAATACGTAGATCATTGTTATTACGGGAGTTTCAAACTTATGATATATAATATCCATTTTTAAAGGAAATATGGATGTTTGAAACAAAATGTCCTCATTGCATGAAAACTGAGATTAAAAAGTTCAGAACCTATAAAATCAAGAATGGCCCAGAACGTACCATTTTTCAATGCAATCATTGTGGTACTAATTTTTCTGAAACTTGCAATACCCCTCTTGTAGGTCTAAGGAGACCTATTTCCCTTATCGTTATGGTTCTTTCGTCTATTGCCGAAGGCACAGGAATCAATGCTACAGCCAGGATCTTTAATGTGGGCAAGAACAGCATCTATCGCTGGCAGACACGACTTGGAGATCTTAAAGAGATATTAATGCTTTTTGCATTGGTCAACCAGTTTTTCAAGCAGGTAATCGAAGGAGATGAACTGTATACAAAGGTCGATAAGAATCATCCACAGATCAATCTAAATGTTGAACAATAGTACTTATGGACCGTGCTTCTCGATTTATTTGGGACATACAATGCGGCCGCAAGAATAGGCCAATGTTCAAAAAAGCAATTGAGCACCTTTCCAAAGCTTTAGATCAAACTGAGGAGCTGACGCTTCTTACAGATGGTCAACGTCGCTATGGAAATCTTCTTTTTGAAATATGCAATGAGGTCGTTAAGACCGGAAAACGTGGACGTCCACGCAAAACCCTTCCAATGGGTGTAATAGTTCGAATTAAGAACAAAGGCTCCCAATCCCACAAGAGGGGAAGGAAACGACAGAAATATCAACATCCTCAACCTGAACCCCCTGAGACAATTCAGAATATCGAAAATAAAGAAATTCATGCGAACCATGTAGAGACATTTAACGCTTCCTAGAGACGACGGTGTGCTGCTTATCGACGCCGTACCAACACGTATGCAAAAATAAAGAACAGACTCCAAGAACGACTGGATCTAATTTGGATCTTTCATAATTTCACCAACATTCACTTTATCACTCGCCAGGTACCTGCGGTGGCACTCTGAATTATGACACAAGGAATAAAAACGGAAAACCTATTTTACATTCACAAAATCGATTAGTTACAGTTTGCATCGGACGGAACTAGTGCCTCAAAATACAATGCCGATATATTACACCGGGTGGAGTATTTTGCTGACTTGGCTCACCATATTATCAGCATAGACTGTTGAGCACGAAAGACAAAAACAACTTTCACAGCTAAAAAAAACACGTCGAAGATTCGACCACATTTCATGCAAATATACTCGCAGTAACCACCGGACTCTTTACTGCAATTGAACATTTTTTGTACTGGTACTTCGTATTGATCACTAGCGTAAATTGGATTTTTATCATTGATAGCTATCCCAATTTTCAAAAAATATTCTCCTAAATATCTCCTTGTCCTGTTTCTCATCTGTTGTCAGTTTCATACTGTATATTATAGCAACAAAACGATTCTATTCACCATCAAAACCAATAAGTACTTAACCAAACACTTAACCAACTGCAATAAAAACAAACAATGAAAATTCCCATACTATGAACTTATTTTTTCAGTTTCCCGCTTTGGCTCAATTTGAAAGGGGTTTGATTCGAAAGCGAACTCAAGCTGGATTAGCTGCTGCAAGCGAAAAAGGAAGAATCGGTGGACGTGTTTGTTCTATTGATCTTCCGCCGCCTTATCATGCATTATTTTTCAACCTTACTTGCCAGAGATTTTTCCAGTCTTTCCAGACGCTCATCTATTTTAACGAGACTACTTTCAACTTCTTTACTGTTTTTCGAGCTAGAAAGAGCAGGATTATTAACCCACCAGTCCATACCCATTTCCTTTGCCTTATCAACTGAACAGATAACAAGGCGGAGCTGAATGGTTAATAATTCTATATCAACCAGACTGATCCTTATGTCGCCTGCTATGACAATCCCTTTATCAAGAATACGTTCCAGCAAGTCAGCCAAGTTGGAAGTTTCTATTGAATGTTGTGCGCCGTGTTGAATTGCCATCTATATCTCCTAATATTTATTTAATATGCGGTAAAATGAGAACACGCTTTGATGGTAATGAAAGTTACATTTCCTCACAACAGCTTCCCCAGGGGACCAAGGTCGATATTGAGATCCTCATCTGAAAAATCGAACACTTCCCGTAGCTTTTCCAGCTCTTCTGTCTGTCTCATCAATGTCACACCGAGTTTTTCTATTTCATCATCGGTTAAAGAACCGGAATCAATCCGTCTGATCGCCTGTTTTTCAAGAAGTTCGTGGATAAGCTTCACAACCGTCAAGACCAGTTGAGCAACTCCATTTTTTGTTTTTTCGGGATCGATGTTTATTCGATTTCCAGTTTCTTGTGTTGACTGTCGGGTTTCAACCAATTTCTCCCTGCCAGTTTCCATCACCTTTATAAAATCGCTAATGTTTTCCGAGTCAACTCTCATGGGCTCTACTGTTTTCATGGGTTCCCCCCAGAAGAGGAGGAATCATATCCAGGCAACATTACTCTACGGGCAGTTTCAATGGACGTCAGCACCAAATTTAGCTGCAGATAGAGCAAATCTACATCAGCAACAGAAATAGTAATATCACCTGTAACCACAGCACCTTTGTTAAGTACACGGTCAAGCGTCTCGCATAGCGAAATATTTTCTGTCTGATCAACTGCAATTTCCACCATTACCTCCCCCCTTTCTACTAAGAATCCAATAACCCATTTATGAGCCCGTTGATTTACTGTCTTTCGAAGTCTAGGGGGATCTGCCCCAATATCTTCGTTATAACGGAAAAAATAATCCTCGGAGGTAAGCGCAGACTCCGATATCAACTATATGCCTGTGGTTATTTTTTTAGTATGCCTCGGAGTCTTCGCTTACCTGATCTCAAACAAAAACCCTAGTAAATCAACAGGCTCATTTATTGGATTTAATTATCGTTAAAAACCTCTTCACACGGGCAATAGAGCACCGCCCCAAGGGCGGTAAGGTCCGCGCCCCCCCTCGGTTCCCCCTGACGATAAACAACCGTTTGTTGTTGTAATTCAAAAATTCGTTTGAAATCTTTTTTCACCTCATCCTCCTGCCGAAAACGTGCGGTACACAAGGAACAAGCAGAAGCCGTTGTTGCTAAATTTAAAAAACACACTGGCACCCGAATACCCAGCCTATTTTCACAGGCATCAATAAGATCTGTTGTCTCTAGAAGCGCCATTCTGGTGAGAATACTCACGGCGTAAACATGTGTGCGTTCATTGTTTTGCAGCAAAGTACGCATTTTTTTGAGATTCTTTGATGTCTGCACTAAGCGTTGGGTAAAACCCGGGAGTGTGAAACTCTGCTTATACTTTAGCAGCATGGTAAACAATGATTTAAGCCATTGCTCAATAATTTCCGGAGATTCCAAAAGTCTAAGGAGGTGCCCTGTTGGAGCTGAATCAAAGATAAACAAATCATATTGCCCTTCATCACGCAACTCGATAATTCTAAGCAGGCCCATAACTTCATCGAGACCTGGTGGCGCAAGATCAAGAACCCTTTCCATAACATCGCGATCAAAAGCAATATCAAGATGAGAGGAAAAACGATTAAATAGTTTTTCCAGCTCAAGAGCATATTGCGTCTTTAAAGTGACAAATTCTGCCTCAGCATTGATCTCAAGAGCAGTAAGTCCTGGTATCACTTCTGTAAGCTCTGGTCCGAGTTGTACATCAAGGCAGTCAGAAAGGGAATGAGCAGGATCTGTAGAAAATATCAAGATATTTTTTTCTTTACAATCAGCTGCCATACGCAGGGCGGTGGCACAGGCAAGCGTGGTCTTGCCCACACCCCCCTTTCCTGCGAAGAAAAGGAATTCAAGTTCAGGAGACGGTGGACATCCAGCATCTTCCACTACTGGAATCTGGAAAGGTACCACCCGGTCACTCAACTGCTGCGGACGTTCAAGGACAAGGACTGCAGCTTTCTCCCAAAAATTTTCAAGAGGCTCCTGGCCTCTAATCTCCATGGGCCATTGAGGAACTCCCCAGAGAGTATACAGAGACAATGTTTCCTGATATTGGCCTAGTATCCGGTTCTGCTGCTGTCGTTTCTCCGAACACATCCTGCAGTTGGTATCAGCCGGATAGAGGTTATTTACTACCATATCGGTGATGGGAATTTTAGCGGTATGCAGCTCATGCAGGAGCCTTTCTGTCTCTTTACCACTCAATGTCTCTGCTATCATTACTGGTATAAACCGGCAACGAACAGGGTCTGCGAGTAGCGATTCCATCTGTTTAAGAGACGATGCCAAATCCAGCAAAAAGCCATCAAGCTCATCCTCTTGATATCCTCCTTTAAACAACTGCTTCATATATCTGTGCTTGGCGAGAAGGGCGTCAAGGGCCTCCAGCCATTTTCGAACCAGATCCGGCATCCCGAGTAATCGTAAAGTGTGTCCGGTTGGAGCCGTATCCATCACAATGCAGTCATATTTTTCTTCTTCAACCCACCTGGAGATCTCAAGAAAGGCCATCAATTCATCCAGACCTGGGAGGGAAAGGTCTAGAAAGTTGCCTATATCTTCATCATCTAAAAATGTGCCTCGCGTGGCAATCTCGCGCAGATGTTGACTATGCTCAGCCATGAATTCGGCCAGACATTTTTGAGAGTCGAGCTCTAAAACGGATATATTTTCAGGGGGAGAATAATCAGCCAGGCAGTCCGCCAGGGAATGGGCTGGATCACTGGAGGCCAGGAGGATGGATAACTGCGGGTACTTGTTAGCCAAGGTTATGGCGGTGGCGGTGGCACACGTGGTTTTGCCAACTCCCCCTTTACCACCAAAAAACAGCAGTCGAAACTGACAATTGTAAAAAAAGGGAGATTCCATATTCATCACTCCAAGAGGGGGATGGTGACTGTTTTAAAGATGCCTTGAGGAATCATGTAAGACTTCACTCCCCATCTTCGCCATCTACGTTGTTGATTTCCCCGCTCTGCTCTTCTTCTATCTCATCAAGACGATCAAGAAGGATCATCTCCTGGGCGTCAAATTCTTCTTCGGTGATACTTCCAGTTTCAAGCATCATATAGAGTTCACTGAGCCTTGTGGTAATTGTCTCAGCCTCCCCGGCTATCTCCTGCTGGGCCGCATTGAGCATTTCCTTAAAAACCCATATTAGGCCCTTAACTGGGGAAAGCAGTATGTCGTCAACTACAAGCATAACTTTGTGGATCCCTTAGGCAAAGTGCGATGGGTAGCGCCCGCTTGACGCGGAATAAAAAAAATCAGAAGGACAAATCAAGATCGACGAAATTATGGGGTGCCCATGGCCCATTATAGTCGAAGGAAAAGTTATCATCGAAGAACCCCGCAGCTTTCAATATTCCCTTTTCAAATTCAGACTCAGCGTCTCGCCCTACCAGGAAGACCAGATTCATAACCTCACGTTCATTGCGGCATTTGTTCTGCTTGGTCTCAAGACAGTATGAGGCCATAGCATCTTCAACCTGTTCGGTGAAGGAGGCCCTGTCATCAGTGAGGATGGAATCAAACATCTGACCGAGTTCAATTTTACTTTCCGGTGACGGTTCACGGCTGGTGCCAAAAAATCTGTCCCTGCTCGCTCTAAGCTCTGGGTGGGTCTTAATAAAATATTCAAATACATTTGGGGTGTTCAATGTAACCCGCAGCCCCATTTCCACCTTGCCATTGACCCGTTCAAGCTGCTCAACCAGAATATTCTGATTTTTTGAAAGAATGTTTTCAACTGCCATACTGTCTTCAGCGATGATGCCGAAGGCCATAGGTAAGGGAGTTGTTTCTTCCATCAATCTATTCAGTATTTCCTTGTGGGCTTTAAGGTGACGTCGTTCCGGCCGAATTCTATTGGTGACGGGACCATTGCTGACTACCGCTGAAATGGTGCCATTGGTGATAGCATAGACATGCTCATCATTTATGCCAAGTCTATCATATTGTTGGGCCGAAGTCTCTTCAATAACCGCATAGAGGTACCTGGAGCCATTTTCTGTGAGGGAGGTATTTGGGGCCATGGTACTCCTAAGTTTTGTGGGATTTTACTACCTGTTAGCACTTTATAGATTAATTTCCAATTACTGGAGAAAGAAAAGAATCTGTTTTTAGTATTTATCGCTATTTATAGCATATTTACAGGGGTTAGCCACCGTGTAGCCCATTTCAGCCCCAGAGGGGTTGGGTGAAAAACCTACTTCCCATACTTTAGTGTGACGGGTTCATTGGTCACAGGGGGGGGCTGTGTGTTCATCAGCCCCATTGACATCAAACTTCTCTCTTTGGTTTTTATGGACAGAAGCGTTTCGCAAACGTAACACTTCATTGGCCCCTCATAATCGTCGTAGGCATCGCCGAGGTCCAATTTATGTCCGCATGAGATACAGATTATTTTCATTACCTTATTCCTTAATGACTATTTTTTAGACTATTCCCTTATGATTGTCACCCACTACAGGCTCTATATTATATACGTTGTACCATAAGAGTTGCTTAAAAAATAATTAATATTTAATTGGAAATCCGTTGCTGACGTATTGCCTTCTTTTCAATCTCAAGACCTGCCAGACGCCTGTTTATCCGCCTTATACGCTTTACCGCCTGTTCCCTCTCACCAAGTCGCCTAATTTTCTCTCGCTGAATGCGGCTGATTCTCATATAGGCTTTATAGGGGGTGGTCGTATCATACACTTTCACAGAATTGGTCTTAATATCCTTGACTGTTTTTAAGGTTACAACCATTTGTTTTCTCCTTTTTATTTCTAACGGGGTCAGCTTCTACCTTGTCTCTTTTTGGCGCCACTTCCCTACAACCTCATCAACGATATCGGCGATTAATTCGGACATAAGCGACTGTCCATCACGGGTCAAGGTGCATCCGTCGTGCCAAGGAGTAGTGAGACGATTATCCACCCAGATCAAAAGATCAATATTTAATTTTGAATCCTTCCGCAACAAAGCTGTCGTCCTGCCTGACACCCTCTCCTGCACGGGGGAGATTCGCTTTGTTCCCTTTCGGGGATGGACCATGAGACTGTAGTGGTTCTTGTGCCTGGGTTAATCTGTTTTGTAGCCCCTGCTTTTCGCCTTCAATTTCACTGAGCCGTTTGTCAATCTGTTTGATTCGCTCCACCGCCTGTTTCCTCTCAGTCATTCGTCTGGCCTTTTCCATTTCGATACAACTGATTCTCATATAGGCTTTGTAGGGAACAACGGTCTGATCAACACTCCCAGAGTGGGTATTTATATCTTTCACTGTTTTAATAGATACAGACATCGCCTTACTCCTTTATCTTGCGAATATGTTCAGGTTACCGCTTGACACTCTTTGGAAACCGCTTGCCGACAACCTTCTCAATGATATCATCAACCACCTTGGACATGAGTGACTCTCCATCGCGAGTAACCTTTGTGGTATCGGTCTTCAGTACATCTTGACAGACACTGCGAAACACCTGATCGTCGACCCGGATTTTACTCTCAAGATTTGCAAGGATACGAGCCATGGCGATACTCGCCCTGATTGTCGGTCGGCTGTTGTTCACACCTACTGTACGCAATTCACGGATAATATCCACAAGCATCTCAACTTCGGTGCGATGCATTCCTGATTTGGCCATGGAGATCTGAATTTCTGTCTCCCGGTCGAAGTGGCCAACATCGATGGTGATCAGCCGATCCATTAAGGCGTCCTGAGTCTTATGGACACCTGCGTATTCCTCTGGATTTGAGGTAAAGATTGCCCTGAATTCCGGATGGACCGTGAGATACCCCTTCCCCCCTCGGCGCAGTTTGGGAAGATTCAATATCTTTTCCTCCAAGACACTGAGAAAAACATTGTTTGCCTCCGGCCTGGAACGGGTAAACTCGTCATAAATCAGGGTGTATCCGTCCTGACATGCGGTGGTGAGTCGATTATCCACCCAGACCGAATTCATATTTTCCTCGGTCTTGATCACAGAATGGATGTAATTATCAATCACCTTTGATTTACGGTAACCGGAATCCTGTCCGACGAGATCGGAACTCCCAAACTCGTCATCTCCGTGGATCAGCGAAACCGGTCTCTCAAACTGTGCCGCGACATGGAAGGCAATAGTCGTTTTTCCAGTCCCGGCAGGACCAGCAAAATGAACGGGATACCCAACAGCCAGATAGGCACAGGCACGTTTCATCAAGTCCTGTATATACGGGGTGTCGACAAACGAATCGCTTGCTTCCGGTACGACGTTATCGTCGGAAGGTGTAATCTGCACTACCTTTTCCGGCATAACTCTCAAAGTGCTATCACTCATATGATCGATACTCCTTTATAGTCACGCCGCATCGTGGTAAACGGCTGATTTAGTAATTTTTCTATTATCAATTCCATTTTATCGAGCACTGCATCATCCTGTTAGCAAATCCTTCAAACTCCAGAGATCCTGCCACGTCCGCGACACTTGAGGCAGGCCATAGCCGGAGCCGAGGTGTCGTCACCGGAACCATTGCAACTAGAGCACTTAACAGTCGGCTCTGTGAGAGCTGCAACATACCCAGTTCCCCGACACACTGTACATGTGAGAGTTTTAACTGCCCCAGTTCCCTGACAGTGTACACATCTCGAATAGGGTACCTTTACTTTAACAGAACCTTCTCCACCGCAGACACAACAGCTGGAAAGATTGGACATTATGCAAAAAGGATCTGTTCCTTTACCGGAGCAAAAAGAACATGATAGTATTTCTATAGTCATGAAATTATTCCGCCAATTTTTGGGCTTCCTTCGTCCATTCTCCCACGGCAGCAACTGTCAGGGCGGCTTCTCCCATTTTTTCCTTTAGATCCTCAGGGATACACTCCGCCAACTGAGTAAAAGAGTATATCCCTTCCTCATTTAAAAACCTTTCCCTTCCGCTACCTATTCCCTTTATCTGGGTCAGATCATCTTGGATCTTTTTTTTTTGACTGATTACATTTTTATCACTTGCAGCCTTAGTTATCAGTTCTTCTACGGTCTGCACTGAGGTCACTTTTGGTGGAATCACCACCTCCTGGACCTTGGAAACAACATGGCTATTTCCAGCCCACGCCAAGCGTGCACCAGCGATATCCGCAGCAAATTCCCCACAGAGATCAGCCGTTTTTTGTTTAAGATCCCCGACGAATTCTTCCCTGGCGGCTTTGGTCATCATGGCCATCTCAGTGTGTTCTGTGCTAAATTGGCTTTGCATAGAAGCCACTGATTTTTTCAAAGTTGAGACAAAAATATCGAGCTCTTCATGTAATTTCTGAGCCATATCATTGTGGTCATCACGGAAACTCGTCTGCATATCAAAGACAGATGTTTTAAGTGCTGCCATATAGTCGTCGAGCTCTTCATGTAAATTCTTTGCCATCTCTGCATGATCGCTTTGAAAACCGGACTGCAGAGTAATCACCGAATTCTTTAGTCCTGAGACAAACTCATCGAGTCCTGCCTGTAACTTTTCGGACATATCAGCACGATCACCCTGAAAACCTGTTTGCATATCAGCAACCTGGTCCTTTAAATTTACAATGAACTCTTGGCGATCCTGGCGCAAATTATCCGTGTCATGGCGTAAGCGGGTCATATCATCAGTTAGACGCCCCATAACATATCTCCTTATATATAGTTAATCCCTCAAGGAATCAGGACCATTGGGATTTAATTTTGGCGGTGTTCATAAAAACCTAACAGCGAAAGGCTCTATACCAGAGCCCCTCACAATTAGACTTTCTTGATTACAAAGGGCAATTCATCAAGCAGGTGCGGCTGCACTAGCGGTTAGGCCGATTGCTTCAGCATACTTGAGGTATGTTTCAACTGAAGCAACAACAACTCTTGCCTCAATGGACAACAATTCAATTCCTACCAGTGATACCTTGACCCACGCGTCAATCACAATACCTTTGTCAAGAATACGATCAACAACTTCTGCGAGACTTGAAGAATCAGTCGATTTTTGTACCTTTGCCATGTTAAACCTCCAGTTATAGGATTAAGAAGTTTAGGCAACCCATCTCAAAGAGCAGGTTACCCGGTTATTAATACTTGTATTGCAAAGCACGGACCAGATACGTGATTATCTCAGTTAATCGTTAAATATCTGACAGTTAAGTTATTCTAAAACCCCATTTGAATGATTAATCCAGGAACTATGGAAAAAACGCTATGGGAAGCATTCCATACTTTCAGGTACATCCAGTCATAGTTGAAAGGTGGACAGAATCGTCACAATGTCTTCATTATTGAAGGGCTTCGAGAAAAAGGCTAAAATCGTGCCTTCCCTCATGGCCTGTTGAACCTCATCGCCATCCTTATAAAAATATCCAGAGATCATTACCAGAACTATGGAAGGATCTTTTTCCTGGATCAGTTTTGCCAGTTCAAGCCCTTCCATATCAGGTAATTTTGCATCTATAAATGCCATCTTAAAGTGATATGAATTGGTTTCCAAGATTGCGAGGGCCTCACTTCCACTACCTGTAATAGCCGAAAGGAAGCCGTTATCCTTCAGGATCCGTTCCAGAGCCCAGCACATATCAGGCTCGTCATCAATAATAAGAATTCTTTTCTCTTTTTTCATGCCTTTTCCAGAGCTTTGAATCTCCTGCCTCTCAGAGGCATCCTTATAACAAAGGTGCTTCCCTTTCCTAGCTTACTTTTCACATCAATGGTGCCGGAGTGCTGCTTGACAATCGAATAAGTTAGGGCGAGGCCGAGGCCTGTACTCAGCTTGGTTGACATGGTTGTGTAAAAAGGATCAAAGATCTTATCGATTTCGTCTTCAGCAATACCAACTCCGGTATCCTTTATATAAACTGACACGGTGGTGGAGGTCTTTTTTATGGAAAGGGTTAATGTCCCTCCTTTCTGCATGGCCTCCATGGCATTCAGGAAAAGGTTCATAAATACCTGTTGGATAAGATTTTTTATGCCACTGAACACAACGGAGGTGTCGTTTATTTCTGCTATAATATTAATTTTTTGAATCTTTGCCTGATTGCTTACCAACAAAAGGGTATCTTGCAGGAGAGTTGAGAGAACCAGGGGTTCCAAGTCAACATTCATAGAAGGACGGGCATATTTCAAAAGGTTCTCAATAATACCAGAGGCCCGTTGGATACCGTCGTAGGTCTTTTGTGCACATTCCCTGCGAAACTCGTCTGTTATATTATCCCTCATCAGAAACTGGGCTGCTGAGGAACTAATAGCCAGGGGATTTCTAATTTCATGGGCAATTCCTCCTGCCATAACACCTAATGCAGCAAACTTCTGAGAATGGACGAGTTTCAATTGTAATTTTCGACGTTCACTGAGATCTCGACCCACAGCGACAATTCCTATGATACGCATTTGGTTATCCAGCATCGGTGAGCAGACCCATGAGGCCCGGATCTTTACCCCTTGTTTTGTGACGATATCCCATTCCGCCGCCGCCTGATGGCTTTTGCCCGCCACCAGACTGGAGAACACTTCGTGAATATCGGGGCCAAATTCCTGATCAAAAAAACCTTGCAGATTCTTCCCAATCGCCTTCTCATGCGGATAGTCGAAAATCTTTTCGGCAGAGGGATTCCAGGTTAAAATATTGCTGTGGATATCTATTGATATCACCATATCACTTGCACAATTGACGACACTTGCCAGCTGACGCTCAATACGATTGAACTCATCATTGAGCCGCACCTGTTCTGTAATATCGTCCATCAGAAGTATCACGCCTTCCAGCTGCCCATTGTGACAATAGGGGGTGATCCGATAGTAATAGTTTGTCAAAGGGACACCGGGCGCCCGATAGGTCATGCGATGTCCCTTTGTTGGCTGGTTGGTCTTGAAGACCTGGCCTATCTGTTCGACGATATCAAGATTCTTAAGGATGATCTGGGGGATGACCTCGGCTAGGCGGCGGCCAACGGTTTTCGACTTAACAAGCCGGTTCTTTTTAAGATAATTCCGGTTGACAGAGAGGATACGTAAATTTTTATCGAGGAGTAAGACCGAGGAAGGGATAATATCTAACAGCATGAAATCAAGTTTATCGAAATTCTTCATTTTACTTTCCTCAGGTTTGACTGTTGAACTCTTCTCATAAATAAAAGAATCTACCTCATGTTTATTACCAATGAGCCCTCACAACTCATTTACCAAAGTCGGGTAAAACAAAGTTATAGGGCGGCCATGGGCCACTCAGCAGAAGTTTCTCCGGCTGGTTGAGATAAAGAGTTTGGAATGCGCTACGAAAAGAAGCGACCGCCTCCCTGGGAACAAGGAAATAGAGAGAATAGACATCTTCAAACTGAGACGATTGATGTGTAGGGTGAGAGGGATGCTCCTCTTTAAGGTTCACAAACAGACCCGCAAAGACAGTTCTGCATTGCTCTGCAATGTGTTGGGTCACCTGGGTGACTCGTTCTCCTCTGCCATGCTTGAGTCTCAATGTAGCGAGATATTCGCACCCGTTCGAGGGTGCCGAGGGTGACTTTGGTTCGTTACTTTCGGGTAACGACTCAGGATCAGTGCATTCGGTAGTACCATCTATCAACACCCTGATTCCCATCTCCACACAGCTTCCGATATGTTCA
This sequence comes from uncultured Desulfocapsa sp., assembly GCA_964505715.1. GTDB lineage: Bacteria > Desulfobacterota > Desulfobulbia > Desulfobulbales > Desulfocapsaceae > Desulfocapsa. The sequence continues at coordinate 8,325 of CAZDJE010000062.1, read as the reverse complement.
AGAAGTGAGTGGTATTCATCTCCACGTTCGGCCAACAGTCTGACGATTTGCTGCGTATTGTCAAACAGGCAACCATAGCGCATTGGTATAACCGAGCCCTGGTGGTGTAATAGCTCAATAACCTTCTCATACGCGAGGACCTGGGGGATGGTAAGGAGGTGATCCGGGCCATGTTCAACCTTGGAAATCGCCGCCGCGACCCCGTTTCCCTCTACAACAGAAACGGGCTCACTATCCACCCCTGCAAGTGTTGCGGGCAGACCAGGGGCTACGCTGGAAACAATGCAATAGAGTAGTATTTTCATAGGATCTTTACGACATAAAGAGAGTTGCTACAGATTGACAAAACTATTTTCTATTGCCTCTTTTGCAAAAGAGCATTCTCCATTTTTTTGAGTCGCTGAATAGGCTGTTATTATCCGATAGGCCTCGTTTATCTTTTTGAACTTTTCTTCACCAGTTGCGTTTTTATCAGGGTGGTACTCATAGGAAAGTTTCCTGTAATTTTTTTTCACTTCATCAAAAGTAGACGTATCTCCAAGACCCAGCAGAAGTCTGGCTCCATTGATAAGCTCAAAACATCCCTTGGTGAAGCCAAGAGGTACAAAGCTATATGTGGGCATTGGACCAATGTACTGGAAAAGAAGACAGTCATCACTTGCTTCAGCAACTCTATCCACAGCCTCTTCGAAGAGGTTTTCTTTTTCCTTTTCAACCAGATAACTATTATTAATTAATTGTATCTCATTGGTGCTTCCTGTTTCCAGATAATCAACAACAAGAGGAGACAGCATGTTTTTCAGGGCCGTGTAAACTTCAACTTTGCGACTCTCAGCTAACTCAAACAGTGCCTTTCCTACAGCAACGATATCAGACATATCCACACGTTTGGTGATATCTTCTTTAGCCACCTCTAGATCAAATTTTATCTGGATAACAAATTCAACCATCCCGTTATTTTTTTTAAATAAGGATTTCAGTTGGATATAGGTTTTATTTAAAAATGCTTTTACCTCATCTTCATCTTCTACAATATTTCCAAACCTGAGTGGAACGAGGGTATAATCTAAAAAGTAACACGAATTGATATGTCTAAATATCTCAACAGATTTGCTTAATTCCTCCGGGTCTTCCAGACTTGCCGGATTTTCTATTCTATAGCCAATTGCTGTAATGTCTTTTTCAACTATAGCAACAGTTCCCTCTTTAATTCCTTCAATAACGCCATCCACTATACCACAAAGCAGTATTGCCATCTTTTGGTTCCCTTTTTAGGATAAGTTCATTTTAAGTTATATTCCGATGTCCCACTGTTAATCACGGCTTAAGGTGGGACAGAAGCTGTATGGAGGCCATGGGCCGGACTGGGTAAACAATAGACCATGGCAATCATGCTCTATGTTAGCTTTCTCAATAACCCGACCAAAGATAGCCACGTTCTCACGGGGCACCAGAAAAGCCAGGTTCAGGATCATATCCATTTCCTTGCCGGTTGCATCCCTGGAAAGAATCGATCGCTCTGCACAATCTCCACCGCAATTGCTTAAAGCTTGTACGACGCCTTGGCAGAGTTCCTTAAGCCAAAGGTTGAATTCCCCATCCACACTAGCCTGGATTCGTTGCAGCTCAAAATACCGCTTCCCCGGGGAGAGTTGAGAGAGACTCTCCTGCTGTCGAGTAAGTTCCAGCGCAAGGAGCTTTTCTTTTGCCCTCTTTCGGTCGAGATACCCTTTAACAGACCACTCTTCCATGTCCGTGACCTGATCGAGAAATGGTACAACCTTTTGATGGTGTTTTTCGACAAATTGCTCCAGGCTGGTCAGTGAAAGAAAAATGGTCCCGAACCGGGTGGGTAACACCGGCGAATGTGACATAGCCTGTTCCACCAACTTCTCATGACGCCGTATTCGCGGACCCACCCAGGAAATATCAGCAAATTTGAGATCTGCATTTTCACCACTAAAATCTTCCACGGAGACCTTACTCCAAATGGCAACAATATCGCCCATCCTGTGCAATTGGAGAGGATGACGTTCATCAATCCCGGTAGTATCAGGAATTGAAAGAGATTCTGCGCGTGCTAAACAATAGAGATAAATCGCTTCCCCTGAATTTTTCATTTCAGCCTTTGCTGCACTTCTTCCAGAGCTACGTTAAAATCCTCAGGCGTAATCTGAACCTCTTTTCCAGACGATAGGCTCTCCTCTTGCCAACTTCCACTATCAACTATGCGTCTAACGGCCATAATAGCGGCCTTATTGCACACAGATGCAATCTCGGCCCCACTAAAACCTTCCGTTCGGGCGGCAAGATCTTTGCTGATAATTCCAGAGGCAAGCGGCTTGTGGCGCAGATGTACAGCAAAAATCTCATTACGGTCGCTTTCGCTGGCCAAAGGAACTTTAATAATCTCATCAAACCTGCCCGGTCGAAGAATGGCAGGATCAAGCATATCTATTCTATTTGTGGCACCAAGCACCAAAACACCTTTTAACTCTTCAATACCGTCAAGCTCGGCCAAAAATTGACTGAGGACCCGTTCCGCCACGCCTGAATCCACGGCACCACAACCCCGCATAGGTACCAGCGAGTCAATTTCATCAAAAAAAACAATACAGGGCGCAGCCTGCTTGGCCTTGAGAAAAATCTCACGGACGCCCTGTTCTGATTCCCCTACAAATTTAGAGAGCAGGGCAGGTCCCTTGATTGAGATGAAATTCACATTACTTTCATTGGCTATAGCTTTCGCCAACATGGTTTTGCCACAGCCGGGATCCCCCGCTATGAGAATGCCCTTTGGCGGTCGGCATCCAGCTGTTTCAAAGAGATCGGGATATTTCAGCGGCCATTCTACAGCCTCCTTTAAACGTTCCTTGATGATAGTGTGACCACCCACATCATCCCATTTGACATCGGGAATCTCCACAAACACTTCCCTAATAGCAGATGGTTCGACCTCCCGCAAAGCTACCGCAAAGTCGTCACGATGTACCTCCAGCTTTGCAAGTTGATCATAGGGAATACTTGTCAGGGCAAAATCTATATCCGGCATAATCCGCCGCAAACAGCTCATTGCCGCTTCTCGACAGAATGCCTCCAGGTCGGCTCCAACAAAGCCATGGGTAATTTCGGCGTTGTGGTTCATGTCGACATCCTGGCCAAGTGGCATGCCGCGGCTGTAAATTTCAAGAATCTCCAATCGCCCTTTGCGGTCGGGAATAGGAATAGCTATCTCCCGATCAAAACGCCCAGGTCTACGCAGGGCCGGGTCGATCGCGTTGGGAATATTGGTGGCAGCAATGACAATGATGCCTTGCCGTTTATTGAGCCCGTCCATCAAAGCCAAGAGCTGAGCAACGACACGTTTTTCTACATCACCAACCACTTTTTCACGTTTTGGAGCAATTGCATCAATTTCATCGAGGAAGACGATACTTGGCCCCTTTTTCGCGGCTTCATCGAAAATTTTTCGTAGATGTGCCTCGCTTTCACCATAAAATTTATGGATAACCTCTGGACCGCTTACCGAAAAGAAGTTCGCTTCAGTTTCATGGGCTATAGCCCTGGCGATAAGGGTCTTACCGCATCCCGGTGGCCCATGGAGCAGCACACCTTTCGGGGGATCAATCCCCAGCCGTTCGAAAACCTCAGGATAGCGAAGGGGCAGTTCTATCATCTCCCTGATTCGCTGCATCTGTTGCTTTAATCCGCCAATATCTTCATACGATAAGGCACCCCGGGTCTTTGTCTCTTTCGCCCTGGATTTGCCGATTATCAGCTCAGTGGTCGGGTTGATAAATACAGGCCCTTTCGGGGCGGTACCTGCAACCATGAAATCTGCGGAACGACTCCCAAATAAAGTGGCCCGAATACGGTCTCCTGTCTGCACGGGCAAACCGTCAAGTAGGCTGCCAATATATTTAAGATCACGTTCCACCGGTGAGATGTTAACCGGGGTCAAAGTGATTTGGTCCGCTGGTTGGCAAGAGATCTTACGCGCTTGTATAAACTCATCAATGCCGGCTCCGGCATTCTCTCTGGTGATCCCATCCAGTTGTACTTTAGACTGTCCTCTAAGATCCTTATATGCAGGCATAGCTTTACAAACACACTTTTTCTTACCGGTAATCTCAACAAAATCGCCCACTTTAGCGTTCAATTTTTCAAGATCTTCTGGACCCATTCGGGCAAAAGACCGGCCCACATCCTTGCTCAGAGCCTCAGTAATTTTAAGTTTTAAGGTTGTTTTTTTTGTCACTATTTACTCCCAACGTTTGTTATGATACTGAGGCAATATCCTCTCTCCTCAATTCAGCTCAAGTGTTCAAACATTTCACAGAAATCTTATGTATTAAGGCAAAGCGTGTTTTACGACGCCATCAATTAAGGGATACATTTAATCTCAAGAATGCCATTATTGCAGGAGATCTGCATTTTTTCCTTTTGATAGGACCTGGGTAATAGAATTTCCTTGCGATATTTTTTTTCACCCTTTTCGGCATAAATATTCAACAGATCATCCTTGACATCAACCTGCACGTTTTCAACACCTATGCCAGGTAGTTCTGCCACTATGAGGATATGGTCTTTTTCTTCAAATAGATCAACCATCGGTTCCTGTATTTCCTGGACGACGGATTCCCCGGTTTTTTCATCCCTTTTGAGATTACCAAAAGGTTCCACTTTAATATCATCGTTTTTATTGTTCCCGCCCAGGCCAGATTTAATGGAAAACCCGTACACACCCTTCAGATCCTTCAGATCCTTGTTTTGGCCTTGAAACACTCCTGACTTAGAGAGGCTTTCACCTTTTTCGGCAAGCTCTCCAAGCTTTTCGAGGATATCAGAAAATCCACCAAGCACTCCTTCAAAACCTCCCCGACGATCATCGTTTCCCTTCCCATCTTTTACCATTGTTCGGCTCCTTGTTTTGTGATCCCTAATGATTTTACTTTAGAGTGAATAGTCTTGTAATCTATCTTCAGCATACGGGCAGCCTTCGCTTTGTTGCCACCAGTAAGAATAAGAACCTGGGAAAGAATGTTTCTCTCCACGTTCCGAGTGCTCTGCTTCACGATTTCCTTAAATGAACGACTTCCATCCCATACGATTTCCTGACCGACAGGGGTGCCAGAACTTGTTGTTGAAGGCTGTAGTTCCAACTGGTTCAATTCTTTTTCGGTAATTTCTTCATTTGCAAGAAGTACGGCTCGACGCATAGTAGACCGTAACTGACGAACATTTCCCGGCCAGTCGTAGGCAAGGAGGATCTCCATGGCTGACGAACTGATTTTTCTCACATCTTTATTTAATTCCAGAGAAGCCTGGGTCAGAAATCGATTGGCGAGCTGAGGGATATCTTCCTTGCGCTTACGAAGTGGCGGTATTTTAATAACAAACTCGTTCAATCTGTAGTAGAGATCATCACGGAACGTACCAGCATCTATTGCAACCTTCAGGTCAATATTGGAGGCGACGAGAAGACGAACATCCAATTTTACGGGGGTCGTGCCTCCGACCCTGTAGAGTACCTTTTCCTGAAGTACCCTGAGGAGTTTAGCCTGAGCATCTAAAGGCATATTGGTGATTTCATCAAGCAATATGGTACCGCCTTCAGCTTCCTCAAGTTTTCCTTTTTTTTGGCTCACAGCGTCGGTAAACGCCCCCTTTTCATGACCAAAAAGTTCGCTCTCCAGAAGTGTTGGTGTTATTGCCCCGCAATCGATAGCATAAAAAGGACCTGCACGCAAAGAGCTGGCCTGGTGGATCGCCTGGGAAACAAGTTCTTTGCCACTCCCAGTTTCCCCGGTAATAATTGTGGTAAAATTAGACTTTGCGACCTTGTTCACGTCAGAGATAAGCCGACCTACAACCTTACTTGCCCCCATAAGTTTTCTCAAGGAGAGGGGGGCACCACAATTGCAGGACAGATTCCTACCACTTTTTTTAAAGTTGCGTGTTGCTATAGCGCTCTTGACGATTCGGATCAGATCACTATGATCGAAAGGCTTCCCAAGATAATCATAAACCCCAGCCTTAGTCATCTCAACTGCACCTGAAATATCTGCATAGCCAGTTATTATAACAACCGGCAGATCCGGATCGATACTCTTTATCGCATCCAGAACCATCTTACCGCCCATCCCAGGCATTTTCAAATCCAGCAAGACCACGTCAGGTGATTCCGACAAAACTGACCGTAGGGCCATCTCTCCGTCTGACGCTGTAAACACCTCCAGACTAATTTCGTGCATCAATTGGGACAGGAGGTCACGCAGTTCCTTTTCGTCATCAACGATCAAGGCTTTAAAAGATTTCGATCTCATTTTTGAACCTTATTTTTATTAGGTGGTTTAAAGAGAGGAAATCTCACAAGAATGTCACTATCTAACAGACTATCAAGTGAGTGCAGAAGACCCAGAAATATAATACCGGTTTCACCCTTGGCGAGGGTACTGTTGATACGCTCGGCAATACTTCGATCACGCCTACGCAAGAGTGTCTCCCGCATTTCATTTTGAGATGTCTTCAGGGGGCGTATTTCCCCAATATTGTTCGAACTCAAAGTCTGTTTTGCGAGTTCATATTCTTCAAGTAATAGTTCTGGAGATTCCGTCCCCATAAGGATAGCGCCTTTTTCCACTAACCGTAGAAGGATCTGGTGATTAAGGCTTCCACTCTCGGCAACCTCCGTCACTATCTCAAGTTCTCGACCACAAACTGGTAAACCGTCCTGGTAAAGTCGAATCGTATCACCCTTGAGGTCCAAACCGCTGACGAGTCGATCAATTTCTCCCCAGACCTCATTTATCAAACGTGTCTTCTGTTTCCAAAATTGCTCTCCAAATTTTTTTAGAGTCGCCTGTCGAATCGATTCACTAAAGGAGCCCATATCCTCCTGGGTATGAATGATCGGAAGATATATCAGTGTTCTGTTACAAAGTTGCGGTACCAGCTGTTTTTCCTGAACCTTCATTTGCTTTATCCAATGACTTTAAACTCTAGCTCTGTTGCAAAAACTCAATTAGTCCATAATTATCTTTATATAATATGGTGTTTATGGAGCAGAGTAGATACCAAATTGCCTTTCAATTAGCCGGATCTCACCTGTCAATCCCAGTTCTCCTATCCATATATTGAACTGGCCTTTTTTTAACATTCTCATGACTTCAAATCCCTTAATGGTAGCATAGGCCGTCTTCATAGATTTGAAGCCCAAAGTAGGTTTGATCAGGCGTTTCAGTTTACCATGATCCGATTCAATGGGGTTGTTGAGATATTTTAACTTTCCGATGAAAGACATGATCATTTAAGAGACCTTCATCTTTCAATTCTCGGATAGCCCGAGTGTAGCTGGAAGCTTGGTCAGTATTGATTGTCTTAGGTTTTTCATATTCCTTCATTCTACGAAGTATTTTACCTGAAAATCGCTTGGCAGCTTTACCATTTCTAGTGGATGATAAGTAGAAATCCAATGTTTTTCCGCTTTTGGTAATGGCTCTGTACAAATATTTCCACAGGCCGTTGACCTTCACATATGTTTCATCTACCTTCCAGCTTTAACCTAAACATGGCTTATAGTACCAACGTAATCGCTTTTCAATTTCTGGAGCGTATTTTGTTGGACCCATCGAAACAACGTTGTATGATCCACCTCAACGCCACGCTCAACCATCATTTCTTCCAAGTCACGGTAACTGATTCCATACTTGCAGTACCAACGTACACATCCTAAAATTATCTCACCTTGGAAATGCTTCCACTTGAAATCACTCATACCGCCTCCTATTGCTTGATGACATACAATGATTTCTAAGCATATTTAGCAGTAGTGTCAAGTGAGGATTTTGCATGTTAAATAAAGTGAAAATTTTCAAAATACGTACTTTTTTTCTTGACAAAGTAAAAATCCCTACGGCCAAGCATCCTTAAAAGGCCAATCTATTAAGGATGTTATGACGATGCCCGTAAAGTTTTATTCGCGACGACATATAGCACCGACGCACAAACTGTTACTCAAACCATTACAACCAATTTTGATTATAACACCACCACTCACATCAAGATCCAACAAGCCATTGGCCATGAAAACTGAAGAACTACTCAGCATTCTCACATATTATCATCTACAGGATTTCTCATCCGGCCGAGAATTACTGCAAGCTCTGGAAGAAGATGATTGCGCCAGAGAATTTGTCGCTCCTGCTGGCGGCGTTAAACGATCTACCTTTTTTGATACTGTTACTGATCGCAGTGTAGAGCAGCTTCTTTTCAGCGGTTCCCGACCCGGCCTGCATCCCAACAATAACGGCAAGTTTTTATTTT